>JAISBF010000044.1 GCA_031266335.1 Verrucomicrobiales bacterium
CGTTCAGCGTTCAGCGTTCAGCGTTCAGCGTTCAGCGTTCAGCGTTCAGCGTTCAGCGTTCAGCGTTCAGCGTTCAGCGTTCAGCGTTCAGCGTTCAGCGTTCAGCGTTCAGCGTTCTATAAATTTGCCAGTTTCAGCGTATGCGGAACTGCAAGTAGTTTTTTTCCCTGTTTTTTTCGCAGGTGTTGCCGGCGGTTGCCGCCCGGCTGCGCTTGATCTTGCCGTCGTGCCGAGTGCCGGCGGTCGGTTTGTGGCAACGCAAATGGAGGATAAGTTATGAAGATAACAACAATCAAACTGCTAGGTAGTATGTTGGTCATCGCGGGCGGCGCGCTGCTTTCGTCAGCGTCAGCGGATTACCTGTATTGGAGCGGCTCCGCCAATGATCTCAAGCTGGATACCCCCGGCAACTGGAACAGCGGCGCCACTCCGCCAAGCAGCGGGGCTGGCAATCCAAGCACCAGGGTACCGGACAACAGAGATTGGATAATTTTCAACGGCACCAACGGCGCGACGCTGGCTTTGACCAGTACCTCGGAGTTGCAACCGTTTATTTATCAATTTTACGGCACCACCGCCTACACCCTCACCGGTGGCACGCTGCGCCTCGCCAACAATAATCCCGCCTTTGAAAACTACAGTGCCACGGTACAGACGATTGCCTCGGACATCAACGGGGACAACCGCGCCGTGACCATCAAAAACGGAATAGATAGCCAGGGCAGCCTGATGTTCAGCGGAACTTGGCGTAATTTCATCCGCATTCTGCAAACCATGAACGGCGGCACGCTGACCATTCATGCCATCAATAACGGGGCGGCAGACGTCACTATCGCCGGCGCCAACATTGACTTCAATCATTCGGTGCTCACCGGGGTGCCGCTGACGAAGAACGTGATTGGCAACATTACCGGCAATAATTTTGGCAATGCCTACGGCACCGGAATGGTCTATGGGGAAATCTGGCTGACCGGCTCCAACAATCTCACCGGCGCCACCATGCTGAACGACGGCAACTTGGTGTTGGACTACGACGCGACTGACGCTATCAAGCTGGGTTACGGTAACAGCGGCGATGCCGGGCTGAGTGTCAACGGCGGGCGGATTTTTTTGAACAGCGGCACGACCCGGGAAGTGGTGGGCAATTTCATCATCGGCAATTATAATTATCAAGTCAGCGCCGGCAACGTGGTGATTGACCGCAGCGACGATTCAAGCGCCTCCATCCTGGTCAACAACATCTGGCGTTCTAATCTTAGCGCCCCGGCTGCCAATTACAACAGCAACTCGACGCTGGACATCCGCGGGGATGACATCCTCCTGAGCAAGACGAATCTCAACAGCGCCCAAGGTATTTTCGCCACGTGGATCACCGTCGGCGGCGAGGGGAGCACGGGGCGCGACTGGGCGACGGGTGTTCAGGTCGTTGAGGACGCGGGCACTTACTATGCCATCCGGGCGTTCACCGATTACAAAGACGGCACCAGCGTGGACGATAATGTCTATATAGTCGGCAGCTCGACGATAGCGGAAGATACCACCATGAACTCGCTGAAGCTGAGTAGCACCGCCAGCGACCCGAACAACAATGTGTTCAACCTCGCCGGTAACACACTGACGGTGAAGACTGGCGGCTTGATTTACGTCGGCGCGGAGAATTACACCGTCACCGGCGGCACGCTGCAGATGGGGCTGTATAACACGGATAGTTTCATGGTCTGGCAAAGCGGCCTCGGCGAGTTGACCATCGACTCCGACATTGTCGCCAGCTACATCAACAAAGCCGGCCAGGGCACGCTGACGCTGGGCGGCCAGTTCGTGCCGTCCTCCACCACCTACGGCTATATTGCGCTGAACGACGGCGTGCTCAAGCTCGGCGCGGATTGGGGCGACAGCACCAAGCACATGGTGCTGATGCCCACCAGCGGCACGCTGAACCTGAACGGGCACGACTTGCGGGTCCTCGCTGTCGGCACGGACGGCCAGTCGGCGTCGCCGGCGGTCATCACCAACGACAGCGACACCGTGGCCAGCCTGATTGTCGCGCCCGACGGTGCCAGCGCGGTCTGGCTTGGCGGCCTGATCACGGCCGGGTTCAGCGGCAACGTCCGCCTCGACATTGACGGCGGTGGCGCGAATGTCGCCCTGACCACCTACCGGGCCAACACCCACACCGGCGGCGTCACGCTCCGCAACATCGCCGCCGCCACGCTGGTGATCAATAACTCCGGCTGGTTCGGCACCGGCACGACGGAACTGACGGGCAACGCCGGTTTTCAGGTCAGCTACGCCAGCCCGGAATGGACCACCACCGGCATGACCAACGACCTGCGCATCACCGGCAGCAACAATTACATACTTACCAGCCAGTATATCCGGTTTAGCAACAAATGGACCGGTGACGGTAGCCTGACGTTGGAAGGGAACAATCTCAACAAGCAGGCCGTCAACGAATCCGCCGCCATCAACGGCGACTTGAGCGAATTTACCGGCGACCTGAAATTGCAGCCCACCCCCGCCGGCGGTAACAATTACTGGACTTTCTTCACCGCGAGCAATGCCGTCGCTGATTGGTCGCAAGTCAACCTAACCATGGAAAACAACGGCACCACCCAAACCGCAGTTGGCCGTGGCCTCACGGCCTTGACCTTGCAAACCGGCGTGGAAAACCAGGTGTTTAAAATCGGCAACCTGTCCACCAATTCCACCGTCACCAACAGCGCCGACTTGGTTGATGTCATCTGGGCGACGGGCAACGCCGGCCTTGGCGGTGCCGCAGTGGTCTTGCGCAGCGGCGTGGCGAACGGCATCAGTACGTTCGAGGTTGGCGCGCTCAACCTCAGCGGCACCTTTGACGGCAACATCAGCAACTACGGTCAGTATGCGAATTACAGCTTCATCTACACGGACGTCAACAACTACGTCACCGCGCTGACCAAGGTCGGCAGCGGCACACTGACGTTGAGCAACACCAATACCTACACCGGCACCACCACCGTCAGCGGTGGCGTCCTGCTCGTCAGCGGCAGCGGCGCGCTGACCCGCACGGCGGGAGTCAACGTCAGCGCCGGCGGCGCGTTCATCTACGACAGTGCCGTGGCGCTCGACCGCGCAGTCAACGTCAGCGCCGGCGGTATCTTTGGCGGCAGCGGCGATGTTAGCACTGTCAACCTCACCCTCGCGCCAAACGCGGAACTCACCGGCGGCGGCGTGCTGTCCACCGGTACACTGACACTCACTCAGGCGCTAACCTTGGACGACTTTATTTACCAATGGGACATCGCCGCTGACGATGACTATGATCAGTTGATCTTCAGCGATGGCCTGACGTTGGACGGCACTAACTACACCGTGAATGTCAACGCCCTCAACGGCCTTGGCGGGTTAGGGGATTTTGAGGATTTAATCATCCTCAGCGGTCTCAACGACCTGCAAGCCAGCGACCTTGCCCTGTGGAGTCTGAATCAAGAGGCAGCGGCAGCGGGTTTCACCTTGGGCTTGAGCCTTGACTACACCAGCCTGCTGTTGAACTACAGCGCCATCCCCGAACCGTCCACCTGGGCGCTGATCGTGACCGGCGTCGCGTTGCTGGCCATACTGCGCCGTCGCCGCTGACCCACTGGGAGCGCCGGCTTCCAGCCGGCAACGAAGCGGGCGGGACGCCCGCGCTCCATAAGCCGGCAGGATGCCGGCGCTCCCAGTGATGCCGT
This sequence comes from Verrucomicrobiales bacterium, assembly GCA_031266335.1. Classification (GTDB taxonomy): domain Bacteria; phylum Verrucomicrobiota; class Verrucomicrobiia; order Methylacidiphilales; family JAAUTS01; genus JAIRPN01. The sequence continues at coordinate 3,711 of JAISBF010000044.1, forward strand.
GGTGTTACGCGCTGGGGATGACAGTTAACTTTTCACCACGAAGACACCAAGGCACGAAGTTTGGTTAAAAATATCCTTCGTGCCTTGGTGTCTTGGTGGTGAAAAATTCTTTCCTCCGTCATCCCGAGCGGATTGGCTAACCGCAGCTTGGCGCGGCGCAAGCATTGCTGTCGCCATGTCAAACGAACTGCTATAACATCCCGCTCGATGGCTCAACACTGGTCAAGTAACAGCGCCGCCCCGGCGTTCGCGCACGGGATTTTTTACGGCCTCATCCGCGGCGGCGGGCGGTGGGCGGCTTACGCGCTGCTGGTGCTGGTGGCGACCTGGTACACGCTGTGCACCGGCCACGGTCAGCGGGGCAAATTTTACCTCGCGCGGCGGTTCCCCGGTCGCGGCGCGGCGGCGCGACTGTGGCACCGCTGGCGGCTGAATTTCACTTTCGGGCTGGTGCTGGTGGACCGCGCGGCGGCGGGGATTCTGGGCGACCGCGGCATCGTCGGCGCGGTGCGCGAGGTGGCGCGGTTGAACGACCTGCTGGCGCGCCAGCGCGGCGTCCTCATCCTCAGCGCCCACGTCGGCGGCTGGCAAATCGCCATGGCCGCGCTGGAACACGTGCGCGCGGAAAAATTCGTCGTTTATCGCCGGCCCGCCGGCGACGTGGACAAGCTCGCGCACGAGCACGCGGACGGCGCGACCACGCTGAACTTCATCGACCCGACCGGCCCCGACGGCGGCGCGCTGGGGATGCTGGCCGCGCTGCAACGCAACGCCGTGGTGTGCGTCACCGGCGACCGCCCGTTCGACGGGCGCAACACCGTCAGCGTGCCGTTCCTCGGCGGCGTCATCCGCGTGCCCGCCGCTGTCTATCGCATTGCCGCCGCGACCGGCGCGCCGCTGGCGGTGATGTTCTTTCCGCGCCGCGGCCCCGGCCGATTCGCGCCGCTGACGCTGGAAGTTTTTACCGTCGCCGACCGCGGGCGGGAGTTGGCAAACTACCGTCCCGAGGCGGCGCGGTTCGCCGCCGCGCTGGAGAAATTCTGCGCGGACTACTGCTATCAGTTTTTCAATTTTTACGATTTGTGGGAGAAATAGTGCAAAATGCAAAACGCAAAATTCAAAACTGCAAGGCAAAAGGCAAAATTCGCCCGAGGCGCTGGTATGTCAGGCGTCGGTTGGTTTTACCTTACGCGTGGTGGTTGTGAATTTTGAATTTTTCCCGTTGACAATATTGCTTGGAAGCATACTTTCGTCGCTATGAATGCGATGATGATTATTAACTCGTTGGTAGCCGGTGTTATTAACAAATCCCTCTTATTCTTCTTGCGGAATACCCGTCCTCAGGGGGGGGGGGGAGCATCGCTAAAAGTTCGCTTATAGCATTGGTGTTTATAGTCGTCGCCGCTGACAGTGCCCGCGCCCAATGGAAATGGGACGCGCCGAATCTCAACGTCAGCGACTCTAACAATTGGATTAACGGCGAGGCCAATTTTCATTTCTACTACACCGGTACGGAAATTACTTATAACCTCGGTGAATTGGAATTCGGTACGCTGGGCGATAATCCGACTATTCCTGTTGATTTCACCAGCACCGGCATCACGGATATTAATTCCATCAGAGGCTACCGACTCATCGGCTACGGGTTGTATCCCACTGAGTATATTGGCCTCATCGAGTCCAATAACACCGTAGTAAGACTTACCCGGCAGACCACACAAGGCAACACGGTGTGGCCGTACAGCGGCACCAGCAGCGGCGATTACACCATCAGCAATTACGGTGCGGACACGGTGCTAGCCAGCATGTCGTTCGCGACGGGCGCGACCACGCTGTACACCGGCACCTTCGACGCGCGGCAACTGCCCATCGGCACGCTGATCACCGGCGACGGCATCGCGGCGGGCACTTACGTTCGTGGCGTCACCAGCAGCGGCGCCATCATCATCAGCCAGCCCACCACCGGCGCCTCCAACGGCGATTACACCGTCACCGGTTACCGCAGTTACAGCAAGGCCCTCGGCAACCTCACCTACAGCGGCGAGGTCGAGGTAGCGCAGGATTTTGCTTATCTCAACAACCACAGCGGCGGGCAAATCAGCAACAGCGGTGCCGGCCGGCTGATATTCACCGACCCGAACGCCATGTTCATCAGCGCCAACGGCTCGTTTGCCGACTATGCCGCGTTCACCGTCAACGGCACGCTGGCGTTTCTGGGCAATGCGACGTTTGCCGCCGGTTACGGCACGTATCTGCCTTACGGCAACGGCGGCACGGGGCAGGGCAAGGCGCGCCTCACCACCGCCAACAATACCATTTACCTGAATGCCGCCGTGGATGTCGCCGGCGATTTCACCAAAATCGGGCCTGATAATTTAAATATGCAGGGCCTCGCCGCCAGCAACGTAGTCCTGCATGGTGGCGAGGTCAATCTGTTGGACGGATATTTTAACCTGGCGTATGCCAGCCAGAACATGACCGCGGCGCGCATCCAGGGCGCCTCGGCGATTAATATTGCGCGGCAGTCGCTGAGCAGTGAAAACGGGACTTTTCCGTTCCTGTTTTTGAACGCCACCCAAATCAACGCCGCGCAATCCGGCACGGTCAATTTGCTGGACAATAATTCGGCCATCAACCTGTTCACCGGCGCCATTGGTACGCAGGGGCTTGGCGCCAACGCGCAGGTTAGCGGCCAGTCGGTCGGCGATGTTTATTTGCGGAGCGGGCGCAGCGCGGTCGGGATCGTCACCGGGAACCAGTCCACCGTCAACGGTTTCGCGCTGACGCTGAAATCGCTGAACCAGTTGCACGGCGCCACCGTTGCGCTCTACGGCATCGGCAGCACCTTTGCCAGCGCGGCCAATGTCGGGCGTCTGCTGGTGCTGGACGACGGCAACATCGTCAGCGCCCTGGTCGGCGGCACTGGCGGCGAGAATTACGGCGCGCCGAACATCGAGATTCTGCCGTGGGCGGCGGCGAACAACAGCACCAACACGAGTGTTACTTACGGCGGCGGCGTCACCGATTTCGTGACCTACGTCAGCGGCAGCGGCTTCCGTTGGCTGGCGGCGAATGAATATCGCGTCGGCTGGGCCGGCGCTGACGGTGACAACGTGCGGATTGACACCGCGGCCGCGTTGACCGGCAATGCGACCATCAACGCGCTGAAATTAAGCGCCGGCGGTTACATCGGCATCAACGGCGCCCTGACCATCGCCAGCGGCGCCATCATCCTCACGGCCAATCCGACCCTCAACGGCAGCGGCACCATTTTCACCGGCAACAACTCGCTCATCATTCAGCAGAACAACAACAGTCTGGTCATTGACACCGGCGTGGTGGTGAAGAACACCGTCAGCGGCACGGATCCGGGGTTGATTGTGGCGGCCAACACCCAACTCAAGTCGCCCGGCGAATTCGGTGGCACGGTGCTCATCCAGGGCGGCGTGCAATTTCAAGTTATGCACAGCAACGCGCTGTCCGCGGATAACGGCGTGCGCATAGACGCGGCGTCGAGACTGCTGGTGGACGCCAACACCCAGGTCGCCAGTCTGGCTGGCACCGGTTATGTGTTGCTTAACAGTGCCAACCATCGGTTCAGCGTCGGCAGCAACTTTACCGTTACAGAGGCCGCCGGGCATGTCATCGTGAAAGAAGGCGGCAGCATCGCGCCCGGCGATGTCAGCGGGCCGATGCAGGCCAGCGCTTTGTACTTCGGCAAAAACATCACCGGCGTGGATTTCAGGGACGGCTCGCTGCTCATGCTCGACCTCGGCGCCAGCGGCATCAGCGACATGTTGGCCGTTTACACCGCTGAGTATGACGGCAACCGCAACAGTTCCAACCCGACGCTGACGCTGTTCGACGACGCCATCATCCGGCTTAGTTTCCTCGACGGCTTCGCCGACGCCGCAGTGGGCAGCGAATGGCTGTTGACCAGCGGCTTCAGCGACATCACCCTCGGCGAGGTGCTGTTGCAAAACGCCGGCGGCGACGACCTGAGCGATTATTTCAGCCTGAGTGTCCTGAACAACAACCTGCTGCTCACCTCCCTTGCGATCATCCCGGAACCGGGCGCCTGGGCGCTGTTGCTGACCGGCGCCGCGCTGCTCCTCGCCCTGCGCCGCCGCCGCTAGCTACCTTAACGCAAAGGGGCAAAGGAACAAAGACGCAAAGGATTTTTTTGTTTTGTTTTTATTAAAAAAACTTCGCGTCTTCGCGCCTTTGTGGCCGGAGTTTTTTACCGCCCCAGCCGTCGTCCGAGTTCCGCGGCGGCGGCGGTGACGTCATCCTCAATCCGCACGGTCAGCGGCTCGCCGATGGTCAGCGCGCAGCGCGAGAATGGCAGCGGCACGGTCAGTCGGTCCCAGCTGCGGGCGCGCCATTGCCAGGACAGCCGGTAGCTCACCGGCACGATCGGCAGGCCGGTGTGGGCGGCGAGGTGGATGATGCCCGGCTGCACCCGGCCGGCCGGGCCGCGCGGGCCGTCGGGCGTCAGCGCCAGCACCATCGGCGCGCGCCGCAATTCCCGCGCCATTTCCTTCAGCGCGCGCACGGCGTGCCGGGACGAGGAGCCGCGAAAGGTGCCGATGTCGAAGCGCCGGATGATGTCGGTGATGAGCTGGCCGTCGCGGCTGGCGCTGATCATCACGCGCGCGGGCAGCCGGCCGCTGAAATAGCGGCGATACAGCCACGGCATCAGCACGATGCGATGGTGCCAGAAGGCCAGCAGCAGCGGCCGGTCGCCTTGGGCGTTCAGCACCCGGTGCGGGTCGCTGACCGTGAGACGCAGGGTCGCGCCGAGCAGTTTGAGCAGCAGCGGCACCATGACCGGCGCCACCGCCAGCGTCATTTGTTTTAACACGCCCTCTCTCATAACGGCAGCCGGCGGATGAGGCGGCTGATGGCGCGCGCCGGGCTGTTGACCAGCAGTTCGCGGAAAAATTCCTCGGTGGTCATCGCCCGGTCCTCCCGCACGCGCGTCAGGAGGCCGGCGCTGGCGCACATCACCAGCGTCACCAGCACGTAGCCGAGGCAGTACGGGTTCCAGTGCCACGCACCCCAGTGGACGTTGAAACCGCGCAACCCGTCCACCAGCAGGCCCCACAAGACCGGGCAGAGGCCGGTCACCAGGTTTTGGCCGACGCTGAAGACGGCGAAGAAGTGGCTGCGCCCCAGCGCCGGGGCGATGGACATCACCATGCGCGTGTTGGCCAGCCCGAAGAAGGCCGCCGCCACGCCCCAGCTGCCTTGTTGCAGCGCCACGCTCCACCACGCGCAGGGGATGAGGCCGGCGCCGATCAGCGCCCAGCCGGCCATGTGCGCGATTTGCACGGTCAGCGACACGGCGAGGAAGGGTTTGTTGCCGACGCGGTTGATGATTTTCGGCAAGCCGTACATGCTGACGATGAACAGCAGGCTGGAGACCACGCCGAGCCGCATGAAGTCGCTGTCGGTGTAGGCGAACAGGTCGCGCAGCATGGATACTTGCAGCACGGTGCTGCCCGACCAGGCGACGAACAGCGCGCAGTTGAAGGCGAGGAAGACGCGGAAGGGCCGGTAGCGGAGGATGGCGCCCCACGGCACGCCGGCGGGACTGCGCGCGGCCGGCGGCACGGGCACGTCGGGGATTTTTTTCAAGTACACCAGGCTGAGCATGGCGGTGACGAAGGAGATGAAGAACAGCACGCCGAACGCGCCCAGCCCGTCCCACCATTGCAAAAAGCAGGACGCTGACAGCGAGCACAGCAGGATGGAGATGTTGCTGAACATCTGGTCGCGGGAGATGTAGGTGCCGCGGTGCTCGTCGGGAATCAATTGCGTGAGCCACGGCAGGAAGCCGCAGACGGAGATGCCGCGGCTGGCGTTGTAGAAGACCAGCAGGCTCAGCGTCAGCACGATTTTGGTGGTGTGGTCGAGGCCGGCGGGCAGGCAGGCGATGACGATGAAAAACAGGATGAACACGCTGCGGGTGGCCCAGCCGCGCAGGACGAAGCGGCGGTAGCCGACGCGCTCGACATAGCCGGCGGCGGGGATTTGCAGGATGTTGGACAGCGGCGCCAGCGCGACCATCACGCCGAGCACCGTGGCGCTGGCGCCGAAGCGTTTCAAGAACAGCAGCATCGGCATCCCGACGATGATGGGGAAGGAGAGGGAGTTAAAAATCTGGAACAGATAGGCGTTGCCAATCCCCCGCGGCATTCGCTCCGGTTCCGAGTTATGCATCGTAAAAATTTATCCCGCGCTGACGCTGACGCCAGCATAAATTACCGGCCGCCGCCCGGCGCATGGTCAGCGGGGGCGCAGCAGCGGGAACAAAATCACGTCGCGAATGGACTCGGCGCCGGTGAGCAGCATTACCAGCCGGTCGATGCCCAGCCCCAGCCCGCCGGCGGGCGGCATCCCGTGCTCCAGCGCGGCCAGGAAATCCTCGTCCAGTTTTTGCGTTTCCCCGCCGGCCTGGTGTTCCAGGCGCTCGCGTTGCGTGACCGGGTCGTTCAACTCGCTGTAGCCGGGGGAAATTTCCTGGCCGTTGATGACCAGCTCGTACACGTCCACCACGCGGTCATCGTCAGCGTTCAGTTTCGCCAGCGGGACGAGTTCCTTCGGCAAATGCGTCACGAACAGCGGGTTCAGCGTTTTGGCCTCGACTAATTTTTCATAGACCTGGTTGGTGACCTCGAAATCCTCCAGTGCCGGGATAATCTCCACGCCGAGCTGCCGCGCGCGTTCGCGCCGCTCGGCGGCGCTGATGGTGAACCAGTCCGCGCCGGCGGCCTCGGTGACGCAGTCGCGGTATTTTTTCCGCGGCCACGGGCGGGTCAGGTCAATCACCTTCTCGCCGATTACCTCGCCGTCGGCGTTATATTGCGGATGCCGCAGCACGGCGCCGCCGCAAAATTTTTCCGCCAGGCGCGTAATCAACTCCTCCACCAGCAGCGCCATTTGCTCGTAGTCGGCGTAGGCCCAGTACGCCTCCAGCATCGTGAATTCGGGATTGTGCTTGCGGTCGATGCCCTCGTTGCGGAAATTGCGGTTCAGCTCGAACACCTTGTCGTAGCCGCCGACTAGCAGCCGCTTGAGATACAACTCCGGCGCGATGCGCAGGAACAATTCCAGCCCCAGCGCGTGATGCCGCGTGACGAACGGCTGCGCCGCCGCGCCGCCCGGCACCGCCTGCATCATCGGCGTCTCGACTTCCAGGAAATTCTTGTCCTGCAAAAACCGCCGCGTCTCGCTGACGATGGCGCTCCGCAGCGTCAGCGTCCGCCGCGTCGCGGGATTGCTCAGCAAATCCAGATACCGCTGCCGGTGGCGCTGCTCCACATCCTGCAAGCCGTGATACTTGCCCGGCAACGGCCTGAGCGCCTTGCTGAGAAAAGTCAGGCCGCTGACCTTCACGGTTTTTTCGCCCGTCTTGGTCACGAACAGCGTCCCGTCCACGCCGATGAAATCGCCGAGGTCCACCAGCTTGAAAATTTCCTGCTCGCGCTCCGGCAGCGTCTTGGTCTGCACGTAAATCTGCAACCGGCCGTCGCCGTCCTGCAAGTGGAGAAAATGACTTTTGCCCATGTCGCGGTGCGCCACGACGCGACCGGCCAGCCGCGCCGGCTTTCCCTCGGCGAACGCCGCCAGAATCGCGCCCGACGATTCGGCGCCCGGAAACGCCTGTCCGAAAGGGTTCACGCCCAACGCGCGTAATTTGTCAAGTTTGGCCCGGCGCACCGCCAGCAGTTCGTTAGTGTCTTCCATAATCAAGGTGCCAGCATATTGCCGCAACCCGCGGAATTTGAAAGCGCAACTTATCGCGGCGCTGGTAGATGAACCACTAAGGCAGTTGGTCACAGAGGGACACAGAGTAGGCACGGAGAAACACAGGGTTTATTTTTTAGTTTAATAAATCTCTGTGGTTCTCTGTGCATGCTCTGTGTTCTCTGTGGGCCAAGGTGCCGTTAGGACGAACGGCGGCGGATGAGGGCCAGCGCGCCGAGGCCGGCGCCGATTAGGAACCAGGTGGAGGGTTCCGGCACGGCGGTGGCGTTGAAGGTCAGTTGGTTGTTCTCCACGCTGAAGGTGCCTTCGATGCCTTCCCCGGCGATGTTGAATTGGTCTTCGCTGATGGTGCCGCCGGTGATGGTCGCGCCGCTCCAGTTGAATACCAGATAGTCCCCGGTCTCGGTCAAGCTGCTGAAGTCGATGGTGATGTCGTCGCCGATGGTGATTTCACCGGTGACCTGCAACACATCGCCAGCGTAGCCGAGGAGGGCGCCGCTTGCCAAGGTCAGGTTGTCCAGTTCGCCGCTGCCTTCGAACAGGACTCCCGCGCCGATGCTGAGGTTGAGGACGCTGGTGACGTTGGTCTGTCTGAGATTGCCGTGCATCTCGGTACCCGCGTCGGTGAGGGTGATTTCGACGCGCGAGTAACCTCCTTGGCTCCACACGTTGCCGGTGATGACGCTGCCGTTGCTGCCGGTCAGGGCAATGGTGGCGGAGGAGGCGAGGATACTGTGGCTGTCGCTGGCGCCGGTACTGCTCAGGGTGTTGCCGTTCAGGTTCACGGTGACAGTGCTGCTGCCAGTGGCAAAGATCCCATACGCCGAGTTGCCGCCGGTGCTGATGTCGCTGTCAGTCAGCGTCAGGGCGGAGGTGTTTGTCACATACACGCCGTGACTGCGATCCCCGGTCGTCTGAATGTTCGCGTTACTCACCGTGCCGCTGCTGTTGGTTTCAAACCACATCCCATACCCGTTGCTGCCGCTGGTGCTGATGTCGGCGCCAGCCAGCACCAGGTTGGAAGAAGTAGCCACCTTCATGCCGTCACCGCGCACCCCGGTTGTCTGCACGTTCACGTTGTTCACGGTGCCGCTGCTGGTGACGAGAACAATCCCATACCCGTTGCTGCCGGTGGTGCTGATGCTGCCGCCGGTCAGCGCCAGCGTGGAGTTAACCACCCACGTGCCGTAGGCCTGATACCCGCCGGTCTGAATGTTCACGTTGTTCACGGTGCCGCTGCTGGTGTTGACGACATGCACCGCCATCCCGAAGCTGCCAATGGTGGTGATGCTGCCGCCGGTGAGAGACAGGACGGCGCCATTGTCAATGTAAGCGCCTCTGCCGACGACGTTGTCAACGGCGCCGTTATTGGTAGCGCTGAGGGTGATGTTGGTGCCGGTGTAGGTCACGGCGCTGGTGGCGACGTTCAGGGCCGCCTGGGTGGTGGTGTCGCTGTCGTCGTAGGACGCGCCGGTCTCGGTGGTGTTTTCAGTAATGTCTCTGCTGGCGGCAAAGACATTCAACGCGGAGACGCTGAGGGCGCAGAGAAGGATCAGTTTGAGTTTGGATTGGTTTAGTTTCATTTTCATTGGTTTTCTGGTTGTTTGGTTTTAATGGCCACAAAAACACACAAAAAGCACAAAGCATTTTTTACCGGGAGATCATGGAGAGCCTGGAGATTATTTTTTTAAAACCTTCATGATCTCCATGTTCTCCCTGTAAAAAACTTCCTTCGCGCCTTGGCGTCTTCGTGGCCGGAGTTTGCATTAGGCAAATCATGCGTCGCAGGAATCGTATGATACCGTGCGGGAGGTGACGCTAATCGTGACGGGGTGGCATCCCGCCGGGATATTACCGCATGGGGAATGAAAGGGGTAAAACCCTGCGGGGAAATTAAGGCGTCGGGGCAGGAGTGATGCTTAGAGCGAGAGAGCGAGAGAGCGAGAGAGCGAGAGAGCGAGAGAGCGAGAGTAACGTACTCGCCCGGCTGCCGCGTTGTCAAGCTCGGAAATCATGGAACAAAAGGTAGCGGGCTGATGAGGAGCGTCAAGGGGAATTTAAAAGTTTTTTAAAAAGTACCAAAGAGGTTTTGCAGTAAGAAAGCTCAAAATCAACCGACCATGATAGGTACGATGAAATTATTTCAAATCATAATCATTTCACTCTTGATTAGATTAATGGAATTAAATATAATCGCGTCATTAAATGGAAACCCTAACCCCTACTCCTGTTCAAACTCCAATAACCAACGATATAATTGCCATCAACGCGGAACAAGTTCACCGCTTGGTGGAAATCGTCATCTTCAAACAGCGTCATCTGATGACCAACATCCTCAAGCGCACGCTCAGTGAAATTTCCCTGACCCAATTTATTTTGCTGGAGCTCCTGTCCGCCCGCGAGTCGCTGAGCATGGGACAGCTGGCCAAATTCATGGGCCATACCACTCCGGCCACCACCGGCCTGATTGAGCGGCTGGTCACCGCCAACCTGGTGGAACGCGCCACCATGCCGACCGACCGCCGGCAAATCCTCATTAAAATCACCCCGCGGGGAGCGGCCCTGGTCAGTCAAGCCAAGCAGGAAATGATTCAGGCCATGTGCGCGGTGGCCACCAAGCTGACGCCGGAAGACCAGCAGGCGTGGTACCGCGTCAACAAAGTCATTCACGAATACCTGAATCCGGACGGCCTGCGCCGCGAGCAGCGGCAGAATAAGGAAGAATTGGCGCCTGCGGTCGTGTTGGCAGACGTTTAAAATTTGCTCATGCCAGAATCATGCCGACCGGGCAATGGTCGGAGCCGGGCACCTCGGGCATGAGCCAGGCTTTTTGCAAGCGCGGGCGCAGCGCCGGCGAAATCAGCCAGTAGTCAATCCGCCACCCGATGTTCCGCTCGCGCGCCGCCGTGCGGTAGCTCCACCAGGTATAATGGCCGCCGCCCGGCTCAAACTCGCGGAAGGTGTCAATGAACCCGGCCCGCAAATAATTTTCGAAGCCCGCACGCTCCTCGTCGGTGAACCCGGCGCTGAAATGATTGTCAGCCGGATGCGCCAGGTCAATTTCCCGGTGCGCCACGTTGAGGTCGCCGCAGCACGCCACGGGCTTGGCTTGTTCCAGCCGCCGCAGATGTTGCAAAAACCGCGGGTCCCAGGTTTGGTGGCGGTAGGCCAGGCGTTGCAGGCCGTCCTTGGAATTTGGCGTGTAAACATTGACTAGGAAATAATCCGCGAATTCCAGCGTGATCACCCGCCCTTCCCGGTCAAGTTCAGCGTCGCCGAGGCCGTAGGTCACCGTCAGCGGCGTGACTTTGGACAACACGGCGGTGCCGGAGTAGCCCTTTTTTTCCGCGCTGTACCAACTGACGTGATAGTTGCGGTGCAGGTTCAATTCGGCCTGGTGCCGCTCCGCCTTCACTTCCTGCAGGCACAGAAGGTCGGGATCCTCGCGCGCGACGAATTGCGCGAAGCCTTTTTTCTGGCAGGCCCGGATGCCGTTGACGTTCCACGATATGTATTTCATCGGTAAATAATCTCCGTAAAAATCCCGCCGCCGAGCAGCCGCGGCCCGTCGTACAACGCGCAAATCTGCCCCGGCGCCAGGGCGCGCTGCGGTTGGTGAAATTTCAGCCGCGCGACGCCGGCCGCCGACGCTGACGGGGTGAAGGTCACCCGCTGGCGGCGGGCGCGATAGCGCGGCTTGGCCTCGCGGTCGGCGGTCACCGTCAGCGGGCGGTTGGTGCAGGACAGTTGCGACACCACGCACTCCGCGGCGTACAGTTGCGGCGTGTCGGGACGGTCGAAGCCGACGACCAGCGCGTTGTCCGCGACCCGTTTCTCAAGCACGACATAAGCCTGGTTAGGCGTGTTCGACGGCACCCGGATGCCCTTGCGCTGGCCGAGCGTGTACAAATGCAGCCCGCGATGCTCGCCGAGCCGGCGCCCCCGCCAGTCCACAATGTCGCCCGGCCGGTCGGGAATAAACTTGGCGAGAAAATCCGCCATCTTCACCGCGCCGATGAAACAAATCCCCTGGCTGTCCTTCTTCGCCGCGGTGGCGAGGCCGAACCTGGCCGCCAGCCGCCGCACCTCCGGCTTGGGCAGGTCGCCGACCGGAAACAGGGCGCGCGCCACCTGCCGCTGCCGCAGCAGCGCGAGGAAATACGACTGGTCTTTGTTGGGGTCCGCGCCCTCGAGAAGGTCAAAGGACTCACCGTCAGCGACCTTGCGCGCGTAGTGGCCGGTGGCGACATGGTCGAATCCCTCCCGCAGCGCGTAATCCAGCAGCGCGCCGAATTTCATCTCGCGATTGCACATCACGTCGGGGTTGGGCGTGACCCCCGCCGCGTAACCCGCTAACAAATAATTCACTACCCGTTCGCGGTACTCGCGCATCAAGTTCACCACCCGGAACGGCATGCCGAGCCGGTCGGCGACCGCGGCGGCGTCCTCGATGTCCTGTTGCCACGGGCAGTTGCCGGCGACATTTTCCTCGTTGATCCAATTCTTCATGTACGCGCCGCTGACCGTGTGCCCCTGCTCCTGCAACAGGGCCGCCGCCACCGAACTGTCCACGCCGCCGGACAGCGCCACGAGAATTTTTGCCATAACGCGGCGGATATTTTAACGCAACGGCGCGGCGAGGCAAAGCCGCAAAGTTTTTCACCGTGCATTTCCCGCGATTTTGGTTAAGTTAACCGCATGGCAGTAAAAAAATCCACCCGTCGCAAGTCATCCCCCCAAACCACCAAATCCGTCCATGACGCGCATCTTTCCGAGCCGGCGCTCAAGCTGATCGACCAAGCCGCCGAATTGCTGAAAAAGGCCGTCATCAAAGGCGAGCAAGAAACCATTGCCGGCCGCAAAATCGTCAAACAAAAGGCCCTGACCTTCCTGGACCTCGCCAATGAACGCCTGACCAAAGCCATCCAGGACGGCACCAGCCTGGTGAAAAAAGGCGTGAAAAAAATCTAAGTTTTTTTTTCGTATAATGTCGAAGAAAGCGCGGCGATATGGCCGTTTGCTGATCATGCCTGCCGTCGCTGACCCCACTGGGAGCGCCGGCTTCCAGCCGGCAACGAAGCAGGCGAGACGCCCGCGCTCCATAGGCCGGCAGGATGAGGCGGCAGCGCAAACAAATCTCGCGCAGAGCCGCAGAGCCGCGGAGTTAATTTAATTAAAAAACTCTGCGGCTCCGCGTCTCT
>JAISBF010000094.1 GCA_031266335.1 Verrucomicrobiales bacterium
CGACGCCTTGCAATTCCGCATCGGCAGCCTCTTCGGTCGCAGTATAAAACTCACCAACAGCGGCGCGCTCCAACCCTACGTGAAGATCAGCGGCGTCGAAACCATCAGCAGCGGCGGCACCCTGCGCAACGGCTACCAATCCACCCGCGCCAACACTGACGGTGCCAGAGCCGAACTCGGCGCCGGCCTCATCTGGCAACTCGACGCTGACAATCAACTCCACCTCGACTACGAAGCCTCCTTCGGCGACAAGTACGACAAACCCTGGGGACTGACAGCAGGTTATCGCCATCAGTTCTAAAAAAACTTGAACCACAAAGACACGAAGGCACGAAGGTTTGTTTAAAAAAAACAGCCTTCGTGCCTTTGTGTCTTTGTGGTGAAAACCATATTCTCCATGAACTCCCGGTAAATTTCGTTTTTTTCACGCGACCCGGCAAAAAACTGCTATCATTGCAGTTCCTATGCCCAGTCACGCTTTTATCAAAATCCGCGGCGCGCGTGAAAACAATCTCAAGGGATGCAATCTCAACCTCCCGCTCGGCCGCTTCATTGTCGTCACCGGACTCAGCGGTTCCGGCAAGTCATCGCTGGCCTTCGACACCGTTTACGCGGAAGGCCAGCGCCGCTACGCGGAAACTTTTTCCCCCTACACGCGCCAATTCCTCGAACGCATGAACAAGCCGAAGGTGACGGCCATCCAGGGCATCCCCCCGGCCATCGCCCTTGGCCAATCCAACTCGGTGCGCACTTCCCGCAGCACGGTCGGTTCCATGACCGAGATCGCCGATTACCTGAAGCTCCTGTTCCCGCTCCACGCCGAGTTGCGCAGTCCGCTGACCGGCGAGCTGATCCAGCCGTGGACGGCGTCGCAAATCGCGGCAGCATTGCTCGCGCGGCACGCCGGTTGCCCGGCGTTGATCACGTTCGCGGTGCCGTTCCCCGCGCGCACGCCAACAGCGGCGGCGGCGCAATTTTTGCAAGCGCAGGGTTTTGTCAGAATCCTGCATCGCGGAGTACCGACACGCCTCGACGAATGGTCCGCTGACGGCGACCCGGCCCGGCCCTTCACGGTCAGCGTCGTCGCCGACCGCCTCACCCTCAGCGGCGAGCACCGGGCGCGCCTGGTCGAAGCCCTCCAGTCCGCCCTGCAATACGGCAAGGGCCTCGTCACCGTCCATCCCGCCGGGGCCGCCAGTCCGCTGACCTTCTCCAGCCAATGGCTCGACCCCGCCGACCGTCACGAATACACCGCCCCGACCGCCGCCCTGTTTTCCTTTAACAACCCGATCGGCGCCTGCCCGGCGTGCAACGGCTTCGGCCGCACCATCGACATCGACTATCAGCTCGCTTTGCCCAACCGCCGCCTCACCATCAGCGGCGGCGTGGTGAAATGTTTCTCCGGCAACACCATGCAAAACTGCCAGCGCGACCTGCTCCGAGCCTGCCGCAAGCGACACATTCCCACCGATGTCCCGTTTTGCCAGCTCAGCCAGGCGCAGCAGGATTTTGTCATTCACGGCGAAATCGGCCCCGGCAAAACCCTCGACCAGTCTTACGACGACGGCGAATGGTACGGCGTCCAAGGCTTCTTCCGCTGGCTCGAACGGGCCAGCTACAAAATGACCTCCCGCATCATCCTCGCCCGTTACCGCGCCTACCGCGAGTGCGCGGCATGCCACGGTCAGCGGTTCAAACCCGAAACCCTGCTCTGGACGCTCCACGGACGCAACCTGGCCCAAATCAACAGCACCCCCGTCCGCGAACTCGCCCCGTGGTTTGGGGAAATTGATAATTGTCTATTGAATATTGATTATTTAAAAAAAGACGCCGCCGCTGGCGGCCAACTATCAAATAATCAATATTCAATATTCAATAATCAATCCTCCACCTCTATCCTCCTACGCCAAATCATCTCCCGGCTCACCTACCTCAACCAAGTCGGCCTCGGCTACCTGACGCTCGGCCGCGCCAGCCGCACCCTCAGCGGCGGCGAATTGCAGCGGGTCAACCTCACCACCTGCCTTGGCACCTCGCTGACCGGCACGCTGTTCGTGCTCGACGAACCCAGCATCGGCCTGCACCCGCGCGACACCGCGCAACTCATCGGCGTGCTGCGCGAGCTGACCCGGCAGGGTAACACCGTGCTCGTCGTCGAGCACGACGCGGCGTTGATTCGCGCCGCCGATCACCTGGTCGAACTCGGCCCCGGCAGCGGCGCGGACGGCGGGCAGGTCATCTTTAGCGGGAGTATTGATAATTGTTTATTGAATATTGATTATTTAAAAAAAGCCGCCGCCATCGGCGGCCAAACAACAAATAATCAATTATCAATAAACAATTATCAATCATCCCCCACCCTCCAATACCTCACCGGCGCCCGCGCCATCCCGCTGCCGGCGCGCCGCCGCCCGCTGACCGCGGCGCGCTGGTTGAAATTCACCGGCGCGACCAAGCACAACATCAGCGCCCTCGATTTTCAAATCCCGCTCGCCCGTTTCACCGCCGTCACCGGCGTCAGCGGCAGCGGCAAGTCCACGCTGGTGCACGAAATCATCTACAAAAACCTCGCCCGGAAATTCAAGCTCAACGCCAGCGAGCCGGGCGCGGTGAAAAAAATCACCGGCAGCGGGCCGCTCACCGGCGTCGTCATCATCGATCAAAGTCCCCTCGCCCGCAACGCCCGCAGCACGCCGGTGGTGTACATGGGCGCCTTCGACCACGCGCGCGAACTGTTCGCCGCCACCGACAGCGCCCGCCAGTCCGGCCTGACCGCCGGCGATTTCTCGTTCAACGGCGGCGTCGGCCGCTGCCTGCGCTGCGCCGGCCTCGGGCGCGAAAAAATCGAGATGCAATTTCTCTCCGATGTGTTCGTGACCTGTCCCGTGTGCGCCGGCCGGCGTTTCCAAGAGCACGTCCTGCGCGCGCGCTGGCGCGGCAAAAACATCGCCGAGGTGCTCGACCTGACCGTCAGCGAGGGCCTCGTGTTTTTTAACTCCGGCCACGCAGACGCGAAGACGCAAAGACTTTGTGAAAAAATTACCGCGAGCTTGCGGATTTTGAAAAGTGTCGGCCTCGGTTATCTCACACTCGGCCAGCCCACCAGTCAATTGTCAGGTGGCGAGGCACAACGGCTGAAACTGGTCGGCGAACTCCTCGTCGCCGACCGTGGCGCCGGGTCGCCCGCCGGCCAGAAACTCATCATCCTGGACGAGCCGACCACCGGCCTGCATTACGAGGACATCCGCGCGCTGCTCGGCGTGCTGCAATCGCTCGCGGACCAGGGGCACACGCTGCTGGTGATCGAGCACAACATGGAAGTCGTCAAGTGCGCCGACTACGTGCTCGACCTCGGCCCCGAGGCCGGCGACCGCGGCGGCAAGGTCGTCGCCGCCGGCACGCCGGAGGAAGTCGCCGCCGCTGACAGTCGCACCGCCCCGTTCCTCGCGCAAGCGTTGCGCGGCGGCGGCATCGCTGACCGTGACCCGGTCGACGTTGCGGAACCGGCCGGCCCGGCGGGCGCGAACAACTTTTCGCCGGCCATCACCGTCAGCGGCGCGAAACACCACAATTTGAAAAACCTCTCGCTCCGCATCCCGCGCGAGAAAATGGTCGTCATCACCGGCCTCAGCGGCAGCGGCAAGTCCACGCTGGCGTTCGACCTGCTGTTCGCTGAGGGCCAGCGGCGCTACCTCGATTGCCTTAACAGCTACGCGCGCCAGTTCATCGAGCAACTGGAAAAACCGCGCGTGGACGCCATCAGCGGCATCCCGCCCGCCGTGGCCATCGAGCAGCGCACCACCCGCGGCGGTCACAAAAGCACCGTCGCCACCGTCACCGAACTCTATCACTTCATGCGCCTGCTCTACGCCAAGCTCGGCGTCCAGCACGACCCCGCCACCGGCGAGCCGTGCGTGCAACAGACCACGGCGGAGATTGCCGCGCAAATCAAGAAAGTTTTGCGCCGCGACCGCGCCGCCGCTGACGGTGACGCGCGGTTGCTCGCGCCGCTGGTGCGCAACCGCAAGGGCAAATACGCGGAACTCGCCGCGTGGGCGGGAAAGAAAAAATTCCCGCTGCTGCGCGTGGACGGCAAATTCGTCGCGCCCGCCGACTTCAAGCCGCTCGACCGTTACCGCGAGCACAACATCGACGTCGTCATCGCCACCGTCAGCGGCACTGAGCCGCACCTTGAAAAACTGGTCAGCCGGGCGCTGGAACTGGGGCACGGCACGGCCATGTTAACGACGGCCGCCGACCGCCGGCCGGCGCGACGGCAGGCGGCCGCCGACGCCATCTTCAGCGCGCAACTATTCTCCCCCGCCACCGGCGCCTCGTTCGCGCCGCTGGAACCTAACATGTTCTCCTACAACTCCCCGCACGGCTGGTGCCCGCGCTGCCAGGGTTACGGCACCATCGCCGACCTGCCCGCTGACGCCGACCTCTCCGCCGCCGAGCAGGAACAGCAGGAGGAACTGGCCCGCGAGCGCCTGGAGGCCGACCGCCTCAGCGTCTGTCCCGAATGCGGCGGCGCGCGCCTTAATCCCGCCGCCCGCGCCGTCCGTTTCGCCGGCCGGCCGGTCACCGCGCTGAATGCGCTCAGCGTCAACGACTGCCTGGCCTTTTTTCGCCGGCGCAAATTCACCGGCCGCGCCGCCGCCATCGCCGGCGACATCCTGCCGGAGATTCTGCAACGGCTGCAATTCCTCCGGCACGTCGGCCTCGGCTACCTCAATCTCGACCGCGCCGCGCCCACCCTCAGCGGCGGCGAGGCGCAGCGCATCCGGCTCGCCGCGCAACTCGGCTCCAACCTGCGCGGCGTCCTGTATATCCTCGACGAACCCACCATCGGCCTGCACCCGCGCGACAACGCCGAACTCATCAAGATGCTCCGCGCACTGCAACGGCGCGGCAACTCGCTGGTCATCGTCGAGCATGACGAGGACACCATGCGCGCCGCCGATCACATCATCGACCTCGGCCCCGGCGCGGGCGTCAACGGCGGCGAAGTCATCGCCAGCGGCACCTGGCGGCAGCTCACGCGCAACCGGCAGTCGCTCACCGGCAAATTGTTAGGCCGCCCGCTCCGCCATCCCCTGCGCGGCCAGCGTCGCCCCATCCCGCCCCAACCGCGCAACCGGCGTAATCCCGCCGGCCCAACCGCCCGCCCGCCCGCGGAACGATCACGGGTCAAGGAACAACACCCCTTGTGGCTCACTGTCAGCGGCGCGAGCGCGAACAATTTGAAAAATCTCACCGTCAACATCCCGCTCGGACGCCTGGTCGGCGTCAGCGGCGTCAGCGGCAGCGGCAAATCCACGCTGATGCGCCAGGCCATCATCCCCGCCGTCAGCGCCGCCATCGCCAAACGCTGCCCGCCCGCGCCGCTGACCGTCAGCGGCCTGGGCCACCTCGTCAAGCTGATTGAAGTTGACCAATCGCCCATCGGCAAAACCTCGCGCTCCACCGTCAGCACCTACATCGGCCTGATGGACTGGCTGCGCAAATTACTGGCGCTAACGCCGCTCGCCAAGACGCGCGGCTTCACCCCGACGCATTTTTCCTACAACGCCGGCACCGGCCGCTGTCCCGCGTGCCTGGGCCAGGGCTTGTTGAAAATCGAGATGAATTTCCTGCCGACCGCGTATGTGCCGTGCGACCAATGCGGCGGCAAGCGCTGGACGGAAGCGGTGCTCGACGTGACCTACCGCGACAAGAACATCCACGACATCCTCAGCCTCAGCGTTGACGAGGCGGTCAACTTCTTCGACGGCCAGCCCAGCCTGCAAGTGCCGCTGACGCTGTTGCAGGAAACGGGCCTCGGCTATCTCACCCTCGGCCAGACCAGTCCCACCCTCAGCGGCGGCGAGGCGCAGCGCATCCGGCTGGTCGCCGAACTGGCGGGCATTCGCCTGCAAGAACAACGCCGCCGCCTCGCCACCCGCGCCGCGCTGACCGGCAAAACGCTGTACCTGCTGGAAGAACCCACCGTCGGCCTGCATCTCGCCGACGTGCAAAAATTGCTGGCCGTCCTGCACCAACTGGTTGACGCCGGCAATACCGTGATGGTCATCGAGCATCACCTCGACCTGCTTGCCGAATGCGATTACCTGATCGATCTCGGCCCCGAAAGCGCCGCTGCCGGTGGCCGTATCATCGCGCGCGGCACCCCCGAACAAATCGCCGCCAACGCCCGCAGCTACACCGGTCGATACCTGCGCCGGCTGTTAAAACTTTGAACCACTAAGGCGCGAAGGCAGTTTTTTAAAACAAAACCTAACCGCGGAGACGCGGAGGCGCGGAGATTTTTTTAGTTGGTCACAGAGGGACACAGAGTAGGCACAGAGAAGCACAGGGTTTATTTTTTGTTTAATAAAATCGCTGTGGTTCTCTGTGTCTGCTCTGTGCTCTCTGTGGCCCAGGATGCTTTTAGAACTGATGGCGGTAACCCGCTGACAGTCCCCAGGGTTTGTCGTACTTGTCACCGAAGGAGGCTTCGTAGTCGAGGTGGAGTTGATTGTCAGCGTCGAGTTGCCAGATGAGGCCGCCGCCTAGTTCGGCGCGGGCGCCGTCGGTGTTGGCGCGGGTGGATTGGTAGCCGTTGCGGATGGCACCGCCGCTGCTGATGGTTTCGACGCCGCTGATCTTCACGTAGGGTTGCAACGCGCCGCTGTTGGTGAGGTTGATGGTTCTGCCGAAGAGGCTGCCGATGCGGAGTTGCAGGGCGTCGAGGTCTTGGGCTTTGAGGCTCATGGGGCCGGCGGTGTAGTCTTCGGCGAGGATGTGGAGGTAGTTCACTTGGAACTGCGGCTCAATGAACCAATCATCAGCGAAGGTGAACTTGTGGCCAATTTCAATGCTGCCGCCGAGGTTCACATCACTGTAGCTGGCTTTGAGTTGAGTGTTGCCGTAGGGAGCTTTTAGGTCGTTGTCCACGCTGGCGGCTTTGATGGTGGCGTCGAGGTAGAAGCCACTGGCGTGTAACCAAGTGGCGTAGAGGCCGCCGTAGTAACTGTTGATTTCACCGTCGGTGCCGGGAGTACGGTAATCGAGGTCGCTGCGGCCGTAGCCGGCGTAGATTCCCAGATACAAGTCACTGTCAGCGGACAAGGTGAATTTATGATCCGTGCCGAGATCGACGCCGTAGATGAGTTGTTCGTAGGCTTTGCCTGATGCTTGGCTGCCGATGTTTAACTGTTGGCCGTAGCTTCTTATCCAGATGTTTTCGATGAGGCTATGGTATGGAACGCGGACATCCTTGTCCGCCAGCGGGCGGGACGCCCGCGCTCCATAACGCAATTCGCCCATGCGCTTGAGCAAGCTGTTTTGTTGCGCGAACCACATGGCTTGTTGGATCGCCACGCTGCTGTTGAGGACCGCGCCGGCGGGGCTGGTGCCTTGTTTGATGAAGTGGTCGCCGTCTTTGATGATGGTGTCGATGCCCCAGTCGATGGGATCCCACTGCCAGTGTTCCGTGCCCTTGCCGCTGACGATGCCGGGGAGAACTTTGTTCGGGTCGGCCTGGCCGTTGCCGGTGGTGTTGATGTGAACGGTGCCCTCACCGTCAGCGGTGTCGGTGATGGTGATGGAGCCACCTTCGCCGGTGTCGCTGTTGACGCTGATGGTGATGGTGCCGGTGTGGATCATGTTATCGAAGGTGACATCGTAGTCACCAAGGTTCCAGGTGCCGTGATTCTCGCCGTAGTTGCCGTGGCTGTCTTTATCGAAAGTCCACGCGCTGTCGCCGCCGGTGATGAGGTTGCCGCCGTGGTAGCCGCCGCTGCCGGTGGCGCCGTCGCTGATGATGACGGTGACGGCCGCATCGTCGTTTTGCGCGATGTCGCCGAGGAGTCTGCCGTCCTGACCGCTGACGGTGATGGTGGCGGTGGCCGTGCCGCTGCCGGTGACGTTGCCGCTGAGGGTGCTGTCGTCCAGGGTCAGCGTCAACGCGGCGGTGTGGCTGACATTCAGGTCGCCGTTCAGCGCGGAGTGGTCGCTGAAGTTGACCATCGAAGTCGAGGAGCCTTTGAAGTTCGCGGCGCCGTTGAGCGTGGAGTTTTCCACATGCAGCGTGATAGTCGTGGGAAAATCCACCTCGGCGCCGGTGTCGCTGGCAATGCGCGCGCTATGGAAGTTGATGGACGCGGTGCCGCTGACGGTCGCGCCGCCACTGAGGCGGATGTCGTAAATGCCGCCGTAGGTTTGCAACACCGCCGCCGGTTGGTTCCCCGGCTGGTCGTTGATGCCGATCCCGGCGCCGCGATGCGCCTGGTAAGTGCCGCCGATAATTTCCACAATCCGCACACCGGGATTGGTGCCCGTCCCCACATGGACAGCGTTCGCCGCCGCGCCGAAAGTTTCCACCCGGACGTCGGTCAAATGCAACTCAATCGTCCCCGAGGCGTTCGCGCCGGCCGTCACCGCGCCGTAAGCCTCCGCGCCATAAGTCACCACCGAGACGTTCCGCGCCGTGAACAAGCTGTTGCTGCCACCGTTGGCCACCAACCCCATCGCCCTGACGCCGCTGGTAGTGATGGCGGAATCGGCAATCTCCAGGTTGATCCCGGCCACCGCGTATGCGTTGCTGCCGGTGGTGGTCACGTTGAGATGATCCAACCGTATCAAGCCGCTTTGCGCTTGCACGCCATAGGCGCCGTATCCCGAAGTTACAATCGTCACCCGGCGCAAGGTTCCGCTCGTGGCGCCGATGGTGTTGCCGTACAACACCCCATGACCAGTGGTGCCGGTGGTGGTGATGGTGCCGCCAAACAAGTTGAGCGCCCCGAAATTGTTAGCGTAAGCGCCAAAGCGTCCGTTGCCGGTGTCGAAGGTGGCGCTGAGGGTGAGGTTGGTGCCGCTGTAGAGTGTCCCGCTGCCGCTGACTTGCAGGGCGGCTTGGGTGGCGATGCTTTCGTAGGTCTGGTCCGACTCCACAGTGGTGCCGCCGGTGACGACTTTGTTTGCCGCGAGCACATTCAGCGCGGAGGCGCTGAGGGCGCAGAGGATGAGGAGGGTTAGTTTGGGGTTCATGTTGGTGCTTTCGGTTGTTGGTTGGTGGTTGTTTTTTTTTGAGCTGCATTAACGCAAAGGAACAAAGGGACAAAGGCGCGAAGATTTTTTTGGGTTGGTTTTTTAATTAACAAAAATCTTTGCGCTACTTTGTTCCTTTGCGTCTTTGCGTTGATGTGGCTGGTTAGATTTTTTCTTCTTCGATGACGATGTCGGCGCCGACGATGATTTTTTCGGTGATGGGTTTGCCGTAGAGTTTGCCGTGCAGGAGGGGTTCGAGGGTGTAGGCCCAGACTTGCGACTGGGCGGGGAT
>JAISBF010000115.1 GCA_031266335.1 Verrucomicrobiales bacterium
ATGCTCCTCCTGGTCCGGCCCCGGCACGCGCCGCTCGCGGTTCCAGCCCGGCGTGTAATAATACGCCGCCGGATTGGCGCGCTGGTGCGCCGCGTAAGCCTCCTTGCTGCCCATGAACAGCGTCACGCAATCATGCGCGCGCGGAATCACCACCGGATGCCGTCCCGCGCGGAGGCCCGCCGTGCCGCAGCCGCACAACCCGTAGGCGAGCGCGATGGCGTCAACATCGGCGCGCGCGTCAAGCTCGTCCAATTCCTTTTGCAACGTGGCGCGCAAGCCGTCCGGCTGGTCGTGCAAGCCGACTTCAAAATGGCGGACGACGCGCAAATGCGTGGCGCCGGCGCTGAGCAAGGCGATTTCACGTTCCAGCACGCGGCAGGCGAGCAGGGCGAGGGACGGTGGCGTGGCATGATGGGTCATGGCGGGGAAATATAAGGTTTGGGATGATTTAGTCAATGGCACTCATGGTTGCCCAAACATTAAACTTCCCCTCCGCCCCGGCTTGCGGCAGACTGCGCTGTCATGCGTGGTTTACTCATTCTGTGGTGCCTGGGACTGGGGGCGCGACTGGCCGTCGCCGCTGACAGTGGCGGCCAGGCGGCCGACCTGGCGCAGCCGGATTGGTTGCGACTGGACACGCCGCAACAGCGGCCCGCCGCCGCGGTGTCGCATGAGTTTAATTTCTCCGAGTCCTATGTCGGCGGCAGCGATATTCACCGTGGCCCCACCTCCTACGGCCGCCTGCGCGAGAACCGGCTGGACCTTTCCTACATCGTCAGCGTGCCGCTGGCGGCTAACTGGCAATTGCGCGCCGGGCTGGATTACCAGCGTTACGATTTCGGTTCCCTGCGCGGCGACCTGTTGCCCGACACCCTCAGCGGCGCGGCGCTGGTGCTGGGCGCGGACTTCAACCTGGCGGCGCAATGGATCCTGCGCCTTGAGGCGCGGCCCGGCGTGTACGGCGATTTCAAGAGTGTGACCACCGACCAGGTCAATGTGCCGCTGATCATCGGCGCCACTTATCTGGTGAACGCGGATTTGCAATGGTTTTTCGGCGCGCAGCTTGATCCGCGTTTTGGCACCGGTCTGTACCACTGGGACGATTGCCCGGTGCTGCCGGGCGTCGGCGTACGCTGGCGTTTCGCCGACCAATGGACGCTGCTGGCGATGTTGCCGGACCCGGAATTGCAATATGACGCGCTGGACGACTTGCAGGTCTATGTCGGCGCCCGGCTGCGCGGCGGCAATTACCGCACGGGCAAAAATTTCGGCCATGCCGCGGGTCGCGGCAATCTCGCCAACGCGAACCTGGCCTACCGGGAAATTCGCGTCGGCCTCGGCGCGCGTTACACCCTGTGGCCCGGCGTGACGCTGGAGGCGGAAGGCGGCTCGGCGGTGACGCGGCAGTTTTACTACAGCGGCGCCGACCTGCAATTCCACTCCGACCCGGCCGCCTACGCGCAAATCCAATGCAAAGCGCAATTTTAGCGGGGCGGGCGAATTAAATACTGGCGCTGACGGTGAAACATCGTTAGCATTTTCGCTGCATTCTTCATTGCCGGGACAGGTGACAGAGTGGCCTATTGTGCGCGCCTGGAAAGCGCGTGTACCGCGAGGTACCGGAGGTTCGAATCCTCTCCTGTCCGCCGGGTTCAAAAATTGACTTCGTTAGTCGGAACGTCCATGATTGGCGCCTGACAATGAATCCACCATCAGCCAGTCGTGAATACAATGGCGGCGCTTCCGTGCCGACCCAACTCATTTCCATCACGACGCTGCTGTTGAACGCGGTGCTCATCGCGGTCACTTCCCTGCACTGGGGCGGCATAGAGCTGAACGTCGCCGTCTGGCTGTTCCCGGTCGGCGCGGCGCTGTGGCTGCTGGTGTTGCTGGGCGCGGCGCGGAATTTCCAGCGCGGCATCATCACCGGCGGCTGGGTGGAAGTGTTCGTGCTGCTCTGGCTGGTGTACGCGCTGTTCTCCTGGCTGCGCTCGCCGGCGGAGTATCCGGCGCGGCTGGAATGGCTGTGGATTTTGGTGTACGCGGCGGTGTTCCTGTCCCTGCGCAATCTGGTGCGCTCGCCGCGCTGGTATTACTGGTTGTTGGGCTGGCTGCTGGTCTGCGCCGCCGGCACCTGCGTCTTCGGCCTGTTGCATCACGAGAGTGTGTATGCCATCTGGGGCCTGCCGCGCCCGGATTACGGCCAGCGCATTTCGGGCACCTTCGGTTGTCCGAATCATTTTGGCAATTTCCTGGTCATGAGCGGACTGGTGGCCATCGGACTGGGATTTTATAACAAATTGCGCTGGCCGGTGCGGTTGGTGTGTTTTTACCTGTTCGTGATGTTCACCGTGGGAATCTTTTACTCGTTCTCGCGCGGCTCGGCGCTGGCCTGGACGGCGGGCGTCATTGTGGCGACGCTGTTCCTGTGCCTGGACCGCCGCACGCCGATCAAGTTAAAGCTGGTGTTCCTGTGCGCCATCCTGCTCGGCATCGGCTGTTGCGTGCTGTTCATCGCCAACAATGAATTTGCCATGTCCCGCGTCGAGCAAGCCGCGCATGGCGACATCCGGCTGTTGCTGGCGCAGGACGCGCTGCGGATCTGGGCCGGCCAGCCGTGGTTTGGCAGCGGCATGGCCACCTTTGATTTCTGGCATCAGCGGCTGCATCAGGCGGCGTTTTACGGGCGGGCGATTTACACGCACAACGACTATCTCAACCTGCTGGCGGATTACGGCGCGATTGGCGCGGTCATTGTGCTGGGCTTCCTGGCGGCGCTGACGGCGCGCTTGTGGGCGCGCACCCGGCGGGAACTGGAGCCGATTGAGCAGCAAATCGCGGTGCGCATCGCCTGGTGCGCGCTGGCGGCCATGGCGGTGCACGCCGTGTTCGATTTCAACCTGCACATTCCCGCCTGCGCCATCGCCTGCTTTGCG
This sequence comes from Verrucomicrobiales bacterium, assembly GCA_031266335.1. Taxonomy (GTDB): domain Bacteria; phylum Verrucomicrobiota; class Verrucomicrobiia; order Methylacidiphilales; family JAAUTS01; genus JAIRPN01. The sequence goes on from JAISBF010000115.1 coordinate 2,937, forward strand.
CTGCTGGCCATTGGCAGCGCGCAAACCAGGTATCGTCCCGTCGGTTCCCGGTTCGACCACGCCGGCAGCGTCGCGCTCATGGTCAGCGCCCTGGCGGCCATCTTTTTCCTCACCACGCTGACGATGAAAGTCTGGGAATCCCGGCGTTTCTTCAACCAGCCCGCCAGCCAGCTCGTCACCCTGTCCCCGGAACAAGTGGCCGAGGAAGTGGCGCGGATCCGCCGGCTTGACCCCGCCAACGCCGCGGCCCTCGAGACCGCCGGCGACATCCTGCGTTACCAAGCCGCCGCGTTAAACCCCCAAATCCAGGAGGCCGGCGACACCGGGGCCGCCGCCACGGCCGCGCAATTGCTGACCGAGCGGGAAACCCTGGGCCAAGCCGCCCTGCGCTACTACACGCTCGCGCAATTCGCCAACCGCTTGTCCGACAGCCCGCTGCTCAAACAGGCGCTGACGCTGGACACCTTGCGACGCTACGATGAAGCCCATCTGTTTTACACCAAGGCGCTGGCCAACCAGCCGTACAACTGCTTCTTCCGTTATTACTATGCCTTCCACCTCGTCGCGGTGGGGGAATACGACCTGGCGCGGCGGGAGTTCCAGACCGCCATGAGCGCCACGGTAATCCGCAACTCGGACCAGGAAATCCGGGCCTTGGCCGCGCAAGCGCTCAAAGCCCTGCCGTGACCGTTCACAACGCGTAAATCTTAAATGCCGATGACTCCGTCCACCGCCAGCGCCGGCACCACGTGATACCGGTCGCGTTGGAGGCAGAAGTCAAGGTCAGCGGCGAGGCCGATGGCCCGCAGGCGCCGCCCGTTGCGCGAGGTGTGCAAGGCGCGGCGCAAGTCGGCGCGGTTGGCGCGATACAGCGACACCAGCGGGTGCGCGCGGCGCAATTCCGCCAGCAGCGCCCCCGCCGCCAGCGCGTCCTCCAGGGAAAAATCCGCGCCGGTGCCGCTGCACACCAGCGTCAGCGGCAGGCCGGCGCGCCGACAATACTCCGCCAGCGCCGACAAATTCAACAGGCTGCCGATGAGCACCCGCGCTGCGCCACCGTCAGCGGCGGCGGCGATGGCCCGGGTGCCGTTGGTGGTGGTCAGCGCCAGCGTGTCGTAAGCCGGCGGCCAGGACAAAAATTCGCGCGGGGAATTGCCGTATTGGAACGCCGGCGGCGGCACCCCGTCCCGTTCCCCCGCCAGGGCCGTCCGCGCGTGCCGGGCGGCGTAGCGGCGCGCCGCGGCCACGGCGCGAAAACAACGCACGCCCCCGCAGCCGGCGGCCAGCGCCGTCACGATGGTGGAAGTGGCCCGCAGGATGTCGAACACCACGGCGGCGCGCCCGCGCCAGAAGGCCGGCGGGCGGCGCTCATAATCAGCGGGCGCGTAACATACCTGGATGGCGGCGGGCATCCGGCGAGATTAGATTGTAAAAATACCGGTGACAATTATATTGCCGGCGTGAGAATAAATTCCAAATTTCAAGCTCCAAATACCAAAAAAATTTCAAGTGCCCAATTACCAACTTCAAATCGCTGGCGCATGACGCTGATCGTCATGTTTGGAATTTGGTGTTTGAAATTTGAAATTTGTCCTGCGCAAGCGCAGGACTGGTGGCCGTTCGGCAAAAAGAAAACCGAGGTGACGGTGAACCACGCCGCCGTCGCCCGCGACCCGCGCGTCACCACCAGTTACGCGCCCGTCGTGCAACTGGTCGCCCCCAGCGTGGTCACCATCAAGGCCAAACGCCACGTCCAGCCCGGCGACCCGACCGCGGGCCGCCAGTGGCCGCCGTTCCCCGGCGCTGACGATGACCGCCAACTGCCCCGCGGCGGCCAGGGTTCCGGGGTCATCGTCACCGGCGACGGCTACATTCTCACCAACAACCACGTCGTCGCCGGCCAGGACCGCCTCCAGGTCAACCTGCCCGACCGCGACACCGACTACGAGGCCAAGCTCATCGGCGCCGACGCCAAAAGCGACCTCGCCGTGCTGAAAATCAACGCCCGCGACCTGCCCGCCGCCACCCTCGGCGACAGCGGCCAGCTGGCCGTCGGCGACGTGGTGCTGGCCATCGGCAACCCCTTCGACCTCGGCCAGACCGTCACCGTGGGCATCGTCAGCGGCCTCGGGCGCAACGACGCCCGCATCCTCGGCCACGGCTCCTACGCCAACTTCATCCAGACCGACGCCGCCATCAACAGCGGCAACTCCGGCGGCCCGCTGGTGGACACCGCCGGCCGCGTCATCGGTATCAACACCGCCATCCTCAGCCCCCACGGCGGCAACCTCGGCATCGGCTTCGCCATCCCCGTCAACCTCGCCCGCTTCATCATGGCACAACTCATCACCCACGGCAAAGTCACCCGCGGCTACCTCGGCGTGCAAATCCAGAACCTCGACGCCGAACTGGCCGCCAGCTACGGCCGCGACCCCGGCCAGGGCGTGCTGGTGACCAAGGTCGAGGCCGGCGCGGCCGCCGAAAAAGCCAAACTCCAGCGCGGCGACCTCATCACCGCGGTCAACGACGAACCGGCGCGGGACGCCCAGACCCTGCGGCTGGCCATCTCCTCACTGCCCCCCGGCACCGCCCTTAAAATCACCTATTTCCGCCACGGCCGGGCAGCCGTCACCACCGTGACCCTGGGCCAGCTCCCCGCCGACCCCGCCGCGGACGACCCCGACCACCCGGCGGACGGCGACGCTGACGCTGAGGGCGCCGGCGCGCTCCTCAAGGGCCTTGGCCTGGACATCCGCGCCATCCCCCCCGAATTGCGGCGCAACCTGAACCTGCGCGACAACCTCGGCGGCGTGCTCATCACCAAAGTTGACCCCAACTCCGCCGCCGCTGACAAAGGCTGCCGGCGCGGCGCGGTGATTTTGGAAATCAACGACCAACCCGTCGCCACGGTCAAGGAAGCGGTTGAGGCCGTGCGGCAAAGCAAAGCCACCGTGCGGTTATACCTCTGGGACAATGGCTTCACGCATTATCTCGCCTTGAAGAAGGACTAAATTCCTAGGCTGTGATGTCGTCGCCCCCTTGGGGCTGAGATGCAAGCACCAACACCTTCAACGCGGAGACGCGGAGACGCGGAGGTTTTTTACATGGAGAACATGGAGAACATGGAGCTTCTTTTCTTAAAAATCTCCATGAACTCCATGATCTCCCTGTTAAAAAAAAAACCTCCGCGCCTCCGCGTCTCCGCATTGAAGGTGCTTTTGTTGCTAAAGAGTAAAACTAGACGGTCTAGTCGCCGCGCTAGACCGTCTAGTCGTCGCGCTAGACGCTCTAGTCGTCGCGCTAGACGCTCTAGCCGCCGGGCTAGACGCTCTAGCCGCCGGGCTAGACGGTCTAGCCGTCGGGCTAGACGCTCTAGCCGTCGGGCTAGACGGTCTAGCCGCCGGGCTAGACGGTCTAGTTACAGAGATAGACGGTCTAGCAATGTCGCTAGACAAGGGATATGCCTTGAAAAATACTCTCTTGGTGAAGAAAACTTTGCGCCTTCATTCCTTTGCGCCTTTGCGTTAATGAAGCTAGTGCGTTAATGCGGCTGGCTAGTCTGTTAATAAGGCCATCCGCAACCCCGCCTGCCCGTCCCTGCTAACCAACTCCGCCGGCGCCCCGACCGGCAAGGTGAGTTTATCCGCGACGTGGCCATACGGCAGCCCGCCAATCATGGGCACCCCGCTGACCGTGGCGATTTGCGCCAGCGCCGCGGCCAGGTCGTAACCGCCGTCGGCGGGCGTGCTCCGGCAGCCGGTGAAACTGCCCAGCAACAGCGCCCGTTGCCGCCCCAGCACCCCGGCCAGGTGCAGTTGATACAACATCCGCTCAACGCGATACGGCGCCTCGTTGACCTCCTCGACGAACAAAATCCCGCCGTCGATGGCGGGGAAAAACGGCGTGCCCAGCAAGCTGCACAGCATGGTCAGGTTCCCGCCCCACAACGTCCCGCTGACCGTGAGCCGCGGCGCTGATGGTGACGGCCAGGAGCAGGTGCTTTCTGCCGCCGCCAGCAGCCGCCAGCAATTATCCCAGGTGAACCGGCTCAGCGGCTCCGCGCCGAAATCCGCGTGCAACAGCGGCCCGCTGAAGGTGACCAGCCCGGTCTTGGCCAGCAACGCCAGTTGCAGCGCGGTGAAATCGCTGTGCCCCACCAGCCGCGTCCCCCGCGCCCGCAACCGCCGCGCGATATTCCCGTAGTCAACGTCCGCCAGCAGCCGCGTCAGCCCGTAGCCGCCGCGCACCGCCAGCACGAGGTCCGCCGGCGCATGGTCAGCGACCCCCAGCGCGTTCAAGTCCGCCAACCGCTCCGCGTCCGTGCCGCCGAACCGCTGGCACCGGCGCCGCGCCCGTTCCCCGCCGACGATGACATGCCCCGCCGCGGTCAGCCGCGCCACCCCCCTGGCCACCCGCGCCGCATCCGCCGGATAACCGGACGGCGCGATTAGTTCGATGGTGTAGGCGGGCATTAGCTGCCAGCTACATTAACGCAAAGACGCAAAGGAACAAAGACGCAAAGGATTTTTTTTATTAAAAAACAAACACAAAAAAACTTTGCGCCTTTGCGCCTTTGTGCCTTTGCGTTAATGAAGCTAATGCTTTTACACTGGCATTCAGCGCCGGTTCCGCTAGTTTGACCGCCTATGAATATCGCCATTGAAGAAGTTTCCGCCTGCCGTCGCCGCCTCCGCGTCGAGGTGCCCGCCGACCGCGTGGCCGCGGAAACCAGCCGGATTACCGCTGATTTCCAGCAACACGCCCAGCTCAAGGGCTTCCGCGCCGGCAAAGCCCCGCGCGCGGTGGTGGCGCGGCATTACGCGAAGGAAATCGCGGAAGAAGTCAAGCGCCTGCTGATTTCCAGCGCGTTCCAGGAAGCCGTCGCCAGCAAACAATTGAAAGTCTCCACCGCGCTCAACCTGGAGGAAGTCGATTACGTCCCCGGCGCCAGCCTGGGTTTTTCCGCCCTGGTGGATGTGGAACCCGACTTCACGCTGCCCGCCTACAAGGGGCTGAAGGTGAAAAAAGGCGACCCCACCGTCAGCGACGCCGAGGTGGCGGACACGCTGGACCGGTTGCGGCAGCAAATGGCGGACTACGTCACCGTCAGCGGGCGCGCGTTGCAGGCGGGCGACCTGGCGGTGGTCACGTACGAGGGCCGGCTGGCCGGCCAGCCGCTGCTCGACTTGCTCCCCAACGCCAAGCACCTCGCCAAGAACGAGAAATTCTGGATGCTGGTGCGGGACGACACCTTCCTGCCCGGTTTCACCCAACAATTGCTCGGCGCCAACCCCGGCGACACCCGCGCCGTCAACGTCACCTTCCCGGCCGATTTCCCGCAGGAAAACCTGCGCGGCAAAGTCGCCGACTACGAGGTGAAACTTGAGGAAATCAAAGAGACCGTGCTGCCGGCATTCAACGACGCCTTCGCCCAGCAAATCGCCAAGGTCACGGCGGAGGAATTGCGACGGCGCGTCACCGAAAACCTGCAAACGCAAAAGACCCAGCAACTCCGCAACGAGCAAGTGCGGCAGCTGCTCGAGCAACTGGGCGGCGCGGCGAACTTTGACTTGCCGGAATCCTCGGTGCAAAGCCAGACGCGCAGCCTGATTTACGACATCGTGCGCGAGAACGAAATGCGCGGCGTGGCGCGCGACGTGCTGGAGGAAAAGAAACAGGACATCTTCGCCAACGCGCAAAACACCGCCAAGGGCCAGGTCCGGCTGGGCTTCATCCTCGGCAAAATCGCCGCGGCGGAACAGCTCACCGTCAGCGACGACGAATTCGCCGCCGAAGTGAGCCGCCTGGCCGCGCAGGAGCGCGTCGCGCCGAGGAAATTCATTCAACAATTGCAGGCCCACGACGGCTTCGCCGACCTCCGCGACAATTTGCTGAACCGCAAGACCGTCGAGTTCCTCTTGCAATCGGCCATCATGGAATAACTTTATGACCCGCCTGGATACCCCGCTGCAAAATAATTACGTATTGCCGAAAGTGGTGGAACAAACCGTCCGCGGCACCGAGACCTGGGACGTGTTCTCGCGCCTGCTCAAAGACCGGGTGATTTTCATCGGCTCGCCGATCGACGACTTCGTCGCCAACGCCGTCACCGCCCAACTGCTGTTCCTGCAAATGGAAGACGCCAAAAAAGACATCCACGTTTACATCCACTCCCCCGGCGGCTACGTCACCGCCGGCCTGGCCATCTACGACACCATGCAATACGTCACCTGCGACATCGCCACCTACTGCATCGGCCAGGCGGCCAGCATGGGCGCCGTGCTGCTGGCGGCCGGGACCGGCGGCAAGCGCTACGCCCTGCCGAACGCCCGCATCATGATTCACCAACCGCTCGGCGGCGCGCAAGGCATGGCCACCGACATCAACATCCAGGCGCAGGAGATCTTGCGCACCAAGCGCGCGCTGAACGAAATCCTCGCGCGCCACACCGGCCAAAGCTTCGCGCAAGTGGAAAAAGACACTGACCGTGACCGCTTCATGTCCGCCGCGGACGCGAAAAGCTACGGCATCGTGGACCACGTGATCACCTCCAAGAAACAAGTTGCGGGGAATTAAGAATTAAGATTAAAAAAATCCTTGCCTTGGCCCGCCTGATTCCATATCGTCCCACCGTCAAATCGCGTTATCGACCCTCACCGCAGCTGACCAAGCCGCCGAGCAACCCCGATAACCCGCTGAAGATGAAAGACCTGGGTCATAAAGTAAACTTGCACGCGCTCACGCGCTCACGCGCTCACGCGCTCACGCGCTCACGCGCTCTAAGCACGACTCCTGCCCCGATTCTTTAATTTCCCAGTCTAGTTTTACCCGTTTCATTCCCCATCCGGTGCGCCCCATCATTCCGAGGCGCGAAGGATTTTTTTTAACAGGGAGATCATGGAGTTCATGAAGGTTTTAAAAAATAATCTCCATGATCTCCCTGTACAAGATCCGGCCTTGCCGGCCTACAAGAAACAACAAACCAAACAACCAGAAAACCAATAAAAATGAAACTGAAACTAAACCAACCCAAATTCAAACTGTTGCTGCTCCTCAGCGCCCTCAGCGTCTCCGCGTTGAATGTCTTCGCGGCCAACAAAGTCGTCACCAGCAGCACCACCGAGTCGAACCAGTCCTATGACGACAGCGACACCACCACCCAGTCGGCCCTGAACGTCACCACCAGCGGCGTCACCTACACCGGCACCAACATCACCCTCAGCGCCACCAACAGTGCTGTCACCCCCCTCGACACCGCTATCGGCAATGGCGCCTATATTGACAACGGCGCCAGCCTGTCCCTCACCGGCGGCAGCATCACCACCAGCGGCAGCTTCGGGCATGGGGTTTACCTCATCAACGCCAGCAGCGGCACCTTGAACAACGTGACCATTAAGTCAGAAGGATATGGCAGCTACGGTGTGCGGGTGGAAGCTGCCGCCACCACCCTGACGCTGACCGGCGCCAACATCAGCACCAAAGGCCGCAGCGCGCCGGGGATTGTTTTCCTCGAGGCCGGCAGTGGCACGGTGAGCAACGTGAACATTGAGACGACGGGGATTGACGCCCATGGCGTGTGTATCAATACCACCACTAGCCTGAATACCTCTACCCTGACGCTGACCGACGCTAACATCAGCGTCACCGGGGGCGGTGCGAACGCGCTTGATTTCCGATCCAACAGCACCGTCACGGTGAACTTGAATAGCAACACCATCACTGGCAACATCCGCGTCATCCAAGCCGCCACGCTCACCCTCAGCGGCAGCAACGGCACGGTCATCACCGGCAACGTCAGCGGCACCACCGGCGCGGTCATTGGCATCACCCTCAGCGACGCGGGCACCAAACTCGTCGGCAACGTCAGCCGCACTGCCGACAGCGAAATCAACCTGACCCTCGGCGCCGGCGCCCTCTTCCATGGCGGCGGCACCCTGAACAACCTGACCCTGGACAACGGCGCCATCCTCGGTTACACCAACGGGCTGCTGGTCACCGACAGCATCACCATCGGCGACGGCATCATCATTGACTTCAGCAACCTGACCGAAACCGGAGCATACACCGTGCTCGACTGGAATGGCGCGACCATCACCGGCGGCACCATCAGCGAAGACCAATTCAGCGCCACCAACCTGTCCGCCGACCTGCAAGGCAGCTTCAGCGTGGCGGGTAACCAACTGACCTTCAACGCCAGCGCCGTTCCCGAACCGTCCACCTGGTTCCTGTTGGGCGCGGGTCTGGGCGTGATTGGCCTGACAATCTATCGCCGTCGCCAAGTTCGATTGTAACCCGGCCTGGAGCCGCGGAGCCGCGCTGCCGCGGCTCCGCGTTGAAGGTGTTAACAGTTGCCTGACACGCGCCGGGAATTGGGAGTGAAGATGAAATTATCCGGTTTGCCGGAAACTCATGGCTTGCCTAATAATCATCTTAATTTATCATAATTGAAACATGTCCGCTGAAATAAGTGTTAAATTTCAAACCCAATCCGGGAAAGTTTACCGTTCTATTCGCGACGAGATTATTTGCGGCAGCTTGAAACCCGGCACCCGACTGGTGAGGCGGACGCTGGGGCAGCGTTACGGCACCAGCGCCATCGCGGTGGCCGAGGCTTTGTGGAAGCTGGAAAACGACGGCTTGGTGGAAAGCGAGCCGATGTACGGTTCGCGGGTTTCCGCCTTCACGCCCAAGCAAATCAAAGGGGAACTCCTGCTGCGTCAAGCCCTGGAGTCGGAGGTGGCCCGCCTCTGCGCGGAGCGCGCCAGGGAGCTGCCGGCGGATGAGTTGATGAAAAAGGCCGCCGCGGTTGACGCCATGATGTCGGTCAAACACGAGCAATATCAGGCGGAAATCACCGAAGCCCACGCGGATTTTCACCGCTCGCTGGCGATGGAATGCGGCTCGGAGGCGATTGTGCAGGAACTCGATCGCGTGTGGTTCCGTCATATCATGCTGTACAGCGCGGTGAACGCCTCGATGTTTCCGGTGCCGACGGACTGGCATCAAAGTTTCCTGCGCAGCATCCTCAGCGGCGATCCGGATCACGCCGACCTCGCGGCCCGCGAGCACATTCGCTACGGCGGCGAGCACTTGGAAAAAGTATTTCGCCGGCTGGAGGCTCTGTGATTTCGGGGGGAATCGTTAAAACTCCGGCCACGAAGACGCGAAGGCGCCAAGTATGTTTTTTTAATCCGCGTCTTGGCGGTGAAATTTATGATTGAAGTTCCAGTGCCGCCAGGGCGAGGGCTGGTTCGGTTGGCGCGTAGTCCGGCAGTTCGTTGCACAGGCAGTAACGCGCGGGTTCATCCTCGCTGATGGTGACGAAGCGGGCCACTTCGTCGAAGAACACATTATCATTCACGTCGTCACAAAAACTGGACACCTCGCCGATGAGCGGCGTCTTGCCCGGCAGCGTTTCCTCGCCCCAGAACTGATGGATGATACCCGCCGGGAGGCAAAGGCTTTCGCCCGGCTGCAAGCGAATGAGTGTGCCGGGCGTCACGGGCAGCGCGCAGCCGTCGCGGAACACCGCCGACTGGTAGCGTGTTTCTACCGGCGGATCCAGCTTGAGCACCACCTCGCCGCCACCGCGATTGATGATGTCCTCGGTTTTGGACTGGTGATAATGCGCGGGCGCCCGCTGACCGTGACGGCCCACGATGATTTTTTCCGCATAGGGCTTGTCCCCGGATTTGGCGCTGCCGTTGCGCAAGGTGAACAACACGCGGCCAACGTGCTGGAATCGGCCGAGGCCGAAGTCCGTCACATCCCAGCCGAGTCGCGCCCGTCGGGCCGAGTTCCATTCCGGCCCGGCGTTCTCCCATTCTGTTGGCGTCCAGGTGGCGAAGGGCGGCAGATGAAATCCGGCTTGGCGCAGAATGACCAGGGAATCGTCAATCAAACGGTTGATTTGGGAGCGGGTTAGGCAGGAGTTTGGCTTATTCATAATATTTTTGATAAATTAAGGATACTAAATTAATCTATATTGTCAATAAATGATTATGTCTATCGCAGGTGACTGCTCTTAAAATAGGCATAAAAGCACGATTTTTTATGCCTATGATAATGATGAGAAATCAATTATCCGCTTGCCAATTCATATATTAATTGTTACAAGCAAGCGAATCAATTTAATTTATCAGATATGTCACAGGAAAATTTATCATCGGGGAATTTCTTTCCTGGGTATTTTGGCAATTTCCCTTGCCCCCGGTTTTTGCGTGCTTTGCTCCGGCATTCATTTGCCACTTCGGCGTTTACCCTGGTTGAGGTTTCGTTGGTCATCGGCATTGTCGCGGTGTCGGTCCTTTCCTCGGTGGCCTTGATGTCAGTCGGGCTGAACGCGACGAAAGCGGCGACGGACAGCGTGATTACCGCCCAGATCCTGAACAAGGTTTCGTCCACGGTGCAAACCACGCCGTTCAATGAGTTGAGTGGTTTTGTCGATAGTTCGCCCCTGTTCTTTGACCGGACGGGCCGCGAGGTGTCCTCGGTTGGCGAGGCTTTTTTTAGCGCAACGCTCTTGCCAATTGCCACTTCCTATCCCGGCGTGCCCAGCGACCTTTCGGCTTCCTCCGTGCAAACCCTCGAAATTGTCATCTCGGTTCTCATTCCGGGCACCAATTCGCCTGTGTCCAGTTCGAGAAGCACGATTATGGTGCCGAAATCGTGACGCAAACCATTTCCGCAATGCACATTTTTCCTCATGCCACCATGGTTTTCGGCCGGTCAGGTCCGAGAGCGCGACGAGTTTTCCCCGGTTTCACGCTAATCGAACTGTTGGTGAGCATGAGCGTCTTCCTGATTCTGTTGACCCTGCTATTGACGGTCGTCAGCCAGACCAGTTCAATTTGGCAAAATGCCAGAAACAAAATCGACTCCTTTCGCTCCGCGCGTTTTGCTTTCGACCTGATCAACCGGCGCCTCAGCCAGGCCACGCTCAATGTCTATGGGGACTATGACAATCCGACCAGCCCAACTTTCTACATTCGCAAGTCCGATCTCCATTTCGTGATCGAGCCGCCGCCGGATAACAATTTTGGCCAGGGCAACGCCATCTTCTTCCAAGCCAGGCTGGGAAAATCCAATCAGCCGGGCCACGAAGGCATGGACAGTTTGCTGAACGCGACGGGGTACTATGTCACCTACGGCATGGATGCCAATCTGCCGCCTTTTTTGGCGGCGATGGATCGCAACCGGTTCCGCCTCATGCAGTATTTGGAGCCTTCGGAAGATTTGGCGGTGTATGGCACCACCGACAGCGAATGGTTCAAAAGGGACTTGGCGGCCAATTCCACGGTGATTGCCGAGAACGTGATTTTTGTGCTGTTCTGGCCGCGGCTGTCAATGGAGGAGGAGGCCGGCGGCCTGAGTCTGACAGATGACTATACCTACGATTCCCGCAAGGACGCGAATTCCGCCGCGGCGCCGATCACCGCGAATCAACAGCCGCCGCTCGTCGCGGTCACGCTGGTCGCCATTGATAAAGTCTCGGCGGATCGGCTGCCGGATGCCGCGGAGCCGCCCGGCATCGTCACCGCTTGCTTCAAGCAGTTGTTTGAACGCGCGGAACCCGCCGCCTACGCTGCCGATCTCGCGGCGTTGGAAGAGCGGTTGAACGCGGCGCGGATTAGCTACCGGATATTTACCAACACCGTGCCGCTCCGGGAATCCAAATGGACGAAACAATGACCACCACGCCGCGCAATTCATGTCCGCCAGGCGAGCAACGCGCCACCGCTTTCACGCTGGTCGAGCTGATTGTCGTCGTCGCCATCATGGTCAGCCTCCTGGCCATCGGCGTGCCGGCGATTACCTCCGGCACGCAGCGGATGGCGATGGAACGGGCCGGCTTGCAAGTGGCCGACGCCGTGATTCTCGCCAGGGAAAACGCCATGGCCAAAAACCGCCGGGTGGAAATTCGGTTCATCAAGACCTCCACTCGGCAAGGCGCGCGAATTTTGCGGATTATCCAGCCGTGGATCGCCAAAGATGACACCGGCGCCATGATTCCGCTCAACCGGCCAACACGGTTGCCCGATGCCACGGCAATCTCCGAAACCAACACCCTTTCTCCCCTGTTGAATATTCCCAATCTGGTAAATGGTACCATGAACGTCCTGGGGGAGGAGTGCTCCTATACCGCCATCACCTATCTGGCCGATGGCACCCTGGAAGGTTTGAACAGTCCCCAGGACGCTTTTTTCACGATTGTTCCCGTCCGAAAAATCACCGCTGCCACAGCGCCCGGTAATTTTCGGTCAATTTACGTCAATCTGGCCACCGGCGAAATTCGCATCTTCAGCCTATGACAACGAACCGACACCAAGGCGCAAAGGGACCAAGGCGCGAAGGTTTTTTTACAAAGAGCGCATGGAGTTATTGGAGAAAGGTTAGCTTCAATCAACAGCCCATCCTCCAATTCCTCCAGGTCCTCCTTGTAAAAAAATTCTTTGCCCCTTGGTCCCTTTGCGTTAATGAAGCTAAGAACCGCGCCGGGGTGGCGTTGGTCACCGTGCTTTGCGTTACCGTGTTGATAGTCGGACTGGTGGTCGCTTTTCTAAGCATGGTGCGGACCGAATTGAATTCCTCGGCCATCTTTCTCGCCAATGCCGAGACCCGTCAGCTGGCGGACAACGCCGTCAACCTGGTGGAAACCCAGATTAACCACGCCACCACCAGGGGCAATGAGGTCGCCTGGGTGTCGCAGCCGGGGATGATCCGCACATACGCCCGCTCCGGCGCGTTTGACACGGCCTACAAACTTTATTCCGCGGCGACGCTGACGGTGACGGATCCGTCGGCCATCGCCGCTGAGGATGAGCCGCCGCCGGACTGGGCGGAGGCCCGCGCGGTCTGGACGGATCTGAATTCCCCGGTGACGGTGGTCAGAGGAGCGGCGACCATGACCACCTTTCCCATTTTCGACCCTTCCGCGGCCCTGGATGAAAATCCCGCAAAACGGATCGCGGGCATCGCCATTGCTCCCGCGCCGGGCGCGACCGTCAGCCAGCCGGCGCCCATGCCGGTGAGATGGCTCTATATTTTGCAGGGAGGACAAATCGTCGCGCCCGCCGTCTCGGGCACCACCATCACCATCAGCGGGGCGAACCAAGCCAATCCGGTCATCGGGCGCATCGCGTTTTGGACTGACGATGACACTTGCAAGATCAATCTCAATACGGCCGGGGCCGGATCTTACTGGGACACCCCGCATTTCGACACCCCGGAGGAGCGCAATTTCGCCACCCGCCAGCCGTTGAACGGGGAATTCCAGCGCTATCCGGGGCATCCCGCGATGACGGATTTAAAAACGGTATTTCCGGATCTCACCGATGAGCAAATCCTTGCGGAACTTACCCCGCGCTATCAGTGGGGTGGCTCCGAACAAGGCGCCAGGGAAACTTATAAAATGACGGCGGCGCTCGCGAACGGGCAAGTTGCCAACAAGCCGCTCCTGGCCAGCATTGACGAGTGCTCGTTCATTTCCGACAAAACGGAGCGGACGACCGCCAGCGGCATGGATCGCGACCGGTTGCAAAAGCTCAAATTTTTTCTCACGACGACCAGCCGCGCCCCCGAATTGAATTTATTCAATCTGCCCAGGGTCGCCTGTTGGCCGATTGCCGCCAATCCTGCCGGCCGCACCCCTTTCGACCAGACCATCGCCTTCTGCTCCACGGTTTCCGCGCAACCTTATTACTTTCAGCGCCGGAACAACCTCAGCCCGACGGAGGACGCGACGATTGAACGTAACATGGAAATATTCTCCTATCTCAAGGATTTGGCGGCGCGCGATATTCCCGGTTTTGGCGTCAGCCTCGGCGCGAAATTTCAAGACGACACCGAGCAGATTCTACTGGAGATTTGGGATTACATCCGCTCCACCAACCTGTATGACTCCCGATTGGCACCGGGCCATTCCTTCACCACTGACAATTTTGACATTGCCGGTTACGGCTACGTAGTGCCCTTGGAAATATCCGGGATGCGCGGCTTCGGGCGCGCCGTGACGCTGTCCGAGATGGCCTTCCACTTTATTTGCACTGCCGATGCGGTTGACCCGGCGGAGGTGCCGAACGCTGACGGTCTGAAGGGCAGCAACAAATTCGACCCATCCGCGCCAGCCGCGAACAACCGGACCCTGGAGCAAAAACTGGATCCCGCTCGAATGGAACGGCGGATTCAAATGGCGATCCATCTCGAAATGTTTTCACCCTCAGTGGGGTATGTCCCCATCCAACCCAAGAATTTTCGCGTCAACATCAGCGGACTGGCGAGCCTGACCATTGACGGTCAGCCCCTGTTTGCCCAGGATCTCGCTTCCCTGACGGCGCTGGATAATACCGGCTTCAATCGCGGCGGGATCCATTTTCGGTCCAACGGTGGGCCGTTTGACTATCGGGCTTTTATGGGCCAGGAATATTACCCGCGCCGCTCGCCGCTGGCCTGGGACGGGGATGACAACAGACGCCCCACCAGCGTCTATCCGTTCATCAGCCTGCCGGTGACCGTCAGCGCCACGGCCGCCGCCACCATGACCTTCGGTGCCGGCCCGCTAACAGTAACCTTTGAAGGCTCGGCCGATGGCTCGGCGTGGCAAACATTGCAGACGATTCATCTCACGCCGCCCGCCGCCAGCGCCCTGCCCATTCCCAACCTTGTGGTCACTGACGACAGCGGGGAAGGGGCCAATAAAGCCTCGCATTGGTGGGCGTTTAGCCAGCGGTCACCGATGCCGGGGGATACCTCCGGCGGCCGGTTATACGGCGCCACCACCTCCCCGAATAGCTGGGGGATTTCGCCTGCGGGGCTGGTCGCTTTGATAAAAAACGAGGATGTGTTGTCCGGCTCATTAATCCGGGGCGGCGGCGGCAACAATCCGGATTACACGGATGTGGTCCGCTCAATGGTGCCGTCGCACGGCGATTATCGCCTGGTCGCCGCCCTGAAGGAAGTGCCGGCGCAAGTCTTCACGCCGCTGGGCGACTGGAACGCCACCGGCGCGGCCAACGCGCTGATGCACACGTTGAGTTCGGGCGCGCAAGCCGCTGACCATGTGGCGGGCGGCGGGAAATGGCGGCGGCATTTCGTGACCACCGGCGCGATTGGCTATGTCTATGGCGGCATTGACCGCTTCCGGCCGGATTTCCGCAATGACAATGCCGCCATCGTGGCGACCGTCACGCAAAACGGCGACTTCGACAACCCCATGAGTGATCTGCCGGACGGCCCCTTTATCAACAAACCGGACGAAGGCGATATCCACGTCTGGTCGGGCGCTGACAGTGCGGACATTCCCTATTACAGCGTGGATCGCAAGAATGAGGTCAATTCCGAAAGCTTCTTCAGCCCCAATCGCATCATCGCCGGGCCGGGCATGTTCGGTTCCCTGCCGACGCACGTGCAAAGATACCAGTCCGGGATTGCCAATCCCGCTGACCATGCCTGGCGCACGCTGCTCTTCCGCAAACAACCCGATCATCCCAACACGAACAGCGCCCTGGCGCCGGATCATTTGCTCATGGACTTGTTCTGGATGCCGACCGTGCAGCCCTACGCCATCAGCGAACCGTTCGCCACCGCGGGCAAAATCAACATGAACTACGCCATCGCGCCGTTTGCGTATCTCACGCGCAAAACCGGTTTGCTGGCGCTGCTGAATACCGAAAAAATCGCGGCCGTGCCGACCAACGCGGGCAGCATCTACAAATGCCAGACCACCGTCAGCGCTTCTTACCGGCTGGCGATTGACGCGGAGGAAACCTTGACGCAATTTGACACCCGCTTCGCGACCGCCGAGACCACCGGTCGCCTGTTCCTCTCGCCCACCGAGTTGTGCGACCTGTGGCTGGTGCCGCAAGGCCAATCCGTTGACACGATGCCGGCTTTCTGGGCGAACCATCGTCTTACCGGCGATAACATGCGGGAGCGCCCCTATACCACGATGATTCCGCGCCTGACAACTAAATCCAACACCTACACGGTGCATTTTCGCGTCCAGCGGCTGAAGGCGGCGCCGGCCGGCCAGTGGGATGAGAACCAGACCGCGATTACCGCCGAGTATCGGGGTTCCACCACCATCGAACGCTTCATCGACCCGAACGCCACCGCCATTCCCGATTACACGGCAGACCCGCTGGCGATGCCCGCGCTGGATACCTTCTACCGCTGGCGCATCGTTGAAAACCGGCAGTTTTCCCCTTAGGAGAATTTGCACCACTAAGGCACGAAGACACGAAGTTTGATTAACCGCGGAGGCGCGGAGATGCAGAGTTTTTAAATTAAATTAACTCTCCGCGTCTCTGCGTCTCTGCGTTGAATGTGCTGTTAGAACTGGTGGCGGTAGCCGGCGGTTAGGCCCCAGGGTTTGTCGTACTTGTCGCCGAAGGAGGCTTCGTAGTCGAGGTGGAGTTGATTGTCAGCGTCGAGTTGCCAGATGAGGCCGCCGCCTA
>JAISBF010000158.1 GCA_031266335.1 Verrucomicrobiales bacterium
TAGACGTGCAGGGTCTGCCGCGCGGGGGCGGTGAGGGTGACGACCGGCGCGTCGGTGGGCGGCGGGAGCGGCTCGTGTTTGCCGGGGTGCCGGGGGCGGATGTTCATCTCGGCCAGGGCGGTGTCGGGGACTTTGTCGTTGAACAACAGGCCATTGATGAATTCGACCAGGGCGTCGTGCAATTCCTTAACCGCACCGCGCAAGGCGGCGGCGGTCTGGTGATTCTTGGTGGCTTTGTCATTGTTGTTGTTGAAGGCGGTTTGCGCCTTGGTGACCAATTCCTCCAGTCGCGCCAGCTTGTCGCCGGGGATGTTCCACTTGGTAGGGGCTTGGTTTTCGCGGCAACGCTCGGCGATGGCGCGGGTGTAGCCAATCAGTTCAATCGGCTTGGCGGGGATTTTTCCTCTGGATTTTGACATAAAGTTTGCTCTTTTCTGGTTTGGTCAAGGTTATTGATTGCTGAAAAACCGGCGCGGGGTGCCGTTCGACGGCAAAAACGAGGACTCAAAACCAAAAAGTGAGTCCTCACTTTCCCGAAATGAGTCCTCACTTGCGGAAACTGAGTCCTCGTTTTCCCGATATGAGTCCTCACTTTTGGAATTTGAGTCCTCATTTTCCCGAAACGAGTCCTCACTTTTGGAAACTGAGTCCTCACTTTTCCGAAGCGAGTCCTCATTTTTGAAATCCGAGTCCTCACATTCCCAAGGTGAGTCCTCGTTTTTGGAATTTGAGTCCTCACTTTTTGGCAGTGAGTCCTCGTTTGCGGATAGAAAAGGCGCGAAACCCCAAGCCCGCGACACGGTCACCCGCGAGGAATGCACCATATCGGGAATGATTTGGGAAAATTTTTGGCCGACAATCAGGGTATCAGTGCGAGAGTGCGAGAGTGCGAGAGTGCGAGAGTGCGAGAGTGCGAGAGTGCGAGAGTGCGAGAGTGCGAGAGTGCGAGTACACTATTTGCCCGGTGGTCGCGTTGTCAATCACAAAATGCATGGGGTGAAAAATAGCGGGTTGGTTAGGGGTGTCAATAAGGAAAATGAAATTTTTTTTTGGGGGGGCGGGTGGCGCGGCTAGAAAACTCCGGCCACGAAGACGCCAAGGCGCGAAGGTTTTTTTGCGGGGAGTATGGGGGCTTTGGCGGGAGTAGTTTTAGGGATGATTAAAAACGGCAAGAACAAATGAAGGAGTCTATTTCGGTTTTATCAACCTTCGCCTGACGCAAAGCGTGGCGCACATATTCAGCGGCTTTGAAATATCATGCGGTGACGTAATCCAGCAAGCCAGCGCCGGCGCTGTCACCGGCAGCGGCGGCGACTTCGCGGCGTTGCCGGCGATTTCTTCGGGGGTGACGGACTGGTTGCGTTCGATGGGTGGCAATGTCATGATATGCTATTAAACCATATTCCTGCGCTAGCCCATCGTTTTTTCTCATCTCTTGAACCATCGATTGATTTCGTTTACCATGCGGCATGCCCGTTCTCAAAATCCAAACCAATCTTGCCATCAGTGAGCAAGAACAGAACGACGTGCTAAAAGCCGTCTCACGATTGGCGGCCAAGGAGCTTGGCAAGCCGGAGCGTTATGTCATGGTCAGCATCGAGGCCGCCGCCACCATGCTGTTTGGCGGCACCGACGATCCCTGCGCGTTCGTTGAATTATTCAGTCTCGGACTGCTTGCTGACCAGGCGTCGCGCTTGTCGGCGATGATTTGCGGTTTATTAAAAGAGTCGCTGAAATTCGACCCGCGGCGGGTGTATATCAGGATGTCCGATCACCCGGCCAACCTGTGGGGTTGGAACGGGGAGACGTTTTGATTGAAGATTGATTACTGACAATTGATTATTTGAAGATTGTGCGCGGCGCATCAATCAACGAATGATCAATGGAAAATTCCCCATGTCGCTCCTGCAACTCAACAACATCACGCTGCAATACGGCGCGGCGCCCTTGCTCGCTGGCGTCGATTTCCAACTCGCCGAGGGCGAGCGCGTGTGCTTGCTGGGCCGCAACGGCACGGGCAAGACCAGCCTGCTGCGGGTCATCGCCGGCGAGGAATCGCCAAACGGCGGCGAGGTCATCGTCAGCGGCGGCAAAATCATCACGCGGCTGCCGCAGGAAATTCCTGACAACTTAACCGGCGATACCGTCAGCGTCATTCGCGACGGGCTGCCCGCTGACCGTCACGAGGAGGAATGGGAAACGGCGCGGCGCATCGAGGCGCTGATGACGGCGATGCAACTGCCCGTTGACGCTGACTTCACGGCGCTGTCTGGCGGCCTGCGGCGTCGCGTGCTGCTGGCGCGGGCGCTGGCGGGACAACCCGACGCGCTGCTGCTCGACGAGCCGACCAACCATCTCGACATCGACTCGATTCTGTGGCTGGAGAATTTTTTGCTGGCACAAAAAACCACGCTGTTTTTCGTCACGCACGACCGCGTGTTCCTGCAGCGGCTGGCCACGCGCATCGTCGAACTGGATCGCGGCAAACTCTCCTCCTGGGACTGTGATTACGAAACCTATCTGGTTCGCAAGGAAGCCTGGCTGGCCGCTGAGGAAAAGAACTGGGCGACGTTCGATAAAAAACTGGCGCAAGAAGAAGCCTGGCTGCGGCAAGGTGTCAAAGCCCGCCGTACCCGCAACGAGGGCCGGGTCCGCGCGCTGGAACAAATGCGCCGCGAACGCAGTCAGCGGCGCGAACGGCTCGGCAACGCCAGGCTCGGTCTCAGCGAGGCCGAGGTGTCGGGCCGCAAAGTCATCACCGTCGAAAACCTCGGCTTTGCCTACGGCGACCGCCTCATCGTCAGCGGATTCAGCACGGAAATCTGGCGCGGCGACAAAATCGGCATCATCGGCCCGAACGGCGCGGGCAAGACCACGTTACTGAAATTATTGCTGGGGCAGCTGTCAGCGTCAGCGGGCAACGTGCGGCACGGAACGAATTTGCAAGTCGCCTATCTCGACCAACTCCGCGCCATCGATAACGAAAAAACCGTGGCGGAGAATGTCGCCGGCGCCGTTGAAAGCGTCACATTCCAAGGCCGGGCGCGGCATATTCACAGTTACCTGTCCGACTTCCTGTTCTCTCCCGACCGCGCGCGCGCTCCCGCCAAGGTTTTGTCCGGCGGCGAGCGCAACCGGCTGCTGCTGGCGAAATTGTTTTTGCAACCCGCCAACGTGCTGGCGCTTGACGAACCGACCAACGATCTCGACGCCGAGACGCTGGAGTTGCTGGAAAATTTATTGGTGGAATACGACGGCACGCTGCTGCTGGTGTCGCACGACCGCGCCTTCCTGGACGAAGTTTGCGCCAGCACGCTGGTGTTCGGCGCTGACGGTGAGGTGACGGAATACCATGGCGGCTATAGCGATTGGTTGCGGCACACCGCCAATGAACGAAAAATAGCATCCGCTGACACTGACACAAAAAAATCCCCCGCTGGCGTGGCGGTGAAAAAATCCTGCCGCCCGCGCAAGTTCCTGAATCGCGAACAATGGGAGCTTGACGCCCTGCCCGGCAAAATCGAGCAACTCGAAGCCGAGCAGGAGCAAGTTTCGCAACAACTCTGGGACCCCGAACTATATCAAAAATCGCCTGAGAAAATCCCCGAACTCAAGTCACGCTCAGCGGCGCTGGAACAGGAAATCAAAGCCGCTTACGCCCGCTGGGAGGAACTGGAGCAGCTCCGCCGGGAGTGCGGCGGCTGACAAAGCGGTTGGCCACAGAGAGACACAGCGCAGGCGCAGAGTTCCACAGTTGATTGTCAGCGTCAGCGCCGGGGGCGCGGTAGTCTATATCGTTGCGGCCGTAACCGGCGTAAACGCCCAGATAGAGGTCACTGCCAGTGGACAAGGTAAACTTAGTTATTTGTTCCTGGTTAAAATAGTGGCTTGAGGCTTGGTTGCTTCCCGCGCGTCATCCTGAGCGGAGGCGAAGGGGCGGGTTGGTTCAGCAATGGAGCGGGCCGATCCTTCGACGCGCTACGCTTGCCCAGGGTGACGGGGTCGCCAGCATGATGAAAATATACCTGCTAGTCGAGGTCACTGTCAGCGTAGCATCGGAATCATAACTACCGGCGGCCAGAGACATTTTGCCGTTTGCGGGGAGCGGGGGCAGTGGCATACTTGCGGCATGAAACACGCGACGGATGATGGTTGCGGCGCTGACCGTGAGCGGCGGCCTGCTTGTTGCGAGGCGCCGCGGGTGGAGTTGCCGAGCGCGCAATTGGGGAAATACCTT
Source organism: Verrucomicrobiales bacterium (assembly GCA_031266335.1). GTDB lineage: Bacteria > Verrucomicrobiota > Verrucomicrobiia > Methylacidiphilales > JAAUTS01 > JAIRPN01. The sequence goes on from JAISBF010000158.1 coordinate 4,238, forward strand.
TGCCCGAGGTGCCCGGACGTGGTGGCGGACGCGCCGGGGAATTGTCCGCGTTGCAGGATGGCGTTGCAACGGGTCGGCGCGTCCCTCGGCATGGAGCGCGAGGAGGCCGAGTTGCGCGCGATGACGTGGCGCTTCTGGGTGGCGCTGGCGCTGACGCTGCCGATGGTCGCGCTGGAGATGGGCGGGCATTTCATTGACCTCAACTACGAATATGACCTTGAGGCGATGACGGTCGGGTGGATTGAACTTTTGCTGGCAACGCCGGTGGTGCTGTGGCTGGCGGCGCCGTTCTTCGCGCGCGGTTGGCGGTCGCTGAATATGTTCACGCTGATAA
>JAISBF010000182.1 GCA_031266335.1 Verrucomicrobiales bacterium
AACTCTGCGGGGAAATTAAGGAGTCGGGGCAGGAGTGATGCTTAGAGCGAGAGAGCGAGAGAGCGAGAGAGCGAGAGAGCGAGAGAGCGAGAGAGCGAGAGAGCGAGAGAGCGAGAGTAACTTACTCGCCCGGCTGCCACGTTGTCAAGCTCAGAAATCATGGAACGGAAAGTAGCGGGTTAGTTGGGGGTGTCAACAGGGAAAACGAAAATTTTTTTATTTTTACAAAGAGGTCATGGAGGAATCGGAGAGAGATGTGGAAGGGAAAGTTTTTGGCGTTGGCGCGCGCGGTATGGCGTGACTTAAAAAACTTCTTCCCCTAATCCCGCTGACGGTTGGGTTGGGGCAGGGGCGGCAGCAGCTTGGCGGACAGCCGGTCCCAGTGGTATTGCCGGGCCTTGGCCTGGGCGGTGGCGGGCACTTCAAACTCAGCGGCTTCCCTGGGATGGCTCACCATCAGCGCCTCGTACAAGGCGAAGGCTTCCGGCAGGCGGTTTTGCGACAGGTAATAGTCCGCCAGTTTCAGGGTGACGCGGATGATGGCGTTGGCGGATTCCGGGGTGGCGATGGCTCGTTGATAGGCTTCGATTACCCGTTCCGGCGGTGGCGGTAATTCCCGCAGAATGTCCGCGTAGCCTTCCCAAAAGTAACCCGCGGTGCCGGCTTTCCCGGCCAGCGTGTCGAGTTGGGTTAGTTTGGCCGCCGGGGTCTGGTCCGGCTGTCTGGCAATCAGCCGGGCCAGCCGCAGCAGGAGCCAGGGCAGGTCGGGGTCTTGCGCCCGGTTGGCGGTGTCGATGTTGCGCAATAATTGCCGCGCGAAGGGGCGGTACAACGGGTCGCCGACCATGGTGACCATCCAGGACAGGACCGGCTGGGATTTGTAGGCGGCCTCGCCGAAGGACAGTCCGCTCAGCAGGCTGTTGACGAATATTTCGACGTTGGGAGTGAAGCTGACGTAGGGTTCATAGACGCAGCCCATGGTGGCGGCGGCGCCTTTGGCGATGAGTGGGCCGGCCCATTGCCGCTCGCCGCTGCGCAAGGTGGTCGCGCTGAACGAATGGATGTGGTAGGCGATGGCGCCGGGGCGAAAACGGAAGCCGGGTTGCAGGAACGGCCCGGCGCAATGCTCGGTGTACCAGCCGAAATACAAGGCGGCGTGATCCCACGGGGTGTTGACGGGCACGGTCGGCGGCTGGTTATCGAGGCTGGTCTCGAACCCGGCCTTGCGCAGGGCCTCGGCGGCGTGGTCGAGCGCCTGGTCGGCGGGAAAATAACCGCTGGCCGGGTCGCTGATGCCGCGCGCGTCAACATAGGCGCGCCCGGTGAGTTCGCCGCGCTCGACGCTGACGGCGTCGTCAATCATCCGCCTGACCTCGGCCGCGGTTGGCGCGTCCAGCCGGGCCACCAGCATCATCCAGTCCGCGTAGGGTTGGGAAAAATGCTGGAGCTGGCTGGCGGAAAAATAGGGGTTGGGGACAAAGGACCAGGGCGGCAGGCCCTGACACGGCAGCAGCGCCAACTCGGAATCCACCGCCGCCGCGTTTGTTTTCAACACGTCCGGGATGCCTGCCGGCGGTTGCAGGGCGGGGTCTTCCGCGATGCGCAGGGGAATGCCGCGCAACAGCACCAGGCCCCAGATGGGATTGCCGAGGGTTTGGTTTACCGTGTATTCGCGGGCGTTCCAGGTCAATTGGCGCGGGCTGCGCTGGAACCAGCCCTGCCGGGTGAGGTAGGCGTTGATGGGCGTTTCGATTTGCGTCGTGTACACCTGGCGCGACACCGTTTCATCGGTCGGGCAGGCGATGCCCAGCACATGGTCAGCGGGAATGTCGCGCACCGCGGCGTAATGTTCCGCCAGTGACTTGCTGGCGGCGTCCTGGGTGTTATAGACCACCACCAGATGACGCGCCAGTTCCGACGGCTCGCCGGCGGCGGGCCACGCCGCGACCAGCGACAGCGCCGCGGCCAGTGACCGCATGAACCATTGGCGCGCCGGCCTCATAAGTCCAGTGCCAATCCGTCGTAAGCCAGCGCCACGCCGGCGGGCAGGAGTTGCGCGCGGTCGGCGTGCGACACGTGGTGCGTCAGGTGCGTCAGCAAAGTCTGTCGCGCGCCGACTCGCCGCGCCGCCGCGATGGCCCCGCTGATGTTGAGATGCGTCGGATGCGGCCGCTCGCGCAGGCCGTCGATGATGAGCAGCGGGATGGCGCGCAACCGCTCCGCCATTGCCTCGGTCATCGCCGTGCAATCGGGCAGGTAAGCCGCCCGGCGTTCGCCGTTGACCGTGATGATATAGCCGAAGGTCGGCGTGTTGCCGTGCGGCACGGTCAGCGGAATCAGCCCGGTGTCGCCGAGGTGAAACTCACGGTCAGCGACCACCTCATGCGGCTCGGCCTTGACGTAAGTGCTCACTTGCAGCGCCGGGTCGAAAGCGTAGGGGAACACCCGTTGCAGCGCCGTCAGCGTCGCCGCCGAGCCGTACACCGGCAGCGGCCGCCCGGTCATTTCGCAAAAACGGCGCAAATCGTCGAACCCCATGACGTGATCGTTGTGGCAGTGCGTGTACACCACGGCGTCGAGCCGCTTCACCCCGCGAGCCAGGGCCTGCATGCGTAAATCCGGGCCGCTGTCGATGAGGATATGCCGGTCGCCCTGGATCAGCAGGGACGAACGGCAGCGCCGGTCCCGCGGGTCGGCGGACGCGCACACCGCGCAATCGCAACCAATCATTGGCACGCCCTGGGAGGTGCCGGTGCCCAAAAACAACAAACGCATCGGGACAACCTAGCGGGGAACCGGTCAAAACACAAATTACAAAAAGTTAATCCCGGTTTGATTGGTGCAAATGAACACTGATTGTGACCGCCAGCCACTGGGAGCGCCGGCTTCCAGCCGGCTGTTAGCCCCAACACAGTCGGTAAGATGTCGGCGCTCCCAGTGAGATGCCGTGGTGTTGCCATCCGGGAGCGGTAGCAAAAGTTGACGATTATGGCCGGCGCCTGAGCAAGTTTTGCCTTTTGCCGTGTGGTTTTGCGCTATGAGATTTGAGTTTTGAGTTCCAATCGTCCGTGAAATTTAATCACGATTATTAAAAAAAGGTTCAAGTGGTGTCTTACCATATCATCTGATTTAATTGGAAATATGCGGAAATAAGTGGGGAATGCCCTGAAATAGGGGGATGGAGGAACACGAGGATGTGAAATTAAGCGAAATATTACCGTGATGTGAGGCACCCTATCTGCGGTGTCGTTTTGTTTGCGGCAACGACCCGCACCGTTAGTCTGCGCTTCGGTGTCTTCTAGTTTTGAGGCAACGGGATCTAGACTTGAACCTATTTTAATCTGCGGATTAACTATCCGTGTCCATCGGTGGTTAAAAAAATCCATCGGCTGCTCAGGATGATGATGAATCTGTGTCCGGCAGCTTGGCTTTGAGGACGGTGGCGGTTTGGGTTTTGCGGAAGGCGGACAGTTTTTTCGCCAGGGTTTTGTCGTTTAAGGCCAGGACGGCGACCGCTGACAGTGCGGCGTTGATCGCGCCGGGTTTGCCGATGGCGAAGGTGGCGACGGGCACGCCGGCGGGCATTTGCACGGTGGCCAGCAGCGAGTCCATGCCTTTGAGGGCGGCGGATTCCATCGGGACGCCAAACACGGGCAATTCGGTGAGGGCGGCGGTGACGCCGGCCAGATGCGCGGCGCCGCCGGCGCCGGCGATGATGAGTTTCAGGCCACGGTCAGCGGCGTCGCCGGCGTATTTGAACAGGCGGCGCGGCGCGCGGTGGGCGGAAATGACGTGTTGTTCATACGGCACGCCGAATTGGTCGAGGCACTCGGCGGCGTGGCGCATGGTGTCCCAGTCGGAGACGCTGCCCATGATGATGCCGACCACGGGTCTGGCGGCGGAGGAATGCGGCTTGCTCATGGGCGGCAATCTTTGCCAAAGCCCGCGCGCTTTTCAATCAGCAATTCGCGCCGGCCGGCAAAAAATTTCCGAAAGATTCTTGTCGGCGGCGGGCCGGCCTCTATTCTGCCCACATGACTTCCCCGTCAACCGGAGCGGCCTTATGAGTGACTCAATCAAGCACGAATGCGGCGTCGCCCTGGTCCGGTTGCGCCAGCCCCTGTCTTATTACTACGAGAAATACAACTCGCCACTGTGGGGCTTCTTCAAGTTGTACCTGCTGATGGAAAAACAGCACAATCGCGGGCAGGACGGCGCGGGCGTGGCGGCGGTCAAGCTGGATATCAAGCCCGGTTACCCGTACATTTTTCGCGAGCGCGAGATGCGCCGCAATCCGCTGGATCGCATTTTCAAAAAGATCTTCAGCGACTACGACAACCTGGTCAAGGCCGGCACCATTCATCCCGAGTTCGCCCAGACGGTGAAGGACAATTTCGACTACGGCGCGGAAATTTACCTCGGTCATTTGCGTTACGGCACGTCCGGCGATTACAACATCAGCGCCTGTCACCCGTACTTCCGCCGCAGCAATTGGCCGACCAAGAACCTGGTGCTGGCCGGCAATTTCAACATCACCAACAACGAGGATCTGAACGGGCGGCTGGTCAACCACGGCCAGCATCCCATTTTCAGCACCGACACGCAGACGCTGCTGGAGGAAGTCGGCTTTTATCTCGACCAGGAGCACGACGCGATTTACCGCAAGCTGCGCGACGCGGGCCTGCAAGGCGCTGACATTGCGCAGGGCATCAGCAACCAGCTCAACCTGATTGACATCATCAAAAACGCCTCGCGCCCGTGGGACGGCGGTTACGCGTTGATCGGCGCGGTCGGCAACGGCGACGCTTTCGCCTTGCGCGACCCCCACGGCATCCGGCCCTTGTTCTATTTTGCCAACGACGAGGTCATCGCCTTCGCCTCCGAGCGCGCGCCGCTGATGACGGTGTTTGACCTGGCGTTCGATGAGGTGCTCGAGGCCCGGCCCGGCCAGGTGTACGTCATCAAGAAGACCGGCGAGTTCTCCAGCGGCGAATACCACGAGCCGGTGCCGCAACAATCCTGCTCGTTCGAGCGCATTTACTTTTCCCGCGGCAACGACCAGGAAATCTACCGCGAGCGCAAACGGCTCGGCGCCCTGCTCAGCGAGCAAATCCTGCGGGAAATCGACCATGACTTCGACCACTCGGTGTTCAGCTTCATCCCGAACACGGCGGAAATTGGTTATTACGGCCTGTTAGAATCGCTGCGCCTGCGCCGCCGGCTGGAAGTGCGCAACGAGATTCTCCAGGCCGCGCGGCAGGGCGCGCTGACCGAGGAGGCGCTCGACCGCCTGATTCTCCGCGGCTGGCCCCGCACCGACAAGGTCGCCCACAAGGACATCAAGCTGCGCACCTTCATCAGCCAGGAAAGCGACCGCAACCAACTCGCCTCGCACGTGTACGACATCACCTACGGCACCATCCGGCCCGATGACACGCTGGTCTGCGTGGACGACTCCATCGTGCGCGGCACCACGCTGAAAAACTCCATCATCAAAATCCTCGCGCAGTTGAACCCGAAGAAAATCCTGATCGCCTCCACCGCGCCGCAAATCCGTTATCCCGACTGCTACGGCATCGACATGTCGGAAATCGGCAAATTCATCGCCTTCCAGGCCACCGTGGCGCTGCTCAAGGAGCACGGCATGGGCGGGCTGTTGCAGGAGGTGTACCGCGACTGCCTGGCCCAGGCGGACCAGCCGGCCGCGGCCATGCAAAACCACGTGAAGTGTCTGTACGACCGTTTCACCGACCAGCAGATTTCAGAAAAAATCTCCCAGTTGGTGACGCCGCGGCTCGACCAATGGCACGGCGAGGTGAAGTTGATTTTCCAGAGCGTCGAAAATCTGCACCAGGCGCTGCCCAAGCACACCGGCGACTGGTATTTCACCGGTCAATATCCCACGCCCGGCGGGTACAAAGTCCTCAACAGCGCCTACATTAATTATTACGAAAATACCGGGCGGCGGAGTTATTGAGTTGCGGCGTCAGGTTTAGCAGTTTTATTTACCGCTGAGACGCGGAGGCGCGGAGTTTTTTTTGGTGGGTCACTAAAGTCAGCGGGCTACTCCATGCCCGCTCCAGTGACCCTAGCGTAGCGAATCAAAGGGACACAGAGTAGGCACAGAGGAGCACAGAGTTTATTTTTTTAGTTTAATAAATCTCTGTGGCTCTCTGTGTCTGCTCTGTGGTTCTCTGTGGGCCAAGATGCCGTTAGGACGAACGGCGGCGGATGAGGGCCAGCGCGCCGAGGCCGGCGCCGATGAGGAACCAGGTGGAGGGTTCGGGGACGGCGGTGGCGTTGAAGGTCAGTTGGTTGTTCGCCACGCTGAAGGTGCCTTCGATGCCTTCGCCGGTGACGGTGAATTGTTCGCCGCTGATGCTCTCGCCACCGGTCGCGCCGCTCCAGTCGAGGACGGTGTGTTCCCCTAGCTCGGTCAGGGCGCTGAAGTCAATGATGATGCCGTCGCCGATGGTGATGGCACCGCCGGTGACCAACAGGCCGTCGCCGTCGGCGTAGCCGAGGATGGCGCTGGCTTCCAGGGTCAGGCCGTCGCTGAGGGTCAGGGTGGTGTCCAGTTGGCCGCCGGCCTCGACGGTCAGCGGGCCGCCGCCGAGGGTGCCGGCGCCACCCAGCCGGCCGCCGTTACTGACGGTGGCGTTGCCGCTTTGCAGGGTGACGGTGGTGTTCTCGTCAATGTTCAAGGCACCGCCGGTGACGCTGAGGTTCTTGATGGCACTGTCAGCGGTCAGGGTAGTGACGCCGGGGCCGTCGTGCTCGACGCTGATGGTGCTGCCGCTGATGGTGTTGGCAAACTCGATGTCGCCGGTATGGGTGAACCGCACGGTGCCAGTGCCGGTGTTGTCGGTGGTGATGGCCATCGCGCTGGTGCCGTCGGTGCCGACGAGTTTCCCGCTGCCGTCGCCGCCGATGACCAAGGTGCCGACACTGGGATAAGCACTGCTATATTGATATACTCCCAACAGCAAATCCCTAGCCTGCACGGTACCGCCATTGAGGTTCAGCGTGCCGGTGCCGCTATCGCCGATGGTAAGAGGGTCACTGCCAAATTCCCATCGCCCGTTGTCGCTGATGGTGACGACCCCGATGCCGCCGGTACCGATACGGCCGCCGCCCGTTGCCTTGGCGTCATCCTTGATAATCAGGGTACCGGTACCGCTGTCGCCAACATTCAGCCAAGCATCCACCCGCCCGCTGCCGCTGACCGTGACAGTCGCGCCACCGTAGCCTATATCTATTCCAAAAGAAGTACTCACATAAGCATTGTCGGTAATGGTTAGCGAGCCAGTACCACTACTAACACCGTAGCCGCCGCCAATAGATATATCACCTTGGGCATCCCACCGCCCGCTGCCGCTGACGGTCACGGCACCGATGCGGCCGTTGCCGATGTAGGTCACGACAGAAGTGGACATACTGCCACTATCGCTGATGGTCACGGAACCAGCATCGTAGGCACCGATTGCCACTAGGTTGTTGTAAGGGGTGCTGCCGGCGGTTACTTGGAGAAACGTACTGTCCTTAATCTCCAATGAATGTGAAATCCCAGTATAGCCGGTAGCAGCAAGCCAAGTGGAACCGCTTACCGTGAAATTATTTTCAAGGGACAACTCAACGTTGATTGCGGAGGTCTGATTCTGGGCAATCATGGCGCCACTGCGAATGCTAAGATAGTCAACCGAAGCGCCAGCGCTATCAATGATGAAGGTGCCGCTATGTAAGTACACAGTACCTACTTGGGCGTTGTCCGTAACGTGCATGGTGGCGTTATCATAGATATCAATCCCACTCCTTCCAACCAACTGACCGTTGCCGCTCACCGTGACAGTGCTGGCATTATAGATGCCCATTAAGTAGCCGAAGTCCAAGTAACTGCTCCCGGTAACGGTGAGATGGCTGGTGTCATTGAGATACACAGTCCTATAAAGTCCAACATTATACTGCGCGGTGCCGCTGACCGTCAGCGATGAAGCGTTGTTAAGATAAAGATTGTTATTCTCCGTGGAACCGGAGGAGATGAGGGCGGTGCCATTATCATTGATGTAAACATTGTCGCTGGCGCCGGGCAGCGCGCCGCCCTGCCAGTTGCCCTCGTCAAACCAGTCACCGGCGCCGGGGTTGTCCCAATAGACATCAGCGGCGAACAGCGGCAGGTGCAGCGCCAGGACGCTGAGGAGGGTTAATAGCAGGGTTAGTTTTTTAACTCCGGCCGCGAAGACGCGAAGGCGCGAAGGTTGGGGGATGGTGGGGTTCATGGGTGTTCTTTCTTTCTGTTGTTTGTTCTGTTGTTTGGTTGGTTTTAATGGCCACAAAAAAACACAAAAAGCACAAAGCATTTTTTACCGGGAGATCATGGAGTTCATGGAGTTTTTAAAAAAATAATCTCCGTGTGCTCCATGATCTCCCTGTTAAAAAAAGTTCTTCGCGCCTTGGCGTCTTCGTGGCCGGAGTTTTGGTTAGATTTTTTCTTCCTCGACGGTGATGTCTCTGCCGACGATGACTTTTTCGACGACTGGTTTGCCGACCATTTCCTCGCCGCGCATGACGGTTAGTTCGTAGGCGCGGATTTCGGCTTGGGCGGGGATGGGGCGGCGGTCGATGTAGGTGCTTTGGTCGCTGATGGTGAGCAAGACCCATTCGCCGTGGTTGATGGCGCAGCGCAGGCGGGCCAGGTGATAGCCGCGCGGCAACGTCCAGTGCAGGTGGGTGTATTCGCCGGTGAATTGGGCGTAGAGTTTGCCGAGGATGTGGTCGGGGCTGAGGGTGGCGTCGGGTTGGTAAACGATGCCGAGCAGGTCGAGGTCGCTTTGGGTGTGTTTGGGGTTGCGCAGGATGACGTCGGTCAGGGTGTCTTCCAGCCAGAGCAGGCCGCCGCTGATGGTGCCTAACGTGTCCAATAAGGCGCGGAGGCGCTGGGTGTCGGGCATGGTGACGTTGTCGCCGCTCTTTTGGGTGACGACTTGCAGGCGGGCGTCGCGGAAGCTGGTGAGTAGTTTTTCCAGTTCGAT
>JAISBF010000203.1 GCA_031266335.1 Verrucomicrobiales bacterium
CTTGGTTCATCGAGCCTCAGTTCCAAGTGAACTACCTCCACATCCTCGCTGAGAATTACACCGCTGGCCCCATGAGCATCAGCGCCCAAGACCTCGACGCCCTGCAATTCCGCATCGGCAGCCTATTCGGTCGCAGTATAAAACTCACCAACGGCGGCGCACTCCAGCCCTACATCAAGATCAGCGGCGTCGAAACCATCAGCAGCGGCGGCACCCTCCGCAACGGCTACCAACACATCCGCGCCAACACTGACGGTGCCAGAGCCGAGTTAGGTGGCGGCCTCATCTGGCAACTCGACGCCAACAACCAACTCCACCTCGACTACGAAGCCTCCTTCGGCGACAAGTATGACAAGCCCTGGGGCTTGACCGCTGGTTATCGGCATCAGTTCTAAAGACTATTTGCACCACGAAGACACTAAGGCACGAAGGTGTGTTTGAAAAAGCAGCCTTCGTGCCTTGGTGTCTTGGTGGTGAAAATTGTTCCGCCCCTGACGGTCCCCTACTCCGTCACATCCACCATTTCCACGTTGTCCAGCCAGACTTCGCTGCGACGGTTGGCGGCGCGGACATCGAGGTTGAAATTGACCAGCACCTCGGTGGCGCCTTCGGGCGCGGTGAAGGGCCGCGAGATATACCACGCGCCGTAGTCTTGCACGGTTTGCCAGTCGTCATGCGCGACGCTGTCGCTGCCAAGGTTGTTGCCGTTGCCTTTGTTCCAAACCAGGCGCCCGCCAATGGCGGCGAAACCACGACCGGGGCCGGGCCGATTACCGCCGTCCTGCATATCGGCGCTACGGTAGCTGTAACGCACCGAGTAGCGGTGGCCGGCGATGACCGGCACGCGCTGCCGCACGCCGGCGGCAACCTGGCCTTTCACATTCGTGCCGCCGCGCGCGGTCTTCAGGAACTCGTGGAAGTCGGGCAGCTTGAAGGCGTCCTCGGGAATGTCCAGCGGCTCGGTGACGCGCAGATACGCCGCCTGGCTGCCGGTGTAAGCAACGCTGCCGGACAATCCGGCGACCGCACCGTTTTGGTTGTCCCAAGCCTGCCAGCCGTCATGCTCTCGCTCCGCCAGCGCTGACTCAAAGCCGCCGTTCTTCAGCAAGTTCTCGCCCAGCGGCAGGCGAATTTCCCCCCACTCGGACGGCTGCAAGGTCGCCTCGGTGGTCAGGTCCTCGGTGATGTTCACCGGCTGGCTGTGGTTGTAATAGTAGAGCCGTTGGGCGCGGCTGCGGCCGGTGGCGTCGGCGAACACCACGCCCACGTCGCCGCGCAGTCGGCCGGTGTTTTTCGGATCAATGCCCAGGTCCGCCAGCGGCACGGAGGCTTCAATGACATAACAACCCTCCGCCGGGTCGCGGCTGACGGCGACCTTGGCGCTGCTGAGTTTCGCCACGCGGTCAATGCTCGCCGCCATGAACAGCGTCGGGTCTTTCGTGCCGGGAACCACCGGCTGATACAGCACGGCGACCGGCCGGTTCTCGAACACGCCGAGCAGCAGGCGGCGGTCACCGTCAGCGGGCGCGGTACGATGCGCCGCCGCCAGCGGGTCGCTCTCCAGCATCAAGTCCACGCAATCGCCGCTGATGAAGAGTTGCTGCCAGTCCGCGCCGGCATTGCGCAGCAGCGGCGCCGGCTCCCACACTTGGTAGGCGAGGTACAGGCGGTCGCGGTCGCGGCGCAACGCCACCACGGCGCGGCGGCCCTGGTCGCCGTCCAGTTTCACGCCCTCGCCCATGTTCCAGTCGTCGAGCTGCCCGTCCACGACCACCGGCGCGGCGCTTTGTTCCCAACTGACGCCGATGACCGGCCGGGGCGCGACGCGGACCGGCGGCTGCTCGCGCTCGGCGGCGGCGGCCTGCGCGTCCGCCGCGCTGACGGTGAACGGGTGTTCAAAGCGCCCGACCGCGCCCGGCTCCAGCCCCTTGATTTGCAACAGGTGCGCCTGGCCGTTGGCGCCGTTCAGCAGATAGGGTGTGCCGTCCGCCGCCTGCACGCCGCCGCGAAACGACTCACCCCACGAGGCGAACGGCCCGGCGTTGTGGTTGTCGTCCAGCGGCGACCACAGGTAATCGCCGCTGCTGGTGAACATATACGAGCGGTAAGAGCCGTGCCAGTTCCACGTCAGGCACACCACGCCGAGGCCGGGAATTTCATAATCATAAGCCAGGCCGCTGCCGTGGACGGCGAACTCGCCCGCCAGTTTTTTCGGCAGCGCGATGTTCCAGAGATTGTTGCCGTGATAATCGTAGCACTCGACGCTGTTGGGGTAGGTGCTGTTTTCGTAACCGACGAAGACGAGGATTTTTTCGTCGCGGGTGACATGCAGGCTCAGCGGGTAGAGGCCGCGCGTCCTGGCCAGCAATTTGGCCTTGCTGAAATCATACACCGGCACGTCGCCGCGCCATTCCGGTTCGAGGCGCATGACGGCCTTGCCATCGTCAGCGCCGGTGATGAACAGGAAGCTCAGGTCCGGCGCGAGGTTGGTGCCCCAGTACATCTCCAGCTTGTTGACACGACCGTCAGCGGCGGCGCCGGCGCCGGTGAGCGGATACCAGCGCATTTCCGCCGGCTGCACCTTGCCGTCACCGTTGGCGTCGGCCCAGCAATAATTTTCGTTGGCGTGCTCGCGGAAACAGTCGGGGTAAAAACCGTCGTAGCGGTGGTGGCCGATGTCGCTGTCCCATTGCACGATGGAAGTGCCGTCCTGATGGTAATTGTCCCCGGTCTTGCGCCCCATCATGATGCGGTGACCGATCGCGGCGACGGGGCGGAAATCGTTGCCAATGCGTTGCATAATCGTGTACCCCGTGCGGTTGAAGCGCATCATCACGTACTGCTCGCCGTGATGCGCATACGCGCGCGTCATCTCCGACACCTCGCCGCCGTTGGGCGTGAACACATCATCCACGTCGCGGCGGCGATAGGCGACCTGCACGGGCGCGCCGGACTTTTTCGCCAAATCCGCCTTGAACAGCGTCGCGCCGCTGAACACCTCGGTCACGTCCAGCGGGTTCGCCCAGGTGTAACCGCCCCCGCCATAGCTGGCCGGGCCGACAAACTCCCGCGCCAGTTTGCCGCTGGCCGTGTCCCACACGCTGACCCGCTTGGGCGTCATGTCGTCCTCCGCCACCCACAGCCGGCCGCTGTTGGTGACGGCGATGCCGCGCGGCAGCAGCATCCCGCCCGGCTCCCACTTGCCCGCCCACGGCCGCCCGCCCTTTTTGCCGAGCGCCTTGAGCAACCGCCCCGAGCGGTCGAACTGTTTGACCTGCAAAGAGTCCGCCCAGTCGCTGACATAGATGTTCCCCGTCCGGTCCGTCGTCACATACGCCGGCGCGGACAGGCCGCCGATGATGAACGGCGTCACTTTTTTGGTCAGCAAATTCACCGTCACCACCTGCCGCCCGCTGACGGCCAGCAGCGCGTTGTCGTTCAACCGGCACAGGCCGCCCGGCTCGCTGACGGTGATTTCCACCCCCGTGGCCGCGCCGGTGGCGGCGTCGTACTCCGCGATTTTATCCCGGTCCATGAACGCCACGTACAGCTTGTCACCGGCAGCGGCCAGCCCCACCGCGCCCGCCGGTTCCGCCACATCAACGCTGAAATAGCGCGGCTGCCCGCCGTACTCCTTCAGCGTGAACGATTGCTCGTTGCGCAACTCCCACATATAACGGTACGAGCCACTGTACGCCCACTCCGCGATTTTCAAGCGCGGTTGCTCGCGGCTGAACCGCGCGAGGCTCCCGGTCTTTTTGTCCAGGCACACCAGCAGCGCCCGGTTCGCCACCGTCCCGCCGGGATACACGCGCGGCTGGCCCGCCGACTCCGGCCCCGAAAACAGCGCGTACAAATAATCCCCGTCCACCGTCAGCGCCACGCTGCGCGGGTAGCAATGATACATGTACCCCCACTGCCGCTGTCCCGCGCCATCCACGGCGATAATCGAACTGCCGTCCTCCGCCCCCGGCGCGCCGAGAAACACCCAGTCACCGTCAGTGGCGGCGGCCTGCGGCGAAGCCTCGTCGCTGAGCCAGTCGCCCTTGCCGTCGGCGGTGGGCCACGGCGGGTTGCCGGGATTGTTCACCGTCGCCTGGTGCTCCAGCGTCAGCGGCCCGTGCCACACCCCCTTGAGCAAATAATCCCCGGCGGGCAGCGGCTGGCCCCACTGGTCGAGACCGTCCCAGCCGACCAGGTTTTCGCCCTGCCGGGCAAACTCGTTCATCCGCAGCCAGCGCAATAATTTCCCCTCCCGGTCAAACAAACCGAGGCTGACCATCGCGTCCTTGGGCGACTGGTATTTGATTTCAATGGCTGACGCCGAGGCGGCGAATAACCCGATGATAAGGGCCAGGTATTTCATAAATTGTCGCCGATGCGCGCAGGAAATGTAAGTTTTCATCAATATCTTCTATCAAGGTTTACATTTGAAGCATGGTAATCGTGTTTTCCACGTCAAGGACAATTTAACCAAGCCCGCCTCACTGTCAGCGGGCTGTTTCAAGGTACGGCTCACCCCTTCACCGCGCCGGCGGCGAGGCCGCGCACGAAGAGTTTCATGCAGAACAGGAAGATGATGATCAGCGGGATGGACGCGACCATGAAGGCGGACATGATCTGGCCCCACTGTTTGACGTATTCGCCGTTCAAATAAACCAGCCCGACGCCGAGGGTGAACAGTTCGCGGTCGCGCAGCACGATCAGCGGCATCATGAAGTCGTTCCACTGTCCCAGGAAGCTGAGGATGAACAGGGTGCCGATGATGGGCGCGCTCATGGGGACGACGATGTTGATGATTTGCTGGAAGTGGGAGGCGCCGTCAATCTCGGCGGCCTCGAACAGGTCCTTGGGCAAGTCCTCGATGAAGTTGCGCAGGATGAAGGTGTTGAACACCTGCCCGCCGGCCATGGCAATGACAATCAGCGCCTGCAGGGTGTTGAGCAGGTTCATGCTCTTGAGCAGCATGAACAGCGGCACGATGTTGGCGATGGCGGGCAGCAGCATCAGCACCAGGAAGATGGACCAGAGCACGTTGCTCAACGGCATTTTGTAGCGGGCGAAAAAATACGCCGCCAGGGTCGCCAGGAAAATCGTGCAACTGGCGCTGACGGTGGCGATGAACACGGTGTTGCCGATGTACGGGCCGATGAGCTTGACGCCATAGACGAAGTTGTCGAAATGCCAGTGCCACGGCAGCAGCGGGAACCACGGGTTGGTGAGGAATTCGGTGTTGTCCTTGAAGCTGATCTGGAACATCATGTACAGCGGCAGCAGTTGCAAGGCCAGAATCAGCCAGATTACCAGATGTTTCGGCCAGTCGCGGCCGCGCTTGCTGCCGACCGCTTGCAATGCGGCCACCGCATGAATGCTATTATCGCTCATTTGTCCACCCGGATGTATTTGTTGTTAATGTAAGTCATCAGCAAAATCAGGAAAAACAGGATGATGCCGATGGAACAGGCGTAGCCGAATTCACCGGCGAGGAACGCGCGGTTGAACATCCACAGCCCCGGCACCATGCCCTTCATGCCCGCGCCGCCGTTGCCGCCCAGCAGCATGAATTGCAGGCCGTAATCCTGCAACGCGCCGATCATCATCAGAATCACGTTCAGCCGCACCTGGGTCATGATCAGCGGCAATTCAATGTGGGTGAATTTTTGAAACGGCGACGCGCCGTCCAGTTCCGCCGCCTCATACACTTCCGTGCCGATGCCCTGCAGGCCGGCCAGGAAAATGAACACGCTGACCGCGCCCACCCACGGGAAGCCCCAGAAAATCAGCGAGGGGATGATCAACCGCGGCTCGCTCAGCCAACTGATCGGCGCGTCCATGCGGAAGGTGCCGGAGTGGAACCAGTTGACATCGAGCCACACCAGCATGTGTTTGATATGCAACAGGTCGAAGGCGTTGTTGATGATGCCGAGGTTCGGGTCGAAAAAGAATTTCCAGATGAACAGGCTGACCAACCCCGGCACCACCATCGGCACAATCAGCAACACGCGGTACCAGTACTGCCACTTGTCGCTGGTCAGCCGGTGAATCACCACCGCCAGCAGGATGGCCGGCACCATCTTGAAAAAGTTCGCCACCACCAAAATGCACATGGTGCCGAAGGATTGCCGCAGAATCGGGTCGGCCAGCGCGCGCTTGAAATTGTCCAGCCCCAGGAACTGCATCTGGTCGCTGCCCTGCCAGTCGAAGAAGCTGTGGATGATGGCGCTGATGGCGGGGTAGTAGCAGAACGTGCCGATCAACAGCAGCGACGGCACCACGAACAGGTATAGGTGCCATTGGCGCAGCGCTTTGCGGGTGGAAATAATCGTCGCGGGCATAATTTTATGGTTTTACTCGTTCCTTCCAGATTTGCGTCATTTCCATTTCGTAGGAATACGCGTCGGCCTCGGTTTGGATTTGCTGCTCCAGCAGCTCGTAAAATTTGCGCCCGGCGGACGAATCAATGCCGTGGCCGCCCCGCGCCAGCTCGCGGTTGGCCGCCAGCAGCGTGTCCGCCCGCACGATGGAGCGGCGCGCGGCGGCCAGCCACAGCTTCAGGTCGTTGGTGATGGCGGAAAAGGCGTCCAGTTGCTCGTAAGCCTCAAGGAACGCCTCGGGACTGTCCGGGTATTTTTGCAACAGATACGCCGTGTTGTCCATGAGCACCGCCTGGTTGCTGCTGGCGGGCAGGGCCAGGCCGAAGCCGTTGGGATAGCCGTCCATGTGCGGCTCGAACGGTTTCAACTGGTCATCCACCGGCACGTTCATGATGGCCGGCAGCCAGCCGCTGTGCCTGGTGAAATATTCGCTGCCGCGGTAACTGGTGAGGAATTTCAAAAAATCCAGCGCCATGTCGGTGTGCGGGGTGCCGCGCACGATGCCGAAGCCCATGCCGACGGTGCGCGACAGTTCGGGGAACGGCCCTTTCATGTATTGGCCGTATTCCGGGTCGTCCTTGGTCGGCAACGGCAAATCGCACACGCCGATTTCAAACGGCGCCTGGATGCGGAAACTGGTGTTATCCCAACTGCCGGTGCAGATGAACACGCAGCGGCTCTGGATGAAATACAGCGTCCCCGAATCGCGGTCCACCTGCTGGAAGCCCGGCTGGAAGAACTGGTAGAACGACTGGGTCAGCCGCAGCGACGAGATGATTTCCGGCGAGCGCGGCCCCCACTGCTCGCGCAGGTAGGAAACATACAACTCGTTGCCGTCCACGCTGGCGGTGCGCTTGCGGTTGATCCGGTCGTTCAGCTTTTGCGTCTGCGAACCGGCGATGCGGCCGGTCAACTGCCCCTCGTTGTATTTCGAGCCGGCCACCGGCACGATGCCCAGCCCGTGCTCCTGTCCGTATTGTTGAATCGCCAGGCATACGCGCACAAAATCACGGTAATCCTTTGGCGGCGGCGCGTCCTGGCCGAAGATTTTTTCGTACAGCGGCTTATTGTAGAACAGCCGCACGGTGAACAGGCTCAGCGGCACGCTGTAATAGTCGAGTAAATCCTTGTCATAGGTGCTGAGCATACCGTCAACGAAGGTGTTGCGCCACGGCAGCCCGGCCAGCGGCGTGCCCGCGTTGTAGGGGTTCGGCTCGTTGACATAGCCGCTGAGCGACTCGAAAAACCGCGCCTTGCGGTCGATATGCATACTGCCCAGCTCGATGATCTGCGGCGCGGTGCCGCCCACCAGTTGCGTCAGCACCCAGTTGCCGAACACACTCTCCGGGATGGTCACCTGCTCCACGCGCACCTTCTGGCCGCGGTCGGCGCAGATTTTCTCGTACTGCCGCGCCAGGTCGTCAAAGGTGCCCCGCAAGCCGCCTTCCAACTGCCAGTGGGCGAAACGGATGGTGATGAGATTCGGGTCGGCATCCCGCACGCTGCGGAAAATCACGCTGTACAACGCCGACAAAAAGCACAGGCCGAGCAGCGTGAAACCGATGGTGTTGAGAATTTTTTCGCGGTTCATTTGGCGTCTCCGGTGGATGTTTGGCCGGCGCCCGCCGCGTCACCGTCAGCGGGCGCCGGCGTAATCACCGCCTCGACGGCGATTTGGTCCACGCTGACGCCCTGCAATTTGGCCAGCCGCTCGCGGATGGTGTAATTGCGGTCGTCACGCGGGAAATTTTGCAGGAACTTCACGCAATACTGCGCCGCCAGGTCACGCCGGCCCAGTTCCAGGGCCAGGTCGCTGATGACGACATACAGGTCGCACTGCGTCTGCCAGCGCCGGAATCCCAGCCGGTCGGCGGCGACGTAATGCGCCAGCGCCTGCTCCTTCGACACGTTGAACAACAGGTAGGGCTGGGCCAGAATCAGGTGGTAATTTTTCTCCATCTGCGGGTCGGCAAACTGCGGCCGCTCCGCTGACAGTCGCTTTAGGCGCGCCGCCATCGGCTCGCTGGAAGTTTTATTGTACAATTCCAGCGTCACCGCGCGCAGGTAGCCGAGTTGCGCGAGGTTGTGCTCCGGATGCTGCCCGAACAGCGCGCGGTACAGCCCGATCGCCTGCTGCTGGTTGGCCGCGATGGCCGCGCCGTCAGCGTCCTTGTCCGGCTGCAACAGCATGTGCGTCTGCAACACCCGGGCGAGAAAATACCGCGCGCTGACACCGATATCATCGTCAGCGTCGGCGTCCGCCAGTTGCTGAAACACCGCCGCCGCCGCGTCAATGTTGCCCTGCGTCTTGGTCGGGTCGTTCAGCATGGTGGCCGCCTTGGCGAACAAAAACTCGCGGTCATTGTGCCCGGCCTTGCCGAGTCGGGTCACCAGCCGGTTGGCGTCGGTGAACGCGTAAATCGTGTCCAGGCGCCAGACCTCGTCGGTGTCTTGCGCCGGCGGTTGCGCCGCTGACACTGCACCCGCCGGCAGCGCCAGCGTCACTGTCAGCGCCAGTCGGCGCCAGAAATTTTTCCGTTCGTTCATAAAGCCAAGGCGCGCGACTCGCCCGCGCGCAGTTCGATTTTTTGCCGTGGCGCGGCCGCGCCGACCGTCACCCAGCACGCGCCGCCGTCCGCCGCGCGCAGCGTCGCCGCTGACAATGCCCCGGCGCGCCACGCCAAATCCACCGTGAAGCCGCCGCGCGCCCGCAGGCCGCTGACGCTGCCCTCGCGCCAGGCCGCCGGCAGCGCCGGCAGCAAATGCAGCACCGGCAGCGTCGCCTCACCGTCAGCGGCGGTTTCCTGTGATTGCAACAACATTTCCGCCATGGCCGCGGTCGCGCCGAAATTGCCGTCAATCTGGAACGGCGGATGGTCGTCGAACAAATTCGGCAGCGTGGACTTCGCCAGCAGCGCCTGCAAGTGCGCGAAACATTGGTCGCCGTCCAGCAGCCGCGCCCAGAAATTCACAATCCACGCGCGGCTCCAGCCGGTGTGCCCGCCGCCGTGCGCCAGCCGGTGTTCCAGCGAGGCCCGCGCCGCCGCCGCCAGGGCCGGCGTGCGCGTTGGCGAAATCTGGTCGCCGGGAAACAGCGCGAACAGGTGCGAAATGTGCCGGTGCCCCGGTTCCGGCTCGTCATATTCCACCGGCCATTCCAGCAGCCGCCCGTGACGGCCCACCGTCAGCGGCGGCAGTTTTTGCCGCGCCGCCTCAACGTCAGCGGCGAACTCCGGCTCAAGGTCCAGCAATGCCGCCGTCTGCCGCGTCCGCCGAAACAGCAGATCCAGAATCGCGCTGTCCATGGTCGTGCCCGCTGACAGTGTGCCGATTTCGCCGTTGAGCAGGCGATAGACATTCTCCGGCGAGGACGACGGAAAAACAATTAACTGCCCGTGCTCGTTCTCGACCAGATAATCAAGGAAGAACCGGCTGGCCTCGCGCAAAATCGGCCAGGCGCGACGCAAAAACTCGTGACGGTCAGCGGGGGCGAAGGCGTAATGCTCCCACAGATGCAGCGCCAGCCACGCGCCGCCCATCAGCCAGTAGGACGCGCCTAGGTTGCGGTCGGTCGGGCAGGTGTCGGCCCAGATGTCGGTGTTGTGGTGCGCGACAAAACCGCGACAGCCGTACATCACCCGCGCCGTGCGCCGCCCGTTCTCGGCCATGCGCTCCAGCAAGTCGAACAGCGGCTCGTGGCACTCGGCGAGATTGCAGCTTTCCGCCGGCCAGTAGTTCATGTTGGCGTTGATGTTGATGGTGTATTTCGACCCCCAGGCCGGCGTGAAATCCTGGTTCCACACGCCCTGCCCGTTGGCGGGCAGGCTGCCGGGCCGGCTGGCGCCGATGAGCAGATAGCGCCCGAAATCAAAATACGTGGCCAGCAGGTCGAGGTCCGTCGCGCCTTGCCTGATCCGCTCAATGCGCTCGTCGGTCGGCAATTGCCGGTTCGCCGCCGCGTCACTGTCAGCGCCGAGTTGCAGCGTCACGCGATTGAACAGCGGCCGGTAATCCTCGCGTTGCCGCGCCGCCAGTGCCGCCCAGCCGCGCCGCGCCGCCGCGCGGACTTTTTGCAACGCCGTTGCCGCCGGCTGCGCGCCGCGAAAAGTGGTTGCTCCTGACAGATAAATCACCGCCTCATCCGCGCCGCTGACGATGACCGTGTCGCCAATCGTCCGCGCCGCGCCGCCGCTGACGGCGACCAGCGCCGCCGCCGCGAAGCCGAGGCCGCCCGCGCCGCCGGTCTGGCCGGCGAGCAGCAGCCCGCCGTCGTCGAAGGCGCTGATGGTGTCGAGGTAACGCGCCGCGTAATTGTCGATTAGTCCGCGGTCGATGCGCAGGCGGAAGGAAATTTTGCCGCTGGCGCTGGCCGTGAGCCGCGAGACAACGACTTCGTCCGGCGCGCTGGCGAAATGCTCGCGGATGAACGTCACGCCGCCGACGGAGTAGCGGACGCTGACGGTGGCCGCGCCGAGGTCGAGCGCGCGCTCGTAGTCGGGCGGCACGTTATCGTCAGCGGCGATTTTGGTCTCCGCCACCGTCAGCGGCGTCGCCAGGCCGGCGTCGCCGTTGTTGGGGGCGTCGGGATGACGGATGGCCAGTTCAGCGGCCGTGGCGGCGGGATGCTCCATGAACAGCGTCGCGTCGGCCAGCGGCTCGTAAAACCGCATGATGTCCGGCACGCCCGCCAGCGCGTCGGCGGCCAGCTTGTGCGCCGCTGACAATGAACCGGCGCCAATCAGCCGCCGCAGTTCCGGCAGCAGCCGCAGCGTGTCGGGATTCTCGCGCTGGCGCGGGCCGCCGCTCCACACGCTGTCCTCGTTCAACTGCCACCGTTCCTGCCGCACATTGCCGTAAATCATCGCGCCCAGCCGGCCGCTGCCGATGGGCAGCGCCCGGTTCCAGTCGGCCCCGGCGGGCTGGCGATACCACAGGCGGCGGGCATTGGAATTCTGGTTCATCATCAGCGTCCGGTTTTATTTGATTAACAACTCGCTGGCCGGGTCGAAGAACAGGCTGTATTTTTGGTTCGGCACCACGGTGATCGCCTGCCCCTCGCGATGCCGCAAATGGGCGCTGCCGGTGCGGACGACAATCGCCTGCCCGCCGACGGTGCAATGCACGTAGCTTTCCGACCCCATCAGCTCGACCAGGTCAATCCGCGCCGTGAAGCCGCCGGATGTGTCGGTGTCGGCGACGTCTATGTACTCGGGCCGGATGCCCCAGATTACTTCCTTGCCCAGATACGGCTGCAATTTTTTCGCCTGCGCGTCGTCGAGGATAAAACCGGACGCGGTCACGCCGCTGACGGCGGTCTTTTCCGTGAAACGCAGGCGGCCCGCGTCCTGCGTGATCGCGCCGCGGATGAGATTGATCGGCGGGCTGCCGATGAAACCGGCGACGAACAGGTTGGCCGGCTCGTTGAACAGCGTCAGCGGCTCGGCGACCTGCTGCACCACGCCGTCCTTCATCACCACAATCCGGTCGGCCATGGTCATCGCCTCCACCTGGTCGTGGGTGACGTAAATCATGGTGTTGCTGAGCCGCTGATGCAGCCGGGTGATTTCCCGGCGCATTTCCACGCGCATCTTGGCGTCAAGGTTGGACAGCGGCTCGTCGAACAAAAACACCTTCGGGTTGCGGACGATGGCGCGGCCCAGCGCGACCCGCTGCCGCTGGCCGCCGGACAGCGCCTTGGGCTTGCGGTCGAGCAAATTGTCAGGCTCAAGGAAGCCGAGGATGTGCGCCGCCTCGCGGACGCGCTGCTGGATTTGCGCCTTCGGGAACCCGCGCAGCTTAAGGCCGAACGCCATGTTGTCGGCGACGGTCATATGCGGATACAGCGCGTAATTCTGGAACACCATCGCGATGTCGCGGTCCTTGGGCGGCACATCGTTGATTTTTTTGCCGTCGATATAAATGGCGCCCCGGCTGATTTCCTCGAGGCCGGCCACCATCCGCAGCGTGGTCGTCTTGCCGCAACCCGACGGCCCCACCAGCACCATGAACTCATTGTCCTCGATGGCGAAATTGGCGTCGCTGACCGCGACTTTGCCCGGTTGCCCCTTGATTCCCGGATATATCTTGTAGAGTTGCTCAATAATAACTTTCGCCATAAACATTTCATAATTTACTAGTGCCCAGCAAAAGTAAAGTTGCATTTCAAACTTTGCTTCATTTTTGCTTGGAAGCAGAAGCGGTTGGCCTTACCTTACTAACGTGGTTTTTTATGCCCCGACCTTATTAATGTTATTTATGTTAAACTATAACTCGACGCCGCTAGTCATTAGTCTTATATTACGCATATGAATATTCTGGAATTTGCCCAAAAAGTGGGGCACTCCACGGCCACCGTTTCCCGCGCCTTTCACGAACCCCACAAATTACGCCCCAAGACTCGCGAGCATATCCTGGCCGTGGCCCGCGAGTTGAATTATTATCCCAACGCCAACGGCCGCGCCCTGGTCACCGGCAAGCACGACACCCTCGGCGTGCTCTGGCCGCTTAACCTCGGCGAGTTCGACTCGGTCATCCTGCAACGCACCCTGGGCGCGTTGTCCCGCGAATTCTTCAAGCATAATCTCGACTTCCATATCTTCCCCGTGGACCAATACAGCACCGCCGCGTCCAACCTGCGCCAGACATTTCTGCGCGCTCGCTGCGACGGCTGGATTTCGCTCTACCCGCGTTTCAACGACGAGTTGGTGCAATGCCTGCGCAAATCCGGCAAACCCGTGGTCTGCCTGATGGGCTGGCTGGCGGAATGTCCCGACTGGCCGTGGGTGCGGCTCAACGAACGCGAGTGGATTGAGGACGCGCTGCGGCGCTTCAAGGCCGCCGGTGCGAGCAAAATCCTGTTCTACGGGCATCGCCCCGAGGTGCCGTCCCACGCGGAGCGGCTCGCCGCTTTCACCGAACTGGCGTCGGTCTATTTCGGCGCGAATTCGCTGACCCTGCCGCACGCGCCGCTGGAGGCCGGCAAGCTCCGCAAACTCCTCGCCGCTGACACTGTCAACGGCGTCATCGGCGCGGACGATTACGCGGCCAATTTCGTGCTCCAGCAATGCGTGCGGCTGCAAATCCCGGTGCCCGACCGCGTTCGTCTGGTCGGCATCAACGACATTGCCGATCCGCTGGCCGGCGACCGCCAGCTCAGCACTTACCGGCAGCCGCTCGACAGCATGGTCGCCGCCGCCATGGACATCGTCATGGGCCACAGCAACCAGTCGCGCCTGTTCAGCGCCACCTTCGTGCCGCGCGCCACGCTGCCCGCCGCGGTGTCCCCGGTGACGGCGCCAGCCACCGTCACCGTCAGCGACCCCTCGCCGTCAGCGCCGCCCATGCGCACCATCACCAGACTGCCGCTCGACTTCCCGGTGCCGCCCGGCCTGCGCACCGTCGCCGTTTATTTCGGCAGAAATTTCAACGAGCACCCGGCGATGTACTTCACCCAAAAACTGCACGCCGAGTTGCAAAAGGAATGCGCCCGCAACGGCATCGAGATGCAAAGCTGGATCAACACCGAGCGCGTGCCCGCCTACCTTGACCGGCTCAAGGCAGCCGTCGCGAACGGCCAAATCCAGGGACTCATCGGCGCTTCCATCCGCGATGAAACCGAGTTCGCCACCCTCGCGGCGCTGCCCGTGCCCAGCACGTTTCACTTCGCCGTCAACTCGCCCAACAAGGTCAGCAACGACATTGAACAATTGTTCAGCGACGCCATCGACCACCTGCAAAGCCGCGGCTGCCATAAAATCGGCCTGATCTCCCACGTGCACATCCGCAACGAGGACGGCAAACATTCCCCCTACTACCAGTATTTCATCGAACAATTGTCGGCCCGCGGGCTGGAAACGCGTCACGAGTGGATTCGCTCGCCGCGCGAGCTTGCCGCCTACGCGCTCGACAACGACCAGATGGCGGAGTTCGGGCGCGACAGCTTCCGCGCGCTCTGGCAACTGCCCAACCGCCCCGACAGCCTCATCGTCTATCCCGACAACGTGGTCGAGGGCGTCATCCCCGAAATCACCCGCCTGAACGTCGCGGTGCCGCAGGACTTGCGCGTGGTGTTCCATCGCAACGAAAACATCAACATTCCCTGCCCGTTCCCCGCGATGTGGGCCACCATCAGCGTCAAAAAAATGGCGCAGGCCGACCTGTACCAAATCAAACGCCTGTGCGCCGGCCTGCCGGCCGAACAGATCAACATTCCCTTCAAATTCGCCGCCAGGGAAACCGCCAACCCCGCTGAAAACTCGGGCCACGAAGACGCGAAGGCGCCAAGAAATTTGCACCACTAAGGCACCACGGCTGTTTTTTTAAACAACACTTAACCGCAGAGACACGGAGATTTTTGTTGATTAACCCTCCGCGCCTCTGCGTCTCTGCGTTGAATGTGCTGTTAGAACTGGTGGCGGTAGCCGGCGGTTAGTCCCCAGGGTTTGTCGTACTTGTCGCCGAAGGAGGCTTCGTAGTCGAGGTGGAGTTGGTTGTTGGTGTCGAGTTGCCAGATGAGGCCGGCGCCGAGTTCGGCTCTGGCGCCGTCGGTGTTGGCGCGAGTGTGTTGGTAGCCGTTTCTGAGGGTGCCGCCGCTGCTGATGGTTTCGACGCCGCTGATTTTGATGTAAGGTTGTAATGCGCCACTGTTGGTGAGGTTGATGGTGCGACCGAAGAGGCTGCCGATGCGCAGTTGCAGGGCGTCGAGGTCTTGGGCGCTGATGGTCATCGGGCCAGCGGTGTAATCCTCAGCGAGGATGTGGAGGTAGTTGACTTGGAGTTGTGGCTCGATGAACCAGTTATCTTTAAAGGTGAACTTCTTGCCGATTTCGAGGCTGCCGCCGAGGTTCACGTCGCTGTAGCTGGCCTTGAGTTGGGTGTTGCCGTAGGGGGCTTTCAAGTCGTTGTCCACACTGGCAGCCTTGAAAGTGGCATCAATGTAGAAGCCGCTGTTGTGGAGCCACGTGGCGTAGAGGCCGCCGTAGTAGGAGTTAATCTCACCGTCAGTGCCGGGGGTGCGGTAATCAAGGTCGCTGCGGCTGTAGCCGGCGTACACGCCAAGATACAAGTCACTGTCAGCGGACAAGGTGAATTTGTGATCCGTGCCGAGATCGACGCCGTAGATGAGTTGTTCGTAGGCTTTGCCGGCGACTTGGCTGCCGACATTTAGCTGTTGGCCGTAGCTTCTGAGCCAAATGTTTTCGATGAGGTTATGGAGCGCGGGCGTCCCGCCCGCCAGCGGGCGGGACGCCCGCGCTCCATAGCGCAAGTCGCCCATGCGTTTGAGCAGGCTGTTTTGCTGGGCAAACCACATGGCTTGTTGGATCGCCACGCTGCTGTTGAGGACGGCGCCGGCGGGGCTGGTGCCTTGTTTGATGAAGTGGTCGCCGTCCTTGATGATTTCGTCGATACCCCAGTCGATGGGATCCCATTGCCAGTGCTCCGTGCCCTCGCCGCTGACGATGCCGGGCAGGACATCGTTGGGATTGAGTTGGCCGTTGCCGGTGGTGTCCACATGAACTTTGCCATCACCGTCAGCGGTGTCGGTGACGGTGATGGAGCCGCCCGCGCCGGTGTCGCTGTTGACATTAATATTGATGATGCCGTCGTTGGTCAGGTTGTCGAAGGCGACCTCGTAGTCGCCGATATTCCAGGTGCCGTGGTTTTCACCGTTATTGCCGTGGCTGTCTTTATCGAAAGTCCACGCGCTGTCGCCGCCGGTGATGAGGTTGCCGCCAGCGAAGCCGCCGCTGCCGGTGGCGCCGGGGTCAAGGATGACGGTGATGGTGCTGTCGTCGTGTTGCGCGATGTCGCCGGTGAAGCTGCTGCCGGTACCGCTGACGGTGACATCGATGGTGGCGGTGCCGCTGGCGGTGAGGTCACTGGTAATGCCGCTATTTTTGCCATTGATGGTTAGGGAACCATCGTTGGTGTTAGCGCTGTTACCGGTCAGATTGGTGTCGTCCAAATTAATGGTAATATTTCCGTGACCGTTATTAACCACATCGCCGATGATACCGCTGCCGTTGTTGACATTGACGGTCATGTCGCCTTGCGCGCCACTGCCAGCGGTGAGACCGCCAGCTTGCGTGGCGTCCGCGTGGTCCAGCGTCAGCGTGACGGTGCCGCCGGTGGTGACTTCATCATTAATCAGGCCGTTGGTTATTAATCTGGCGCCAGCACTGACGGTCACGTGCATCGTGTTGGCGCTGCCGTTGCCATTGGTTGAGGTGTTAATCAGCGGCGTATTGGGCGCGTCAATCGTGCCGCCGATGATTTCCACAGTCTTGACGCCATTGCGACCGACCACGGTGAAAATACCGGCAGCCGTGTCGGTTTTTATCGTGGGATTTTCCAAATGCAGCAACGCATTGCCACCGTCAGCGAAACGTACCGCATAGTCGGTGCCGCGATAGATGATACGCGTGTTGCTGCCCGTCACAGTTCCACCCGCATTGGTATAACCAATCACCCGCAACCCCGATGAATTAATCGTGGCGTCGGTACCCAACTCCAAAGCACCGCCTTCGATGTTAATAGTACTATAACTGCCGCCGTTGTGGGTCAGTTGCAGGTTGTTGCCGAAGGTCAGGCGGGCGGCGCGCGCCACGGCTATAGCTAGTTTATAGGTGAGGATTTCCGCCTCATTGCCAATGGTCACTTGACTATTATTCAGGACGTTAAGCATGGCATAGGGACCAGTATAAGAACCGCTGATTTGGAATCGGTCGCCGATTGTGACGACGGCATTGGTGGCGCTCAAGGCCGCGTTTCCGCCAGTGTTAGCGACGGCGTTGGAGTTAGTGTTGATAATCCGCACATCGTCGCCAAGGGAAGCGTAGCTGTCACGGATGTTAATTCCCGTCGCATCCTTGGAAGCGACATTGACCGTCAGCCCGCCGGTCACCGTCAGCGTGCCGCCATTGGTCACGAGCAAGCCGGTGGCATTTTGCGTGTAAGAATTTATCGTGCCACCCGCCTGAATACGCAAAAACGCCGCATCCACGGACACCACCGGACCCCAACGATTGCCGGTTTGCGCGGAATTAAAGACGCTGGCGGTATCCACCGTGTATTTGGTATCCGCGTTAACGACTTCCAAGGCGATGTCAGATGCGCCCGTCTTTGCTGTCAGGTTCAATGCCCCGTCGCTGACGGTGGTGCCGGAGGTGATGCTAGAGGTTGCCGTTGCCATTGCACTCAACGGCAACACCGCCATGCCGCTGACAGTCAGCAGCAATGCGATCCAGTTTGATATGATATTGTTCTTCATTTTGTTTTTTTTGATTATTTATCACCACACTATTACGAGCATGGCGCTCGTATTTATAAACGGCCTCGCGTTAAGGGGCAAGATTTTTTGCGAGCATGGTGCTCGTAATTAATCGCCGGTCTGTTGGCATCCTAGAAATGTGCTGCCTCATTACCAAATTCTGGGAAACAATATCAGACGATTGCGTGTCGGCATGAAGTTGACACAGGAACGGCTGGCTGAGGATGCCGATTTGGCGTTGCGTTATATTCAGGAAATCGAGGCTGGTGAAAAAGGTCCCAGTCTGGCGGCTTTGCTGCGTATCCGAAAGGTCCTGCGCTGCCGGTGGGATAATTTGCTGGCGAAATTGTAAATCGCCCGCTGCCGGTGCCCTGACTCAGGTCGCTCATCTTCAGCGGATTATCGGGGGTTCACCTTGGTTTAAGCTATTTCTCAGTAGTTAGTAGCTAGCATGTAGTAGGTAGCATCTTAACCCGGAGAGATTAAAACGGGAAGTCATTGTCAGCGGCGGGGGCTTGGACTTTTTCCTGAACGAGGACTTGCGCGGTTTCGTGGGCGCGCAGGCCGCTGATGGTGATGGCTTTTTTCGGCAATGCGGGACAGGCGTATTGGCAGGCGCCGCAACCGATGCAGTACTCCGCGTCCACCACCGGCAGCGGGTCGCGGAATTTGTCCGTCTTTCTGATTTGCAGCGCCGCTGTCGGGCAGTGCTCGGCGCAGGCGCCGCAGGCGGTGCCGTCGCGGTAGATGATGCATTCTTGGTGGTCGAAGATGGCGAGGCCGATGCGGGTGGTTTGTTTTTGCGTCACGGTCAGCGGCGACAGGGCGTGGTCGGGACAGACTTCGCCGCAAGTGGTGCAGTTGATGTTGCAGAAGCTGCGGTTGAAATTCAGTCGCGGTTTCATGAAGCCGCTGACGCTGGCGTATTCGAGGAAGGACGGTTCGAGGACGTGGCTGGGACAGGCGCTGACGCAGAGTTGACAGGCGGTGCAGCGGGCCAAAAAGCGGCGGCGGTCCCGCGCGCCGGGTGGCATGACGGCGTTGAGGTATTTGTGTTTATCGCGGAGATTAACGCCATTGCGGGCGGCGATGAGATATGCGCTGCTGACGGTGGCGACGAGGAATTGACGACGGTCAGCGTCAGGCTGGGCGGCGGCGGGTTTCACGCGGAGGTTCTTGAATGGATTTTGGAACCGATACTTGATGCCGTGTTCATCGCAAACGGCGACGCAGTTGTAACACGCGACGCAGCGCGAGAAATCAATCTCCCCCGCCCGCAAATTGATGCACTGCGCTTTGCACGCGCGGAGGCAGTCGCCGCATTTTTTGCAAGCGGCTTGGTCAATGGTGAGTTTCCACAACGAAAATTTCGCGACGAGGCCGAGCAGCGCGCCGACCGGGCAAATGGTGTTGCAATACAAGCGTCCGCGCCACACGGCCAGCGCCACGACCGCGGCGGTCACTATCAGCGTCGCCGCCAGCACGGCGGGCGGTGCCCAGTGGACGGTCACGCGCGGCACGGCGTCGGTGCCGAGCGCCCGCAACGCCTCGCTCGCGAGATTGTTGGCGCTGACGATGAGCGGGCGCAGCACGCTGCCGGCGAAACGGCCGAAATTGCTATACGGGTCGAGCCACGCCAGCACCGCGCCGCTCGCGCCTGCCGCGACGCTGACGATGACGAGGGCGGCGACGGGGATACCGTAGCGCAATTTATTGGCCGGTTTTTGGTAACCGAGGAATTTTTTCTTGCGCCGAAACAAATTCGCCGCGCGCATGACCAAATCCTGCAAAATCCCCAGCGGGCAAACGACCGAGCAATACACGCGCCCGACCAGCGCACTGACGATGAGCACGGCGAGCGCGGCGCCGCTGACGGCGAGGGCGGCGGGGACGAATTGCAGCATCGTCAGCGCGTGTTTGAACGAAGCGGGCAACCAGTCGCGGAAGTCAAGAAACGCAAGGCAGACGCCGGCCATGACCAGCGCGGCGAGGACTATTCTAACGCGGCGCAAGGTGCTAGGGTGTTTCATGATTCAAACAATTCGCGCAGTTTTTGTTGCAGTAATTTTTTGTCGGGTAATTGGGTCTGATACTCAGCGACCATTGCCGGCGACAGGCTGCGGCTCAGCGCGTATTCCACGGTTTCGGTATCGCGGTCTTTGCACAACAAAATGCCGATGCTCGGCTTTTCGTTAGACTTTTTGACATCACGGTCCAAGGCTTCCAAATAAAAATTGAGTTGCCCCAAATACTCCGGCTTGAATTTGTCCACCTTTAACTCGAACGCGACCAGACATTGCAAAGCGCGGTGATAAAATAACAGGTCGAGGTAAAAATCGTTGTTGCCAACCTGAAGTTTGTATTCCTGACCGACAAACAGAAAATCTTTACCCAATTCAAGAATGAAATTTTTCAGTTGCCGCACCAAGCCTTGTTGCAATTCATTTTCGCCATGCGCCTCGGGCAAGTTCAAAAACTCAAACACATAACTGTCTTTGAAGCAATCTGTTACGGATGAAGGAAAAACTCTCAGCAGTGCTGAGAGTTTTGTGTTGCCCAACATGGTGCGCTCGAAAACACTGGTGGAAATTTGGCGGTCCAGTTCTCTTTTACTCAGGGAGTCCTTTTGGCACAAAGACAAGTAAAACTCCATTTCTTCAATACTTTTGCAGCGGGAAAAAATCAGCAAATTGTGAGTCCAACTTAAAACTCTCACCATTGGTGAGAGTTTTGGAAAATCCTTGTACGTCTCGTAAAACTGTTTCATCCGCCATAAATTTTTATTGGAAAACCCGCGCAAATCCGGCTCGGTGCGGGACAAATAATCCGCCAGCTCCAACACCACGGATTCGCCCCATTCGGCGGCGGCGACACGCTCGCTGATATAGCGCCCGACATTCCAGTACAAATCAATCAATTCCGTATTGACCGCGCGAATGGCTCTGGCACGCGCTGCTTTGATGAGGTCAATAACAATGGTGAATTGCTGTTGTTTTTGAACCGGTAAAATGCTGGATGAGTTCATGAACGCCATGTACAAACCTCAGAATTTTCCATGATGCGTCGAACTTGTCAGATTCGTTTTTAGTGGTTTACGAAATCCTGATACGCTTGATTTGCAAATGGTCCAAATCGCAGCGGCCCAGGCGCGCGGCGGCGGCGAGTTTCACGTAGCCGATGCCGTCGTTGGCGTGGCCGAGGATTTTGCTGCCCGCCGCGTCGATGGCGACGATGTCGCGCGACGCCAGCAGTGTCTTCACGTTCGGGATGAGGTCGTCCACGCTTTTGCCGCGCGGGCCGTTGCGCATCATCGGGGTGTAGGCGTCGGTGATGTTCAGGTCGGGCGCGCGACGGTGGCGGATGAAGTCGGCGATGCACTGGTGCAGGTCGTTCTTGTGCCAGAAGCCGCGGTCCCAGATGATGCCCATGTGGTTTTTCATCGCGGCGGTCATGGTCGCGCCGCCGTGGTGTTTGAGCACGGGGACGTTGAACCACACGTCGCTATCGAGGACCAATTGGTGCACCTTCAGCGCGCGCAGTTTTTCGCCGCCGCTGACGGTGACTTCGCGGTAATAGGTCTCGTCGTTGCCGGGCACCATTTTGCCGCCGGCTTTTTCGACCACGGCCTTGATGCCGCTGTTGGCGTAGGCTTTTTCCCAGGCGTCGCAGGTGTGGTCGAACACGCTGACGCTGGCGGCGCCGGCGGCCAGGCACAACTCGGTGAGGCGGCCGACGAGGTCCGGGTGGGTGTTGGCGGCGCGCTCGGGCGGGCAGTCCCAGCCGATGTTCGGCTTGATGAGCACGGTCTGGCCTTTTTTGACAAACGCGCCGATGCCGCCGAGCGCCTCGATGGCGCGGTCGAGCATGGCCACGCGCTCGCCGTCACGGACAGCGATGAGATAGGGTTTGCCGTCGGGGCCGGCGAGTAATTCACTGTCAGCGGCCCGTGTTTCGCGCGTGAAGAAGCCGCTCAAATCCGCCAATGAAAACGCCGCGCCGATGGCGAAGCCCTTTTTGATGAAGTCACGTCTGGTGTGCATGTCGAGGTCCTTTGTTGTTTTAAAATTTTTCTGCAATTCGCCAAGGCATACGGAAGCAGTCTTCATCGAACAGGGCGTAGTCGGCGCTGCCGTTGATGGCGAAGGTCTTGATGTCACGCGCGGCGCTGAGCAGGTGTTTGGCGAACTTGATGGTGGCGCCGGTCTTGACGCGGTCGTCGGCGAGGAGCACCCGCTGACCGTCACAGTCGAAGTCCGGCGCGCGCAAGAGCGCGGGCTGCGGGCCACGCGGCTCATTGTCAGCGTCGCGCCAGTTGATATAAAGCAGGTTGAACGGGAGCCGCAGGCGTTCGTTCAGCAGGGCGCCGGGGATGATGCCGCCGCTGGCGATGGCGACTAACAAATCGAAGGATTCCGGGATGTCGATTTCCCGGAGCCGGCGGTGAATATCCTCGAACGATTTGGCAGCCATAAGAGTTTCAACGCGGGGACGCGGAGCGCGCGGAGTTTTTATTGGGATTGTTTGCTCCACAATTTCAACACCAGCCAGCCGCCGAACAATTGCACCAGCAGGCCGGGCCAGCCGAGCCGGAAGTCGGCCAGCGCGGCGGCGGGCGCGACGGTCAGCGCCTCGAGCGCACTGCCTAGCAATTGGTAACCAATCACGGTCAGCGCCAGGGCCGGCAGCAGGGCGAACTTTCTCACCAGCAGCGGCGCGAGGCCGGCGATGAGCAATGATTTCACGAGAATCACCGGCAGCGCCGCGGTCGGCGGCATGGCGAACAGCGCGTGGTTGAGCAGCGGCGAAAGCAGCGCCGTCAGCGTCCCGACCTGCCAGCCGTAGCGGGCGGCGGCGAGCAGCGTGCAAAAATAAATCGGCAGCCAGACCGGCCCGCCCAGCGCGGCGAGGTGGCAGAGTTGCGGCAGCGCGAGGTTGCCGAGAATGAACACGGCGCTCCACAGGTAAAATTCTTTGTCGCGCAGACCGAGTGGCGCGACCGGACGGTTGGCAATGGCGGTTGGATTGTTCATGGCGGGATTGATGGTTATGATGAAATTACCGACATCGGAGCTTATTGTAAAACTTAAATTGACGCGCTGACAGTATTTCGGCTCGCTATAAATGGCCCGCTGATTATATTCACCATCAGCGACTTTGGCGTTTTCTTAACCACGGATGAACACGGATTCACACAGATTAAAAAAACCAAATCCGTGTTCATCTATGTCCATCTGTGGTTTAGAATTTGTAAGTAGTTTATAATAAACGATTTATGTTTACTTATCCAGTGATATATGATGTCGCTGTCGTTGGCGCCGGTCATGCGGGTTGTGAGGCGGCATTGGCAGCGGCGCGGATGGGTTGCCGGACGCTGCTGCTGACCATGAACCTGGATACGGTGGCGCAGATGAGCTGCAATCCGGCCATCGGCGGGCTGGCCAAGGGGCATATCGTGCGGGAAATTGACGCGCTCGGCGGGGCGATGGCGCTGAACACGGACGCCACCGGCATCCAGTTCCGCATGTTAAACACCAAAAAAGGGCCGAGCGTGCGCGCGCCGCGAGCGCAATGTGACAAGAAGGCTTACCAGTTTCGCATGAAAGCGCTGCTGGAGCGCGCCGCCAATCTCGACCTGCAACAAGGTACTATCGCGGATGTCGAAGTGGCCGCTGACCGTGTGACGGCGCTAACTACCACGATGGGTGTGCGCTACCGCACGCGGGCGCTGATTGTGACCACCGGCACCTTTTTAAAAGGATTGATGCACGTCGGCCTGCAAAATGCCGTCGGCGGGCGCATGGGCGACGCTGCCAGTGACTTTTCCGACAGCCTGCGGCGACTCGGCTTCAGCGTCGAGCGACTCAAAACCGGCACCCCTCCGCGCCTCAACGGCCGAACCATTGACTTTGCCAAGTGTCAGCGGCAGGACGGCGACGTGCCACCACCAGCGTTCAGTTACATGGCCGACACCGTCAGCGCCGCTGACAATGAAATTTTCACCCTCAATAGCTGGAAATCGGACATGTTCCACGTGGAACAAATCCCTTGTTGGATTACGCACACGAACGCTAAAACCGCTGAAATCATCCGCGCCAATCTTGATAAATCGCCGCTTTATTGTGGAATTATCCAAGGCGTCGGGCCGCGTTATTGTCCTTCGCTTGAGGATAAAATTGTGCGTTTTGCCCACAAGGAGTCGCACCAGATTTTTCTTGAGCCGGAAGGTCGGCACACGGATGAATATTACGTCAACGGCTGTTCCACTTCCCTGCCATTCGAGGCTCAGGTTGCCTTTATCCGCAGTATCAGCGGCCTGGAAAACGCCGAGATTATGCGCGCCGGCTACGCGGTGGAATATGATTTTTGCCTCCCTACCCAGCTTGATCCGACGCTGATGACGAAGCGCGTCGAAGGGCTGTTTTTCGCCGGGCAAATCAACGGCACTTCCGGTTATGAAGAAGCCGCTGCGCAAGGATTGCTGGCCGGCGCTAACGCGGCGCTGTGGCTGGCGCAAAAACCGCCGCTGATACTGGGGCGTCACGAAGCCTATGCCGGCGTGCTGGTGGATGACTTGGTGACGAAAGGCACGAAAGAGCCTTACCGCATGTTCACGTCACGCGCCGAATACCGGCTGCTGCTGCGGCAGGACAATGCCGATTTGCGCCTGACCAAACGCGCCGCTGACGTTGGCCTGGTGTCCGCTGACCGTGTGGCGCGGGTGGAGGAAAAATTACGGCAAATCGAGGCGCTGACCATGCGATTGAGTCAGACGCGGTCAGGTGGCATGTCGCTGGCTGAGTTGTTGAAACGTCCCGACATAACCTGGGCCGACCTGCCACAGGAATTTGCCAACGCTGACCGTGAGGTCACCGCACAAATCGAGACCGACATCAAATACGCCGGCTACATCGCCCGCGAACTGGCACACATTGAGCGCGCCCGCACCCAGGAAGAAGCCTGCATTCCCGACTGGGTAGATTATCACACCGTCAGCGGCCTGAAAACCGAGGCCCGGCAAAAGCTGGACACCGTGCGCCCGCGAACCTTCGGCCAGGCCGCCAGAGTCAGCGGCATCACGCCGACGGACATCGCCATCCTCAACGTGTGGGTGAAGAAGGGGAAATAATCACAGGGAATTTAGGAAAATCATTTTTATAGTACCTGTACATTTGCATGAATATTTTTCCTCTAGAACAGTTTGTTTGTGCTATATACCCTAATAATTCTTGATATTCTGTTTTGGTTAAAGAAATTGTAAAAGTCACAGATTGGTGGGCTTTATCTTTAGGCTTTCTTCCTGCTCCCTTACGTTTTCCTCCTCTATTTTCCCCGTTCATATCCGAAGGGTAAACATTTTTTTGATTTTTACAACAATTTTTTCAAAAAAGTTAATTTTTGCCTAAAAACGAGAGGTACCACCCCTATCTGTGTTAAGGCAAAACAGTTCTTAAATGGACGGTCCCTATGTAGGGAGAAATTGTCTGAAAAAATTAACGAAGGAGGTTATATGGATTTAGTAATTCTCATTATTGAGATTTTGATTATCCTAATCAAAATTTGGTTTTTGTAATTATTAGATTACCGCTGACGGTCACTCACTATGACCGTCAGCGGGGTTTGATTGTTTGCAAACGCATACAAAAGATCCCTTGCCGCGCTGACGGTGAGCGACATTATCAGCGGGATAAAAATTATGGCACCGGAAACCGCAATCAAGTTGTTTGAAACGAAAAAAGTCCGCACCGTGTGGGACGAGGAGCGGGAAAAATGGTTCTTCTCCGTCGTGGACGTTATTGAGGCGCTAACGGCGAGCGGGCGTCCTCGTAAATATTGGGACGACTTGAAACGCAAGCTGCAAGCGGAAGGCAGTGAACTGTCCGAAAAAATCGGACAGTTGAAAATGCCCGCTCCCGATGGCAAAATGAGATTGACCGATGTCGCTGACGTTGAGCAAGTGTTCCGGTTGATTCAATCCATCCCGTCACCAAAAGCGGAGCCGTTCAAGCTGTGGCTGGCGCAAGTGGCGAAGGAGCGGCTCGACCAGTTGCAAGACCCGGAGTTATCCATCGAGCAAGCCATGACCGA
>JAISBF010000022.1 GCA_031266335.1 Verrucomicrobiales bacterium
CAGCACGGTCTTGGTCACATTGAAAAAACCGTTCAGCGTCACGTTGATGACCGCCTGCCAATCCTCATCCTTCATCATCGCCAGCAGCGCGTCGCGGCGGAAGCCGGCGTTGTTCACCAACACGCACGGCGTCGCTTGCTCGAGCCGCGCCGTCAGCGCCCGCGCCACGGCGTCAGCGTCGGCGACATCGAACTTCAACAACTCGCACCGCCGCCCAAGCCGCTCCACATCGGTCTGCACCGTCAGCGCCGCGTCATCAGCAGCGCGGTAATTCAGCCAAAGGTCAAAGCCGTCCGCCGCCAGCCGCCGCGCCACCGCCGCGCCGATGCCGCGGCTGCCGCCGGTGACCAGCGCGATTGATTGATTGGGGTTTGTATGCATATGTTTTTTGCTCACCAATCCGCCTTTTTGCCGAAGGCGGTCACCGGCAGCGACGGGCCGAGGGTGAGTTCCTTGGGAATTTCGTGCGCGTCGAGGGCTTGCAAATACGCGCGCAAAATCTTCACGACGTCAGCGTCGGCGACGCCCGCGCGCGGCACGACAAACGCCTTCAAATGCTCGCCGGCCAGGCGCACGGCGGCGTCGCGCACCAGCTCATGCTGTCGCAAAAAGCGCGCGACCTTTTCGGGATAAACGTTGATGCCGGCCACTTGCACGGCCTTGTCGCGGCGGCCGCTGATGGTGAAGGTGTCCGGCCCGCGCATCACGGCGAGGTCGGGCAGCGGCAGGTCCATCGCGGAATTTTTGCGGACGATGCGCTCCAGCCGGCCGCTGACCATGACCGGCTCCCAGAACGGCAGCAGGCGGAACGGCGCGCCCGGTTGCTCGCGCGTGGCGATGGCGCCGCTCTCCGACGCGCCGTAATTCTCCACCACGCGCGCCGCCCCGCGCCGGTGCAATTCCACCAGCAGCGGGTCGGGGCACGGCGCGGTCGCGGTGACCACGGTGACGCCGGGCGGGAAGGTGAAGTCACTGTCGGCGAGTTGTTGCAAGAACATCGGGAACGCCACCAGCAAGTCACCGTCAGCGAGCAATTCACGCCACGGCAGCGACGGCAGCGGCGCCAGCGCCAGCGTGGGAATACCCAGCCAGCGCGGCAGGAGGTGGCCGCACAAAAAACCGTAGGCGTGATGCGCCGGCACGACGTTGACGCTGCGTTTGATGTCAGGGAACAACCGCGCGAACCCGGCGGCTTCCTCGCGCAAATTCGCCGGCGTGTGGATGCAATCCACCGGCTCGCCGGTGCTGCCGGAGGTGCGGAAATTAAAGGCGCCGCCGCTGGCGGTGACGGCCTCGTCGCACGCGGCCAGCGCCGCTGACAGTGACAGATTTTCCGCCGGAATGTTTTCGCCGCCGGCGTTGAAAATCGCCAGCAGACCGCGCAGGATATGGCCACGCGTCGCCGCGTCAGTGTCGGCGAGCAAATCCTCCGGCGCGCGGCTGGCGAACACGGCCAGCACGTCCTTCTTGCGCCGC
Source organism: Verrucomicrobiales bacterium (assembly GCA_031266335.1). Classification (GTDB taxonomy): domain Bacteria; phylum Verrucomicrobiota; class Verrucomicrobiia; order Methylacidiphilales; family JAAUTS01; genus JAIRPN01. The sequence goes on from JAISBF010000022.1 coordinate 1,477, forward strand.
GCCAGCTCGGTCTTGATGAAATCGCCGGCGATGCGCCGCGTGTCGCCGGCGGTGAACAGCGGCGTCAGCTCGCGCGCCGCGCGCCGCGCCGCCTGCCAGTCGTCGCCGACCTCCGCCGGCAGTGGCCGCGCGCCGGGTTCGGGCGTCAGCGTCAGCAGGAAAAACGCCGCGCCATCGTCGGTGATCAAGTGCCGCGCGTCAATGCCGGCGGTGTTGACTTGCGCCGTCACGGGATGAATTTCGTCCACGACGCCCAGCAGGATTTTTGCACACCGCCCGCTCCGCAGCCAACCGCGCGCCACCGCCAGCGCCGCCGCGAACGAGCCGCCCTTCTGGCTCACCGTCAGCGTCGGCCCGCGCAGGTTCAGCAGCAGCGTCAGGTAAGTTTCGAGCACGTTGTGCACCGACGCCGCGAACGCCAGCGGGGACGCGCACAGCGGGCCGTCATCGAGGATGGAGTCCATGAAATCGCACGAGCGACGCACCGGCCCCTGCGCGCTGGCGATGACCAGCCCGAAATTTTTCTCCGGGGCAAAATCCACGCCCGCGTGCCGCAGTGTCCGCGCCGCCGCTGACAGCGCGAGTTTGGTGTAATGGTCCAGCCGCCGCAGTTCCTTTGGCGAGAACCACGCCTCCGCCTCGCGCCCGTTGCGGGCCAGCGCGCAGGCTTGGACGAGAATGTCATCGTCAGCGGAGTAAAATTCCCCTTCCGTGAAGGGGTGACGCGGAGCGACGGGGTAGTTCAGCGTTTGGTGTTGGTTTTCTTTTAACGCTGAACTACCCCGTCTGCTACGCAGCCACCCCTTCACGGAAGGGGAATTTATGAGAGGAGAAGCGGTTTCCGCCTTGCCCAGCACCAGCGCGGCATTGGCGCCGCCGAGACCGAGGGAGTTTGACAAAGCGACAGTCTTGCCGGCGGCGATTGGTTGCCCCGCCAGCAACGGGACGAGGCCCAGCCGCTCATCCGGCGCGCCGAAAAAATTCACCTTGGGAATTTCGCCGCGCTCCAGGGCCAGCAACGAAATCACCGCCTCCAAGCCGCCCGCCGCCGCCAGCGCGTGACCGGTGTAACTTTTGGTCGCGCACACCGGCGCGCCCGCCGTCAGCGTGGTGTACACCGCCGCTTCCGCCGCGTCATTATCAGCGGTGCCGGTGCCGTGCGCGTTGATGAACGCGAGGTCGCCGGCGATGACGCCCGCCTGGCGCATGGCGTCGCCGATGGCCCGCCGCAAGCCGCGCCCGCCGGGTTCCGGCGCGGTGGCGTGATGGCCGTCGGCCCAGTTGCCGTAGCCGAGCACATGGCCGCGCGGCGTCACGCCGAGTTGCGCCGCCGCTGACGGTGAGAGCAGCAGCAGCACCCCCGCGCCCTCGCCCAGCGTCACGCCGCGCCGGTCCTTGGAAAACGGGCGGCACGGCTCCCGGTCCGTGACCATCAGCCGGATGAAGCCGGTGTAGGGGATGAGGTCGAGATGGTCCGTGCCGCCGGCGAAGACCGCGTCGCACAGGCCGCCGGCAATCCATTCCGCGCCGATGCCGATGGCGTCGCTGCCCGCCGCGCACGCGGTCGTCACCGTCAGCGACGGCCCGCGCCAGCCGTAATGCGCGCGCAGCCGGTCGGAGACCGAGGCCGTGGCGAAGCGATGGAAGGGCGCGTTGGACACCGCCTCGCCCGCGCGCGCGCGCCGGTAAAAATCCAGCGAGAACGCCGACGCCTCCACCGTGCTGCCCAGGCACACGCCGACGCGCCGCCCGCGCAAGTCCGCCGCCGACAATGACGCCAGCGCCAGCGCCTCGTCCACCGCCAGCCGCGCGTAGAGCAAGCTCAAGCTCTCGGCGGCGGCGTGGCGTTGCGCGCGCACGGCCTCGCTCACTTGAAAAACCGGATAGTCCGCCGCGTAAACACTGTCGAGCCGGCCCGCCGGCAGCGCCGGGCGCGTGACGCGGTGACCGAACAAGGATTCCGCGAGCTGCCTCGTGTCGTCCCCCGCCGCGCTGACGCTGCCATAACCGCCAACGATAATATTCATAATGGTGGCCGTCAGCGGGCGCGGTGTTGCGCGATATGCGCGTGCAAGGTGCCGAGGGTTTGGAAAATGCGTTTGCCATCCTCCATGTTCTCAATCGCGATGCCGAAATGTTTACGCAGAATGATAACCAACTC
>JAISBF010000003.1 GCA_031266335.1 Verrucomicrobiales bacterium
CAGCAAAACAGTTTGCTCAAGCGTATGGGTGAGTTGCGCTATGGAGCGCGGGCGTCTCGCCCGCTGGCGGGCGGGACGCCCGCGTTCCATATCATCGACAACATCTGGCTCAGAAGCTATGGCCAACAGTTAAACGTCGGCAGCCAAGTCGCCGGCAAAGCCTACGAACAACTCATCTACGGTGTGGATCTCGGCACGGATCACAAGTTCACCATCAGCGCTGACAGTGACCTCTATCTTGGAGTGTATGCCGGCTCCGGCCGCAGTGATATAGACTACCGCACCCCCGGCGCTGACGGTGAGATTAACAGTTATTACGGTGGTCTCTACGCCACGTGGTTACACAGCAGCGGCTTCTATATCGATGCCACTTTCAAGGCTGCCAGTGTCAACAACGACTTAAAAGCCCCCTACGGCAACACTCAACTCAAAGCCAGCTACAGCGACGTAAACCTCGGCGGCAGCATTGAACTCGGCAAAAAGTTCACCTTCGCTGATGATTGGTTCATTGAGCCGCAACTTCAGGTAAACTACCTCCACATCCTCGCTGAGGATTACCAAGCCGGCCCGATGACCATCAGCGCCCAAGACCTCGACGCCCTGCAACTCCGCATCGGCAGCGTGTTCGGTCGCACCATCAACCTCACCAACAGCGGCGCGTTACAACCCTACATCAAGATCAGCGGCGTCGAAACCATCAGCAGCGGTGGTGTCATCAGAAACGGCTATCAATCCACCCGCGCCAACACTGACGGTGCCAGAGCCGAACTCGGCGGCGGTATCATCTGGCAACTCGACACCAACAACCAACTCCACCTCGACTACGAAGCCTCCTTCGGCGACAAATACGACAAACCCTGGGGCCTAACAGCGGGCTACCGTCATCAGTTCTGATTTTTACCGGGAGACCATGGAGTTCATGGAGAGCCAAGCAAAACAACTCTCCATGCCCTCCGTGAACTCCCGGTAAAAAAATCTCCGCGCCTCCGCGTCTCTGCGGTTAAAAAAATACTTGCACATGTTAGGCGGATAAGATACCGTCCCACTCTATTATCGGCATCCGCTAACACTGACCACTAAAAAACACGGTGGTTAAGCCAAAGAGCGAACCCGGTAACCCGTTGAAGATGAGCGACCTAAGACATAACGTAAGTGAAACGCGCTCACGCGCTCACGCGCTCACGCGCTCACGCGCTCACGCGCTCACGCGCTCTGAGTACGACGCCTGCCTTGACTCTCTAATTTCCCTGCCGAGCTTGAGTCACGTCATTCCCCATGCGGCAAAACACCGTCCGCTGACCGTGCCCCACCCCACCGTCAGCCTGAGCGCAGCCGAAGAAGCCTGTAGCGGCGATTACACGCCGCTGCCAATGACTCCCGCATCGGCAGGAAATAATCGTATCCGTCGGGCTCACCACCAGCGCACGCTGAGCCAACCCGCCCCTTCGCCTCCGCTCAGGGTGACGCGCGGGGAGAGAACAAGCGCCAATCCCCTATTTTAACCAACAACAAATAACCAACAGAAAGACCCAATATGAACCCCAAACTAACCCTCCTAATCCTCTGTGCCCTCAGCGTCTCCGCGTTGAACGTCTTCGCGCAAAACCTCATCGTCACCTCCGACACCACCGTCAGCGGCACACACTATGAAAACAACGGCAACAGTTACGCCGCCCTCACCAACACCGGCGCGTGGACCTTCACCGGCAGCGACATTACCCTCACCGGCACCGCTGCCAGCGGCAACGGCCAGGACGGCGCGCGCTTCACCACCGGCGGCACACTGAACCTGTCCAGTGGCACCGTCAACGCCAACCGTTACGGCATCTATCTCGCCAACTCCGCCGCGGCCATCCTGGACAACCTCAACATCACCACCACCGGCAGCGGTGGCTACGCACTTTATGTCACCAACACTTCCACCGCACACGTTGGACAAATCAACATCCGCACGACCGGCGCCGCCACCAACGGAATTTTCGTCACCGGCACCGGCTCGTCGCTGACCGTGGGGGATAACGCACAAATCACCACCACCAACGACAACGCGATCAACCTCCGCATCTATAACGGAGCGGTCGCCGCCATCGGCGACGGTCTCCGGGTGGAAAACACCAGTACGACCTCCAATGCCGCTGGAATCGCAAACGCCAACGGCGCCAAGGTGACCGTGGGCGCAAACGCCGTGGTACAAATGCTGAACGGCGTCGGCATCGCCGTGAGCGGCAGCAGCACGGAACTGGCGTTCGGCGACAACTTGCAAGTAACCACCGGCAACCGGCAGGCGGCGAACATCAATCCCGACGGCCACCTGTACCTAGGCAACAACGCGGTGCTGACCTCTGGCAGCAACTCGGCGCTGATGCTGACCGGCGGCCTGGCGACGGGGACTAACACCAAATTACACAGCCTGAACCCGGCTCCCGGCCTCAATATGACCGGGGCGCTGAGTGTCATCGGCGGCTACGGCGCGGAAGTGTATCTGACCAATCCCACCATCATCCACGAGCAGGGCAACGCCATCAATGTCGGCTCGATTGACAACGGCGTCACGGATCTCGTGGTAATCAACGGCGGCACCATCAGCGCCAACAACGGCGCGGCCATCGCTAATTTCATTAACGCCGGCGGCACCAGTATAATGAACTCGAACCTGACCATCAGTGACGCGGTGATTGACAGCGGCGCCTTGCTGACGCTGACCAACCCCAACGAGCCGGTGACCGGCACCCTGAACGTACGACTCGACAACGTGGACGCCAGCCGTGCCGGCGGCATCCTGCTTGATGACACCGCCGCCGCGACCGTTGACCTCACCGTCAGCGAGGGCACCGGCCTCACCGGCGATGTCACCAACAGCGGCAGCAGCGCGCTGACCGTGCGCCTCGACCACAGCGCCCTGACCGGCGACGCCACCAACCAAGGCGACGGCACCCTCGTCATCATCCTCGACCACGACTCAACCGGCACCGGCGGCTACCACGGCGGCGACCTCATCACCGGCAGCGACAGCGCGTGGACCTTCAACAAAAACAGCCACGGCAACTACGGCGAGAATCATGGCACGTGGAATATCGGCGATTATGATGTCATCTTCGACAACCTCGACCACACCGGCACTATCAATATCAGCGTCAACAGCGACACCGGCGCGGGCGGCTCCATTACCGTCACCGGCACCGCTGACGGTGAAGGCACAGTTCACATCGACACCACCGGCGACGGCCAACTCAATCCCAACGATGTACTGCCTGGCATCGTCAGCGGCGCCGGCACGGAAAATTGGCAGTGGGATCCGATTGACTGGGGCATTGACCAACTTATCAAAGACGGTGACCACTTCGTCAAGAATGGCACCAGCCCGGCGGGTGCGGTCTTGAACAGCAGCGTAGCCATCCAACAAGCCATGTGGTTCGCGCAGCAAAACAGTTTGCTCAAGCGTATGGGTGAGTTGCGCTATGGAGCGCGGGCGTCTCGCCCGCTGGC
>JAISBF010000038.1 GCA_031266335.1 Verrucomicrobiales bacterium
GCGCGCCGCGCCGCCTACGAGACCGTGCAGCGCAACGCGATGGCGTGCTGGCGCGGCAACGGCAAGCCGTTCCTGGATTTCCTGCTCGCTGACGATGAGGTGCTAAAGCTCATTCCCGCGAAGGAGTTGAAAAAAATCTGCTCCGTCGAGCGCCATTTCGCACACGTCAACAGCACCTTCAAAAAGTGCGGGTTGTGAACGTCAGCGGGTGGCGGTTGATTTTGGTGCCGGAGCATTTCAAATGATTATGGCCAACGGCATGGAGCGCCGTTGCTCCCGAACGGCTTTAGATGGGCAGCGCTCGCGCACTGGCGGAACTCAAGTGGCGTTGGCTTGCGCCAACAAAAAACTATCGTAACCACCGGTCACATCATCAGCGGATGCGTTTTGGGTTGAGCAAAGCCGGGCGCTGACGGTCTGGTGTCAACCGCCGAGCCGCACGGACAATTGGTACGTCGTGTCATCGCCGGGTTGCAGATTGACGGACCAGCCAAACAGCAGGCAGTTTCCCTGCCGGATCAGCGGGGCCTGCCCGTCCGCCTCGCTCTGGCTGTTGATCGGATAAGACCACACGGACATCGACGCGGGCGAGGTGAACGTCAGCCGGAGTTTGTCTGACAGCCGAATGACCACCTCTTGGGCCAGGTCCTCATACCAGGCGCAGGCCAGGCTGCGCGCCTTGCCGCCGGCCAGCGCCAGCTCACGGTCAGCGTCCCGCGCCGGCACCGTGCCGAGGTTCACTTCCACGGCAAAACAGGAATTCACCGGCAGCGGGCTTTCATTCTTGAGCCGGTACCGCACCTGCAATTCGTCACCGTCCCGGTTCCACCAGTAGGTCTTGATCACCCGCACGGGCTGGTTAACCCGGTTGGCGAAATAATTGCCCAGCCGTTCCAGTTCGATTTCCAGGCCGCCGTCACTCCGGGCCGCGCCGATGAATCGGTAAACGCCGCTGACGAAGTCACCGCCCTCGCGGAATTGTCCCTGCCGCAATTCCTCCGTGGTGACATGCCGGTTGACGAACCGCTCATGGAACAGGTGCCGCTCATGGAGGTCAACCGCCACCGCCGGGTTTTTCGGGCCGGCGGCCTCCGCGGCCGCGACGGGATCGGTCTCCGGGCGGCGGGTCAACGTGTTGGCGTAATTCCACCGGTCCGCCAGCAGTGAAAATTCAATGCAGCAGCCGCCGTAGGCGGGATTGACGAAAAAAGACAACTTATTATTAAACGTTAAAATCTCGTCCTGGTCGTCGGCGGTGAAATCGCGTTTCTCGAGCCGCCATTCCGGCGTGTCGCCCAGGATGAGTTGTTGCGCCGCCAGCAGCCGCTCCCAGATTGCCTGTCGCAAATGCGGCAGGTAAATACCGCCGGAGGTGCCGTGCCAGTACGCCGTGTTGCATTGCGCCTGCCAGAGCAAGTCCTGCGCCCGTGCCCGTGCGTCCGCTGACAGTGACGTCGCCGCTGACGATGCTAGGTGCGCCTTCAGCCACAGCCCTTTTTTCTCCATCAGATTGGACTCGAAATACCGCGCCCGAAATCCGCCCCACGACCCGGCGCGAAAAAACGGCAGGAAGCGGTTGGCGTCATGGCGCTGCTGGAGATTGTCCAGCGCCCAGACAAACCGCTGCCGGCTCTCGTCCGGCAGCGACCACATGCCCAGTTCCGAGCTGGGGCCGGCGGGAATGTAGCAACGCCCGCACGGCGGCTCGTCGTTGATTACTTCCGAGAAAGTCCGCAACCGTAGCCAGTCGCCCGCCTCGCTGAGGCGGCTAAACAACCGCTCCATCGCCCCCGACTGTTGAATCCGCTCGTGGCTGCCCGGCCACACGCCCCAGCGTTCCGCGTAATCGTCCACGGTCAGCGTCAGCCCCAGTCCCCGGTTGGCCATCCGCCGCAAATACGCCAGCAATTCGTCCGGCGCGCCGTACGGAATCATGCGGTACAAATTCGGGTCGCGCGCAAACAGCCGCAGCACATGGCCGAAATACTCAGTGACATGATAGCCGTGCAGCCGGGATTCCGGCACTCCCGCCTGCAACATCCGTTCGTTCCGCACGATGGTATAACTCAAGCCCGCGCGGCGGAAAGTCTTGGCCAGCGAATTCTCCCACACCCCCTCGGTTAGCCATACGCCCTGCGGCGTAATGCCCAGGTTGGCGTCCATCCATTCCAGCATTAGGCGCAACTGCCCCTGCCGGTCGTCCTCTTCGATTTCCGCCAGGATCGGCTCGTAAAAACCGGTCGCCAGCAATTCCACCTGCCGCCCCGCCACCAGCCATTTCAATTTTTCCAGGAACTCGGGATGCTGTTCCGCAAAGAAGCGCAACAGCGGCCCCGAATAGGAAAGATTGAATTTCAACTTCGGGTGCCGCTCCACCGCGTGCAAAATCGGCCAGTAACAGCGCTGGTAGCATTCCTCGAAAATATGCGGCAGGTTCCCCACCGGTTGATGGTGATGCAACGCCAAGGCCAGATTGACATATTTCATATAACTTACCCAACCGCTGACCGTGACAAAAGACTCACGGTCAGCGCGCGCTCCCCTAGACAAACCAATTTTTCAGGCCAAACCGCGCCGACGGCCCGCTGAATTCAATCAGGCCCCGCTCCGGGCATTGTTCCACGCCCACGCCCTGGTCGAGAATCTGGATAAAAAACGCCATCGGCGCGCCGTCGCCCGTCACGCCCAGCAACGACAGCGGCACCGCGCACTCGATGCGCGTCTTGTGCTTGGCGATGAAACTTTCCCCGGTCAGGCAATAAATCACTCCGTCAGCGCTGCTCGCCACCTCCGCCCGGTAATCGGCAAAACCGTTGTCACGCTTCAGCACCAGGCGCCGGTGGCAGGGCTTGCAAAAATCGAAAATAATGTGGTCGGGCGCCCGGTGCCGGTATTCGTAATGCACATAGAAGTTTTTTTCGTCGAAGCCGAAATAAATCGCCCGGCTGACGCGGCCCGACTGGAACATCGCGGTCTGCTGCAACTCCACAGCCAGATGTCCCGCGCCCAGCCAGTCAAAATAACCGCTCGTCTCGCCGTCAATGGCCGGCGAAATGTACGCGGTCGGCGCCACGTAAGTCACCGCGCTGCCGCGCTGCCGGATAGGCACATCCAGATATTGCGGCACCGTCGCGCGCGCCAGCGCGTACACGTTTTGCAAATGCTTGCGGAACAGCGCGTCGAACAAAAAATCGCTGTCGTTCTGGAAATCCGGCCCGTACCACCAGAACCAATCGCTGCCCTCCGCCGCGTAAATTTCCAGCCACGCCGCGCGGCGCGCCTCCTCGCTCATGCCCGCTGCCGCGCCCAGGAGAAATTCCCGCGTCCGCCCCAGCCATTCCCAGGCGCGGTTCTCCTCGTGGTCGCCGATCCAGATGTCAAAATCGCCATTAATCCAGGAACCGGTGTGCAAGGCGCTGACCGTGGGCAAATCCCGCGCCGCGTCAAAATAATCGCCCAGCCGCCGCGTGCGCAGTTTTTTGCTGTCCGTCAGCGCCGTGTAAAAAGCGGCGAGAAACGCCTCCCCGCCGTCGCTGAACGCCTCCCAGGGATTCTCGCCGTCCAACGCCAGCAGCACCGCGCCGTTGGCGTGCCGCGTCGCGCCGGCGATCTGCTCCAAGTGCTCGGTCAGGAACCCGACCGATTCCCGCGCCGGATTGCGCGCGGCGTTAAAACCGAGAAAATCCGACAACGGCCGCTCCCGGAACAACCCCTTGGCCTGGCCGCCTGCGCAGTGGAACTGCCAGCCCTGGAACAATTCCAGATGATCCACCTGGCGCGCGCTGTGCGCCGGGTCGAGCCGCAGGCTGCGAAACAAAATTTCCTCGTCCGAGCAAAAATATTCGATCCCCGCCTCCTGTAGCAGCGGCAGCAATTCCGGCGCGACCGAGCCTTCCGACGGCCACAGCCCGCGCGCCGGCCGCCCGAACACCTGCCGGTGCAATTCCTGCGCCATCGCCAAATGCTGTTTCACGTCCTCCGGCGCGCTGAACCGCGGCGGCAACTCCCGTCCCGGCATACAGCGCCGGGCAAACTCGGTGTCGTACACCAGCGGCATGATCGGATGGAAAAACGGCGTGGTGGTCAGTTCCACGCGCCCTGCATCCTGCGCCGCGCGGTAAAATTCCAGCACGACGCCCAGCGCCTCCTGGTGAATATCCAGCACGCGGTTTTTTTCCTCTTCGGTAAAATCACGGCCCTTGTCCTTCAGCGCCCGCAATTCGGGATGGCGCTGGCAAATGCTGAATCCGCACCAGGCCAGGTTGAACCACGTCTGCAAATCGAGAAAATCCTGCGTGGTGAAGCGAGACACCGCCTCGCTGACGGTCTGGTCGGTGACCTTGCGCCCGCGCAAGTCCAGCAACTGGGCGTAACGCGGGTAAACATCCACCCCGGTGACCCAGTTGATTTTGAAAAAATTTTCCAGGATGTTGCGCTTTTCCGCCAGCCCCAGCGCCGCTGCCGGTGCGCGCGACCAGCTTTCCCACAGGTCTTTCACTTCCCGGCGCTGCAACTCTAGCAACTGTCGCACCAGCACCGGGGCGAAGTTGAAATTCAGGCGCGCCGCCGGGTGGCGGTTCGCCATCTCGATCATGTCCAGATACCCCTTCACCGTGTGCAGCCGCACCCACGGCATCAGCGCCGTCCGGGTCAGCGGATCGACGTAATACGGCTGGTGCAAGTGCCAGAGCAGCAGGACGTCAAGCATCGGTTTTCACCTCCCGCAAAAATTTGGCCGAATCCTCCGGGAACATCGGGTTGATGTAAAAGCCGGTGCCGAACTCAAAACCCGCCACGCCCGACAAGCGCGGGAAAATCTCGATGTGCCAGCGAAAGTCGCTCTCCAGCGTGTCCCAGTTCTCGCTCTTGCGCAGCCGCACTGGCGCGGTGTGCAGAATCAGATTGTAATCCGGCCGCTCCAGCCCGACCCGGTAGGCCAGCAACACCTTGCGCAAAATATCCGCCAGCAACACCAGCTCATGGTCAGTGCACAGGTGAAAATGCGCGCGCTGCTGCCGCGGCAGAATCGTCACCTCGAACGAGAACCGGCTGGCAAACGGGCAGAACGCGCCGAACCCGGCATTCTGGAACACCAGCCGTTCGCCCGACTTGAGTTCGGCGCGCAGGATGTCCTCGAACAAATTGCGGTCCTTCTGCGCGTAATACTCGCGCGCCGCGTCCAGTTTTTCCCGGATGTTGATCGGGATCACCGGCAGCGCCATGATCTGCGAATGCGCGTGCCGCATCGAGGCGCCCGCCAGTGCGCCGACGTTCTTGAACGCGAACAAATAGCGAAACCGCGCGTCCTTGGCCAGGTCCGCCAGCCGCGCCCGGTAGGCTTGCAGCACGTTGACAATGTTTTCCAGCGGCTGCTGCTCCAACTCCACCCCGGCCAGCGGCGTCTCAATCACCACCTCGTGCGCGCCGACGCCGCTCATCTTGTCATACAGCCCGACCGCGTCCTTGCGCAACTCGCCTTCCACCCGCAGCGCCGGAAAACTGTTCGGCACCACCCGCACCTTCCAGCCCGGGCCGTTCGGCGCGGTGCCGGGATTGCGCACCGCGAACACCTCCGGCGGCGTGTAATTTTCGCGGCCCTCGGCAAACGGATCCGGCTCGTCGGCCGGTTCCGGCGGATGCTGGTTATACTGCAACGGTCGGCGCAAGCGTTCCGGGCTGAACACCACCCAGCGCTCGACGATTCCGTCTTTTCTGATTTCAGGCATTGGCTTAAATTCCAAATTTCAAGTTTCAAATTCCAAATAAATTCCAGATTCCAGATTTCAAATTCCAACCGGCAACCGCTGACCATGACCGCGGTGGGGCCTGGTCAGCGGTTGCAAGCGGAAACTTGGCGGCTGGAATTTTCATGCGGTCCCTGTCAGTTGCGCGTAAATCTTCTCATATTCCGGCACCCGCCGCGACCACGAAAAATCCTGCCGCATCCCGGCCAGCCGCAGCGCCTTCCATTTTTTGGCCTTCGGGTACCATTCCAGGGCGCTGACGATGACGCGGAGAAATTCCTCCGCCGTATAATCGCTGAACGTGAACCCGGTCTCACCGTCAGCGACCGAGTCGGCCAACCCGCCGACCTTGCGCACCACGGGAACCGTGCCGTACCGCATACTGTACAACTGGTTCAACCCGCACGGCTCGAAGCGCGACGGCATCAGGAAAATATCCGCCGCCGCCTCGATGCGGTGCGCCAGCCGCTCGTCAAAGCCGACGCTGACACTGACCTGCCGCGGGCAGCGCCGCGCCCAGTCCCGCAACTCCGCCTCATACGCCGCCTCGCCAGCCCCCAGCACCACCAGCCCCGCCCCGCGTTCCACCAGCAGCGGCAGCGCGCGCAAAATCAAGGCGATGCCCTTCTGTTCCACTAACCGGGAAATCACCGCCAGCAGCGGACGCTCCGCCAGCGTCAGCGGCAGGCCGAGTTCCTCCAGCAAGGCCAGCTTGTTCCGGCGCTTGCCCGCCGTGACCCGCCGCGCGTCGTAAGGCGCCGCCAACAACGGGTCGGTCGCCGGATTCCACAACTCCGTGTCGATACCGTTCAAAATCCCGGTCAGCGCGCCGCCGCGCGTCCGCAGCGCCCCGTCCAGGCCGCAACCGTACGGCTCGGTCAGGATTTCCCGCGCGTACCCGGCGCTGACCGTGGTCAACGCGTCGGCCAGCAGAATGCCGCCCTTGAGCAAATTCATACGCCCGTAATACTCCAGCGCGTGCGGCTTCAGGTAAAAGCCTGGCAACCCGGTCAACGCAAACTCGGCCGCCGGGAACATTCCCTGGTACGCCAGATTGTGCACCGTCAGCGCCGTCTTGAACGGCAAGCGGCCGGCCCGCACCAGCGCCGGAATCAGCGCCGCCTGCCAGTCGTTGGCGTGGATGATTTGCGGCCGCGGCTCCAGCGTCAGCGCCAGCGCCACTACCGCCCGGCTGTAAAAAATGAACCGCGCCGCGTTGTCGAAATAGTCACCGTCAGCGGTACCGTACAACTGGCCGCGGTCGAAAAACTCGTCCCGCTCAATGGCAAACAGCGTCACCCCGTCGCGCGTCGTCCCCTGCCACACCGGCGCTGACAGCGCCCGCCCGCCCAACTCCACCGTCAGCGTCAGCGGCGCTCGCCGCAACTCCGCCAACGATGCGCGCAACTGCCGGTACAACGGCAGCGCCACCGCCACACTGTGCCCCCGCGCCCGCAACTCCGCCGGCAGCGCCGCCAGCACATCGCCCAGCCCGCCCGTCTTCGCGTACGGCGTCAGCTCACTGGCCGCGAACAGGATATTCATGCCCGGAAAAATTACCAGAGCGCGCGGCCAGTGTCAGCGAATTTATGCCGGATCCGCGCCGCCCGGCGCGCTGTACTATTGCGTTGACCTCCGCCACGCCGCGCCTATATTGTTTCCCTTTTAACCTCAATCTATAGAAAGAAAATTCAGTATGAGTATCAAAGTTGGTATCAATGGTTTCGGCCGCATCGGCCGCCTGGTCTTCCGCGCCATCGTGGACCAGGGTTTGCTCGGCAAAGAAATTGACGTGGT
>JAISBF010000135.1 GCA_031266335.1 Verrucomicrobiales bacterium
AACACTTGCTTAATAGCCGAAACTTCGCCGCGGAAAAGTTCGCAACTTTCAAATACCGATTCTTCATCTGTCTGCCTTACTTCTAGCGGTTTTTATCTCGCTGAGCTAGGCAAGACCCACAGTTATTACGGTGGTCTCTACGCCACGTGGTTACATAGCAGCGGCTTCTACCTCGACGCCACTTTTAAGGTTGCCAGTGTGGACAACAACCTAAAAGCCCCCTACGGCACCACCCAACTCACCGCCAGCTACAGCGACATCAACATCGGCGGCAGCCTCGAAATCGGGAAGAAGTTCACCTTCAAGGATGACTGGTTCATTGAACCGCAATTCCAAGTGAACTATCTCCACATCCTCGCCGAGGACTACACCGCCGGCCCCATGACCATCAGCACCCAAGACCTCGACGCCCTGCAACTCCGCATCGGCAGCGTGTTCGGTCGCACCATCAACCTCACCAACAGCGGCGTATTGCAACCCTACGTGAAGATCAGCGGCGTCGAAACCATCAGCACCGGCGGCACCCTCAGAAACGGCTACCAACACACCCGCGCCAACACTGACGGTGCTAGAGCCGAACTCGGCGCCGGCCTCATCTGGCAACTCGACACCAACAACCAACTCCACCTCGACTACGAAGCCTCCTTCGGCGACAAGTATGACAAACCCTGGGGACTAACAGCGGGCTATCGTCACCAGTTCTAAAAAATTTGCACCACGAAGGCACCAAGACACGAAGCTTTATTTGAAAAAAATCCTTCGTGCCTTGGTGTCTTAGTGGTGCGAAAATTTCCTAACCTCACTATAACCTTTGACAACCCGCGCCGTTGTCATATAACCGCCTTTTATTCATTGGGAGCACCATGTTCTACAAACCGCATTGGGAGCAAGTCCAACAGCGCTACCGGGAATACTGGGCGCGGGAAAATCACGACCGTCCGCTGCTGGACCTCACCGGCCCCAAGGCCGGGCGCCCCGCGCCACCGTCAGCGCCGCGACACGCGCGAATGCGCGATTTGTGGTGCGACATGGAGTATAACCTGGCCCGCGCGCGGTGGCAGTTGGAGCACACTTACTTCGGCGCCGAGGCGCTGCCGATCCAGTGGCCCAATCTCGGCCCCGACCTGTTCGCCGCGCTGTACGGCATCCCGCTGGAATACGGCCCGGCCACCAGTTGGTCGCTGCACACGCTGGCGGGCTGGGAACCGTACCCGGCGCTGCGGCTGGACCGGGAGAATTTCTATTACCGGAAAATCATCGAGATGACCGAGGCGTTCGTCGCGGATGCTCGCGACCGCTATCTGGTCGGCATCACCGACATTCACGCCGGCCTGGACGCGCTGGTGGCGATGCGCGGGCCGGAGGAGTTGTGCCTCGACGCGCTGGAGTGCCCGGACGCCCTCCGGCGCGCGGCGCTGGAGTTATGCACCGGGTTCAAGACGCTGTACGACGAATTGTACGCCATCACCACGCGGTATCAGCGCGGCTCGACCAACTGGCTGGGCGCCTGGCATCCGGGGCGGTGGTACGTGACCAGTTGCGATTTCGGCGGGTTGATTTCGCGGGAAATGTTCGACGAGTTGGTGGTGGATGAGTTGCGCGCGGAACTGGCGTTTCTCGACGCCAGCATTTTCCACCTCGACGGCCCGGGCGCGCTGAAGCAGCTTGACCGGCTGCTGGCGATTGAGGAACTGGACGGCATCCAATGGGTGTACGGCGCCGGGCAGCCGACGGCGACGCACTGGCTGGACGTATTGCGCAGAATCCAGCAGGCGGGGAAACTGGTGAACATCGAGGTCACGGCGGCGGAACTGCCGGCGCTGCTGGAGGCGCTGCCGCCGGAGGGCGTGCTCTATCGCGTGAATGGCGTCCACAGCGAGGAGGAAGCCCGCGCCCTGGAAAAACTGGCGGGCGTCGAGTATTGAGAGCGCGGTGTCGCGGTGCATAAAAAGTCGCCGCCGCCAAATAAAGTATTGACAATAAATCACGATTTATGTTCTACTTCGCGCCGCATGATCAACGCGGCCCATGAATCGAATCCTCTTCGCTGCTTCAGCAGCGCCAAGCCGCGGCTAGCCGCGAAGACTTTGCGTTAAGGCACATTTTTCGATTTTTTCAAGCCAAAACAGGCTGTTCCGCGCATTTTTTTAAACGTCTGCCTTGGCGTTCCCCGCGTGCTTTCGCGGCCAGCAATACCAACCCGCCCAGCTTTTATGAAAAATAACACCCCCAGCCAACCCGTACTTAAACTGCCGCTCCTCCTCTGCGGCCTCACCCTCGCGCTGACGCTGACCGCGCGGGCGCAAAGCAGCCTGTATGTCAGCGGCACCGCGTATCCCGCCGAGTCTGACATGTATTACACCGCCACCGGCACGGCGCGCGCGGCGTTGCAAATCTCCGGCACCTCCGCCGCGGGACTGAACGGCAGTTACAGCGGCACCAATATCAACCTCAGCTCCACTTTCGCCAACGGCAGCGGCCGGTACGGGGCCTATGTTTATTACCAGGCCGCGCTGACCCTGACCGGCGGCACCATCTCGACCACCGCTGATTATGGCCACGCCGTCACCGCCTTCAGCACTTCAACCGTTGCGTTGCGGGATGTCCATTTCACGACCACCGGCAGCAACGCCCACGCGGTCAATGTCACGACCGGCGCGACGCTGACGCTGACGGGCGGCCGGATTACCACCGCCGGCATCATGAGCATGGGGGTGCTGGCCTCCGATGGCGCAATCGCCGAGGTCCGGGGCGTGGAGATTGTCAACCTCAGCCCGTCCAAGGGTTACGGTCTGTATGTGAACTACGCGGGCACCCTGACGGCGACGGCGGTGACCATCAACACGTCCGGCACCCAGGCGCACGGCGTCGGCATGAGCGAGCGCGCCGGTTCCACGCTGACCCTGAACCGCGTCAACATCAGCGTCGCGGGCGAGGATGCGTTCGGCGTGTTCATGAGCGCAACGGGCACGGAGGCGGGCACGCAAACCGTGATCATCAACGGCGGCGAGATCCGGTCGGCGCAAAGCAGCGCGATCGGCATTAACAGCCCGCTGCCGCAAGTCGTGGGTTCCACCATCACTCCGGCGGCCGACATCAACACCAACGCCGTGTACGAAGTGACCGTCAGCGACGGGGCGAAACTGAGCGGCACGTCGGTTTTGCGCGTGGGCAGCATCGTTACCGGCACCGACAGCAGCGGCAGCCCGGTGCAGGTTGATAAACACACCGTCGCCCACGTGCAAGTCAACGGCGGCGCCGAGCTAAGCGGCGACGTGAAGGTGCAGGATACCGCCAAAGTGACCCTCAACGTCAGCGACACCGCCGCCCTCACCGGCAACGTCAGCGGCAGCGGCACCGCGACCCTCGCCCTCACCGTCAGCGGCCCCGGCAGCACCCTGCTCGGCGACATCGCGCAACACGACGAAGCCGCCATCACCGTCACCATCAGCGCCGGCGCCACCGGCCGCGGCGGCTACCACGGCGGCAACCTCATCACCGGCGAAAACAGCGCGTGGACTTTCAACCAAGACAGCCACGGCAACTACGGCGAGAACCACGGCACCTGGAACCTCGGCAACTACGATGTCACCTTCGACAACCTCACCCACACCGGCACCATCAACATCAGCGTCAACAGCGACACCGGCGCGGGCGGCTCCATCACCATCACCGGCACCGCTGACGGTGAAGGCAAAGTCCACATCGACACCACCGGCAACGGCCAACTCAATCCCAACGACGTACTGCCTGGCAAAGTCACCGGCGACGGCACCGAACACTGGCAATGGGATCCCATCGACTGGGGCATCGACACCATCATCAAAGACGGCGACCACTTCATCAAACAAGGTACCAGCCCCGCTGGCGCCGTATTGAACAGCAGCGTAGCGATCCAACAAGCCATGTGGTTCGCGCAGCAAAAAAGTCTGCTCAAGCGTATGGGCGAGTTGCGCTATGGAGCGCGGGCGTCCCGCCCGCTGGCGGGCGAGACGCCCGCGTTCCATAACCTCATCGACAACCTCTGGCTCAGAAGCTACGGCCAACAGCTAAACATCGGCAGCCAAGTATCGGGCAAAGCCTACGAACAACTCATCTACGGTGTCGATCTCGGCACGGATCACAAGTTCACCATCAGCGCTGATAGTGACTTGTACTTGGGCGTGTACGCCGGCTACGGCAGAAGCGACCTCGACTACCGCACCCCCGGCACTGACGGTGAGATTAACAGTTACTACGGCGGTCTCTACGCCACCTGGCTGCACAGCAGCGGCTTCTATATCGACGCCACCGTCAAAGCCGCCAGCGTGGACAATGACTTGAAAGCCCCCTACGGCAACACCCGACTCACCGCCAACTACAGCGACATCAACCTCGGCGGCAGTATCGAACTCGGCAAGAAATTCACCTTCAGCGATACTTGGTTCATCGAGCCCCAGTTCCAAGTCAACTACCTCCACATCCTTGCCGAGAACTACACCGCCGGCCCGATGACCATCAGCGTCCAAGACCTCGACGCCCTGCAACTCCGCATCGGCAGCGTGTTCGGTCGCACCATCAAACTCACCAACAGCGGCGCACTCCAACCCTACGTGAAGATCAGCGGCGTCGAAACCATCAGCAGCGGCGGTGTCATCAGAAACGGCTACCAACACACCCGCGCCAACACCGACGGTGCCAGAGCCGAACTCGGCGCCGGCCTCATCTGGCAACTCGACACCAACAACCAACTCCACCTCGACTACGAAGCCTCCTTCGGTGACAAGTACGACAAACCCTGGGGCCTAACCGCCGGCTACCGTCATCAGTTCTAAAAACAATTCGAACCACGAAGACACCAAGGCACGAAGGTTTATTTGAAAAATAGCCTTCGTGTCTTGGTGTCTTGGTGGTTCATCAATAAAAAATCTCCGCGCCTCCGCGTCTCCGCGGTTAAGTGTTGTTTTAAAAAACAGCCGGCGTGCCTTGGTGGTGCAAAGTTTGCCAGTGTCGCGGCAACTCAAAATCAAAACTCTTTCCGCCCCGCGCAGACTGCTATCGCCTCGCGCAACAGATCCTCGGGCACCTCGGTGCTTTGCACAGTGCGGCCCAGTTCCGGGCACAAGACCCAGTTCACTTTTTTGCCGGTGGATTTTTTGTCCACGGCGATGACCGGGGCGAGTTGGTCGTAATCCAGGCCGCTGATGGTGACCGGCAACTGGTTCATCGTCAGCGCCGCGCGGATGTCCCGCGCCACCGTCAGCGGCAGGCCGAGCAGCCGGTGCGACAGCCACGCCGCGCCGATCATGCCGACGCTGACGGCCTCGCCGTGCAGCCAGTTGCCATAGCCGGCGGTTTGCTCGATGGCATGACCGATGGTGTGGCCGAAATTCAGCATCGCCCGCAGGCCGGTTTCCTCCCGCTCGTCGTTGGCAACCACTTCCGCCTTGATGGACACGGATTTTTCAATCACCCGCGCCAGGTCCGGCGGCCGGCCGTTTTTGACGTACTCGAAAAAGTTCGGCGCCTTGATGATGCCGTATTTCACCACCTCGGCCATGCCGGCGGCCAGTTCGCGCGGCGGCAGGGTCGGCAAAAAGTCCAGGTCAACAATCACCGCGTCCGGCTGATAAAACGCGCCGACCAGGTTTTTTCCTTCCGGCAAATTCACCCCGGTTTTGCCGCCGACGCTGCTGTCCACCGCCGCTAACAATGAAGTTGGCACCTGCACAAAGGCGATGCCGCGCAAGTAACTGGCCGCGACAAAACCCGCGAGGTCGCCGACCACGCCGCCACCGACGGCGACGATGATGCCGCGTCGGCTGATTCTGGCTTTGGCCAAGGCCGAGCAAAGCTCGGTGAACACCGTCAGGTTCTTGGTGGTTTCCCCGGCCGGCACCGTCAGCGGTAGCAATTTCGCGGCGCTGACGGTGAGTTTTTCCCGCAGCGGCGCAAACCACGGCTGCCCGCTGATATTGGCATCGGCGATCAGCGCCACTTCCGCGTTCGCGGTCAGCGGCGGCAAATATTTTTCCCAGAGGCCGCTGCCGATGTGAATCGGATAACTACGGGTGTCAAGCTCCACGCGGACGGTCTTTTCATGCATCCAAGGAAACTAACCGCAAAAAAACTTAAAGAAAATACTAAACGCGGAGGCGCGGAGACACGGAGTTAAACCCAATAAAAATTCTCCGCGTCTCCGCGCCTCTGCGGTAAATGTGCTTCAAGCCTCGGTTTCGAGGAAGCCTTGCAAATGGCGGATGCGCGTGGGGTGGCGCATCTTGCGCAGTGCCTTGGCCTCGATCTGGCGGATGCGTTCGCGGGTCACTTTGAACTGGCGGCCGACTTCCTCCAGCGTGCGGGAATAACCGTCCACCAGGCCGAAACGCTGCTCCAGCACGGCGCGCTCGCGCTCGGTCAGCGTGTCGAGCACGTCCTTGATTTTTTCCTTGAGCAAGGCGTAGGCGGTCATGTCGGACGGGTTCTCGGCGCTCTTGTCCTCGATGAAATCACCGAACGTGGTGTCGTCGCTGTCGCCGACTTGCGCTTGCAATGAAATCGGCTGCTGCGCCATCTTTAACACGGCGCGGACCCGTTCCACCGCCATCTGCGTTTCCTCGGCCACCTCATCGGGCGTCGGCTCGCGACCGAATTCCTGCACCAACTGCTTTTGCACGCGCATCAGTTTGTTGATCGTCTCGATCATGTGCACCGGGATGCGGATGGTGCGCGCCTGGTCGGCGATGCTGCGGGTGATGGCCTGGCGAATCCACCAAGTCGCGTAGGTGCTGAACTTGTAGCCGCGGCGGTACTCGAATTTTTCCACCGCTTTCATCAGGCCCATGTTGCCTTCCTGAATCAAATCGAGGAACGACAGGCCGCGGTTGGTGTACTTCTTGGCGATGGAAATAACGAGCCGCAGGTTGGCTTCCACCATCTCGGTCTTGGCGCGCAGCGCCTTGCGCAGCCAGTCGCGCAGTTCCCGGTAATCGCGGGTGTAATCCTCGGCGGACATGCGGAACTTGTGGCACAACTCATCAAGTTGCTGCACGACCAGTTCCCGTTCCTCCCGGTCGCTTTTTTTCTTCGACTTGTTCTTTTCCAGGCGGGCCAGTTGCAGGCTCAACTCATTGACGCGCCGGTAATGGTTGTCGCACATCACCACAAATTCCTCGGTGACTTTCTGCTTGAAGAAAAACTTGGGATACAATTTCTGCAGGGACGCCTCGGCCTTGTCGTACTCCTTGCGCGCGCGCTGGCGGGCGGCCGGATGCTTCAGCGTGACAAGTTTGTCGTAACTGGCCGTCACTTTCTTGTCAACCTCGGCGACCTGCTTGATCAGCTTTTTGAGCGCCTTCATGTACTTCTCGCGGCTGTCAATCTTCTTGTCCTGAATGACCCGGTCGAAGCGTTCACGGCCTTGCTCGAGTTTTTCCGCCAGGCTGATGTACTCGTTGGCGACAAAACCGAAGCGGTGCAGGAATTTTTGCACGGTGGCCTCGGCGTCCTCGATGCGTTTGGAAATCTCGACCTCCTGGTCGCGGGTCAGCAACGGCACCTGGCCCATTTGCTTGAGGTACATGCGCACCGGGTCGTCCAGGATGTCGAGCTTGGCCTCGTTCTTGGAAGTATCGTCATCGTCGTCCTCCTGGCCGATCAGCGCTTGCTTGTACCGGTCCACCTCGGAGGCGTCAATTACGTCAATTTCAAGGGTGCGCAGGAAACCGAGAATCGCCTCGATTTGCTCGGCGTTGTTCACGCTGCCGGGCAGGGCCTCGTGCAGGTCGTCAAAGGTCAGGTACCCCTGCTCGCGCGCCAGCTTGATGACCTCGCGCAGGCGGGCGTGCCATTCCTCGTTGCCGCTCCATACGGCAGCGACCATTTCCTTTTCTGAAAAATGGCTGGCGCCGGCCGGCAGGCCCGCTGCCGCTGCCTTGGCTTTCGACGCCGGGGCGTCCGGCTTGGACTTTTTCCCGGACGCTGGCGCGGCTGGCTTGGATTTTTTGCCAGGCGCCGGCGCGGTTTTGCCAGCCTTGGTCGCGACTTTGTCACGGTCAGCGGCGGCGGTTTTTTTGGGGTTGATTTTTGCGGCGGGAGTCTTCGACTTGGTCACCGACTTTGACTTCACTGGCTTCGAGTTGCGTTTTTTCAAGTAACAGACCTTGTTTAATTAGAAATATATCATCATGCCCCGCTTCCAACAGGGTATGCAGTCCCTTTTGGGGACTTTTTAAAAGAGGATTAAAGTAGATAGCTAAGTCCTTGCTGTCAAAGTATTTTTCTGTAGTTGCAAGTTTCGCATCCGCGCCAGCAGCGCCGCCTTGTCATCGTCAGCGAGTCCCGGCGCGGCCAGTTGCCGCCAGACAATTTGCAACTGCCCCTGTACATGGTTCAATTGCAGCAGCCGTACCAACCGGCCCGCCATCGCCAGCGTCGCGTCGTCCGCCGTTTTTTCCAATTCTTCCAGCGGCAAACCGGCGAGAAAATTTTGCTCACGGTCAGCGAGCCGCGGCAGCACCGCGGTGATATTTTCCCAGCCTTCATCGTTATATAAGTCCGCCAGTTTTTGCCACAACTCCGCCCCCGGCAAATCCCGCACCCACAGCGGGTCGAGCATTTTCTGCACCGCGGGAATCTGGCGCGGATGGGCGGCGACCAGTTGCAGCAGGTTCAGCATCAGCGGATGCGGCTGCAACACCTCGGCCCGCGCGGGCGGCGCGACTCCGCCGCTGACGGTGTGGTTGGCGCGCTCATGGTCAGCGGCGCGGACGGCGGCTTGTTGCGCGGATCTTTTCGCCTGCCGCTCCAGTTCGGCGACCCGTGCCAGCAGGATGTCGTCGCTGACACTGAGCCGCAGCGCCGTCTGCCGCAGCAATTGCTCGCGGTAAGCGCGGTTCGGCACCCGCGCCAGGAACGCCGCCGCGCTTTCAATCACCGCCCGCCGCCCGCTGATGGCGGACATGTCGTTGGTCTCGCGCAGCCGGTCGAGATAAAAATCCAAATACTCCTGCGGCCTGGCGACGCACGCCTTGAACGCCGCGGCGCCCTCCCGCGTGATCATCGAGTCGGGATCGTGGCCGTCCGGCAGCCGGACAATCTGCACGCCCAGTTCCGTCTGCAACATCGCGTCCATGCTGTCGGTCTGGTCGAGAAAAATTTGCGTCACCCGCTCCGCCGCGTTCAGCCCGGCTTTGTCAGCGTCGAGGCACAACACCACCTGCCTGGTGTACCGCTTGATGATGCGCGCGTGCTCCGGCGTGAACGCCGTGCCGAGCGGCGCGACCGCGTTCAGCACACCGGCAGCGTGGCAGCGCAACACGTCAATTTGTCCCTCGCAAATGATTGCGCGACTTTCGTCCATGATGGGCCGCTTGGCGCGGTGCAGGCCGAACAGCACCTTGCTTTTGGTGAAAATCGGCGTCTCCGGCGAGTTGATGTATTTCGCCGCCTTCGCCTCTTTATCCAACGAGCGCGCGCTGAACGCGATGGGCTGTCCCTGGTCGTTGGCGATGGAAAAAATCAGCCGCCCGCGAAACCGGTCGTACATCCGTCCCGCCTCGTTCCGCACCAGCAGGCCCGCCGCCAGCAGCAGCGCCTCGTCGTAACCGTGCTCCTGCCCCCAGCGCAACGTGTCATCCCAGGCGTCCGGCGCGAACCCCAGTCCGAAATCCCTGATCCACGACTGCGGAATCTCGCGTCCGTGCATGTAATCCCGCGCCGCCCGCGCCCGCTGATCGTGCAACAACAATTCACGCCAATAGACCAGCACCTCGCTATGCAGCGCCAGCAACCGGTCGCGCTGCCGCCGCTGACGGTCATAGTCACCGTCAGCGCCGCCGCGCCGCTCCTCCTCGACGCGAATGCCGACCTTCTCCGCCACGCGCCGCACCGCCGCCGGGAAGTCGAGGTTTTCGTATAACATCAAAAACTTGAACACGTCCCCGCCGTGCCCGCTGCTGAAGCACTTGAAAGTCTGCCGCTGCGGCGAGACGAAAAACGACGGGGTTTTCTCCTTATTAAACGGGCTGAGCGCCTTGAAATTAGCCCCGGCGCGCTTGAGCGGCACATAGCCGCCGATGACATCCACAATGTCAGCGGCCTGCCGCACCTGCTCAATCACCTGCGGGGGAATTGCCATGCGCCGACTATAAACACCCCGATGCAAAACACAACCCCACCGTCAGCGGCGCGACCAGCCGCGCGTGATGGAGTCACTGTCAGCGCGCGCCTGCCTTGGTGAAATACATTCCTACCGTGTGTATTTCAGCTTACGGAAAATTATACTGGAAATAATTGACGCCAACTTCTTTTATCTTTAAAATAAATATTCATTATAATCTATTAATGCCATGTTTATTGATAAATTAGCTTGGCGGCTTGGCGGCTTGGCGGCTTGGCGGCTTGGCGGCTTGGCGGCTTGGCGGCTTGGCGGCTTGGCGGCTTGGCGGCTTAAAAATATTTGCCCGGACAGGGAATTGCAAGTTTTTTTTCGCGTTATTTTGGCGCCACCGACTTCTTTCCCACGGTCAGTGGAAAACTTATTGCCACGGGTGAAAAATCCACTGTATCCCGCCGCTGTTGATGGGATAACGCAGCTTTGTTGATTTAAATCCTCAACAGAATCTCAAATATATGATCCAACCTCCATCGTTCTTGTTATACATTGACGCAGGTTCCGGCAGCCTGCTGATTCAATTCATTGTGGCCGGCATCGCCAGCTTGGCCATCGCCTTCCGGCACAAAATTTACTCGGTCAAAACCTGGCTGGCCAAACGGTTCGCCAACGGCAAAAAGAACGGCCCGGACGCAAAATGACGACGGCAGCTAATTCCTACCGGGATCCCGACGGCTTTATCTTATTCCATAACGGCAAGCACTGGCGCGTGCTGATGCCCACCTACCGCCAACACTATGAATTATTCATCAGTTCCGGTTTGTATGACAAGCTGGCAGCGGCAAAAAAAATCGTCGCGCACACTGAATCCGATGAACTGCTGGCACCCGGACAGTACAAGGTGCTGTTACCGGAGCAATTGCCGCTAATCAGTTATTCGTATGCCTGGTGCTTTGAGCAACTCAAGGCCGCGGCGTTGCTGACCCTGGATATTCAAGCCACCAGCCTAGCTCACGGCATGAGCCTGAAGGATGCCACGTCATTCAACGTGCAGTTCCAGAATGGCCGGGCGATTTTTATCGATACCAGTTCGTTTGAAATTTACGAAGCCGGTCAGCCGTGGCAGGCGTACGGGCAATTCTGCCGGCATTTTTTGGCCCCGTTGGCGTTAATGGCCATGACTGACGCGAACCTGCATTCGTTGCTGGAAACCAATCTCGACGGCATTGACCTCGGCTTGTGCGGCAAACTGTTGCCCGGCAAATCATGGTTGAACACCGGTCTCATGGCACACATTCATCTTCATGCCAGGGCCATCGCCAAACAGTCCGCCGCTGACGGTGCCTCCGCGCCAATCGCCAAGCCCGTCACCAAAGCTCAGTTGCTCAACATCATTGAACACTTGCGCCTCACGATTGAAGGGCTGACCTTGTTGCCACGAAAAACCACTTGGGACGACTATTACGAGTGCAACAATAATTATTCGCAACGCTGCTTTGCGGACAAGGAAAACTGGCTGATGACGACTGTGCAACAACTGCCCCAAAAACCGGCGCTGGTCTGGGACATCGGGGCCAACAACGGGCATTTCAGTCGGTTAATCGCGCCGCTGACGGAGCACCTTGTCTCCATGGATTTCGATGCCAATGCCGTGAACGACAACTTCCGCGCCAATCTCGCGCGCGGCATCACGAATATCCTGCCGCTGCAAGTCGATTTGACCAATCCGTTCCCGCGCCGCGGCTGGGCGCTGGCGGAACGCGGCTCACTGTTTGACCTGCCCAAGCCCGATTTGCTGGTGGCGCTCGCGCTGATTCATCACTTGGCCATCGGCAACAATTTGCCCTTGGGTCTGGTGATGAAAACCTTCGCCGATATCACGCGCAAATACTTGGTCATCGAGTTTGTCGAGAAAAACGACGGGCAGGTGCGGAAACTGCTGGCGCGGCGAAAAGATATTTTCCCCGGCTACCATCTGAGCGGTTTCAAGGAGGCCGCGTTGGAGCACTTCGCCATCGTTCGGTCAACCAGAATTCAGGATACCCCCCGCCACTTGTTCCTACTGGAAAAAAAATAGGTTCAAGTCTAGATTAGATGGTGACAAAACGCCGTTGAGCTAGGCTAGAAGCATGAAGAACCGCTATATAAAAGGAACGCATTTAAATGAGCAGAAATTTCGAAAAGTTTT
>JAISBF010000195.1 GCA_031266335.1 Verrucomicrobiales bacterium
GCCCTCAGCCCTCAGCCCTCAGCCCTCAGCCCTCAGCCCTCAGCCCTCAGCCCTCAGCCCTCAGCCCTCAGCCCTCAGCCCTCAGCCCTCAGCCCTCAGCCCTCAGCCATAATGTCGCCGCTGATGCTGAGGTAAAATCGACAATCAAGTCAGCCTTGCCGGCGGGAGGCGGGGCGTGAATGTCGTCATCATCGGCGCCGGCCCCGCCGGGCTGACCGCCGCCTACGCACTCGCCAAGCGCGGCGTCACCGTCAGCGTGCTGGAGGCCACCGGTGCTGTCGGCGGCATGGCGCGCACCATCCCGCTCTGGGGCCAGCGCGTTGACCTCGGCCCGCACCGCTTCTTCAGCGCCGACCCGCGCGTGAACAAACTCTGGCTCGAAATCGCCGGTGCCGACTACGACATGGTCTCGCGCCTCACGCGCATCCTCTATAAAAACCGCCTCTTCCATTACCCCCTCAAACCCGCCAACGCGCTGCGCAACCTCGGCCCGCTCGAGGCCGCCCGCTGCCTGGCCAGTTACTTGCTGCAACAATTCCGTCAGACCCCCGCCGCTGACGCTGACATTGCCGACGCCTCCTTCGAGCAATGGGTCACGCGCCGCTTCGGCCGCCGCCTCTACGAAATCTTCTTCAAGACCTACAGCGAAAAACTCTGGGGCATCCCCGGCGACCGCCTTGACGCCGACTTCGCCGCCCAGCGCATCAAAAAATTTTCCCTCGGCGTCGCGCTCAAGACCGCCCTCCTCGGCGCCGGCGGCCAGCACCAAACCCTCGTTGACCTCTTTGCCTACCCGCGCGGCGGCAGCGGCGCGATTTACGAACAGATGGCCGCGCGTATCAGCGCCAGCGGCGGCCGCCTCCGCCTCAACACCCCCGCCCGCCGCGTCCTCACCCGCGCCGGCCGCGCCACCGCCGTCGAACTCGTCACCGGCGAAACCGTCAGCGCCGACCACATCATCTCCACCATGCCGCTGACCGACCTCGTCGCCCGCCTGGAACCCGCGCCGGTGCCGGTGCTCAGCGCGTGCGCGCGCCTAAAATACCGCAACACCATCCTCGTTTTCCTGCAACTGGACGCCGACCGCCTTTTCCCTGACAACTGGCTCTACGTCCACGCCGCCGACCTCCGCTGCGGGCGCATCACCAACTTCCGCAACTGGTCGCCCACGCTCACCGGCGCCGAGCGCGCCACCATCCTCGCCCTCGAATACTGGTGCAACGACGCCGACGCCTTCTGGCGCCTGCCCGACGCCGCGCTCACCGCCCTCGCCACCGACGAAATCAAACGCTCCGGCCTGCTCCCGCGCGGCCTCGCCATCACCGCCGGCCACGTCGAGCGCCTCCACCGCTCCTACCCCGTGTACGAGCGCGGCTACAAGCAACCGCTGACCGTGGTGGCAAATTATCTCAAAACCATCCCCGGCCTGACCCTCATCGGCCGTTACGGCGCGTTCAAATACAACAACCAAGACCACAGCATCCTGATGGGCCTGCTCGCCGCCGACAACCTCGCCGCTGCCGCTGACGGTGCCCCGCCGCCGCACGACCTCTGGTCAGTCAACACCGACTACGAATACCAGGAAGCCAGCGTCATCACCGCCACCGGCCTGCAACCGCGCCGACGTTGACCAATATCAGACCACCATATTTTTTTGCACCATGAACATTGACCAAATAAAAACCTGGACGCTGACCGTGGCACGAACATTGGCGCAATATCCGCATTATTACGCGCTGGTGACGCTTGCGCTGCTAGCGACGGTGTTTTTCTTGTTTTACAACCTCGGCCATTACGCGCTGTGGGAGGACGAGGCGCTGACGGCGATGGCCGCGAAAGGCGCGGCGCGGCACGGCGACACGTCGGCGTGGGTCGGCGACGGCAATTTGTCCGCCATTCGCAACGGCCTGCATTTGGACGACCATTTGCGCGAGCGGGCCACGCCGGCGCTGCCCATCTACCTGACCGCCGCGTCGTTCCGGCTGTTCGGTGAGACGCCGTGGACCGCGCGTCTGCCGCACGCGCTAATCGGGCTGCTGACGGTGGCGCTGTTGCTGCGCTGGGCGCGGGAACTCGGCGGGCCGCGGCGCCTGGCGTTGGTGGCGCTGCTGGTGCTAGGGAATGTGTCGTTCTGGCTGTTTTTCCGCCAATGCCGCTATTACGGGCTGAGCAGCCTGTGTACACTGGCAGCGGCGTACGGCTGGTGGCGGTGGCGCGGGCGGCGGCGGGATTTTGTGCTGTTATCGCTGGCGTTACTGGGGCTGCTGTGCTCGCAACCCATCGTGTATGTGGCGGCGGGCGCGGCGCTGGCGGTGGACTGGCTGGGGTGGCGGCGCGGGGATTTTTCGTGGCGCGAGTTGTGCGCGCTGGCGGTACCGCAGGCGGCGGGTGTGGCGTGGGTGTATTGTTGCTGGAATCCGTGGAGCACGGGTTTCAATGGCCAGTATTATGACAACGGTACTCCGGCGAACGATTTTTGCGACACGCTGACGATATTTTACTGGCATCTCCGCGACCTGAACCGTTGCGAATTTTACGCGGCGCTGCCGGTGTTGGCGGCGCTGACGCTGGCGTGGCGCGCGCGGTGGTGGTGGGTGTATCGCGCGGTGCTGGCGGCGCTGGTCATGACGCTGATGGTGAGCCAATGCTCCACGCAGTTCAAGTGGGCCACGACGGTGGCGGATGTGCGGTTCAACGCGCAACTCATCCCGCTGCTGCTGCTGGTCGAGGCCGCCGGCATCGCGCTGCTGTGCCGGCGCCGCTGGTGGCTGGCGCTGACGGTGACGGCGCTGGTGGCGTTCACCAATCTCGGCAACGGCGGCTGGTGGCTGCCGGAGGGCGCGCGGTCAACCGCCTGGCAGTTTGCGCGCGAGCTACTGACCCCGCCGCGCACCGACCCGTTCACGCCGACCGCCGCGTGGCTGCGCGAGCACACGCCGCCCGGCGCGACGGTGTTGGTCGAGCCGAACGCGGACGTGTACCCGCTGTTGTTCCTGGCGCCGCGCCAGCTTTACGTCTGGCAACTCGACGCGCACATGCGCGACACGAAAAAATTCGGCGCCCTCGACGCGAAGTGGTTCAAGGGCGGCCCGCCGCCGGACTACCTCGTGGCCTTCGGCGCGGGGCAATTCGAAGCCTTGCGCCGGGCCTTGCGCGACAGCCCGATTCCGGCACAGTACGAACTCGCCGCCCGGCTGGACATCTGGCCGGCTGCGATTTATCGCCCCGAACTATTCTGGCATTCCTTCACCACCGTCCCGGCCGCTCCTCAACGCGGCGCGGCGGTTTATGTTTTCCAGCGCCTCCCCCCGTCCGCCGCTGACGGTGGGGGAAACTGAATTTTGCTTTTTGCATTTTGCTTTTTGCTCTGTAACTGTCCCATACCCATCTGGATTTTCCGCGAGTTTGCGGACAACCCTTGACCAGGTCGTTCCGCTCCTTCGACTGCGCTCAGGATGACGCGCGGGCGGGACGAACCGGCGTTGTCGCAAACGTCATATTTGACGGGAAACAGTCATATCGCTAGGGTGGCTCGCATGATTGTTCCCGCTGACCGTGCCACGGGCAAGAAAGTGCAATTGATGGCGACCTGCCTGTGCGACGCTTTTTTCGACGATGTGGCGAAGGCGACGGTGCAGGTGTTAGAGTATCTCGGTTGCGAGGTGGAATTTCCCGAAGGACAAACTTGTTGCGGGCAGCCGGCATTTAACGCGGGGGATTGGTCGGCGGCGCGCCGGATGGTCCGCCACGCCGCGCGACAGTTCACCGGCAGCGGGCCGGTGGTGCTGCCGTCCGGCTCGTGCGCGGCGATGCTGTTTCACGGCGCGTCGCTGGCGTTCGAGCACGAGCCGGATTTCGCCACCGTCAGCGACCTCGCGGGGCGGACGTGGGAAGTGCTGGATTTCATCGTCAGCGGCCTCGGCGTAAAAACCTGGGAAGGAACTTGCGCCAAAAAAATCGCCTTTCACAGTTCGTGCCACCTGCGCGGCACCGGCACCCCGGCAGCGGCCAGGCAGTTGCTAGGCAGTTTGCGCGGGCTGGAGCTTGTCGGGCACGCCGAGCCGGAGCAATGTTGCGGTTTCGGCGGCACCTTCAGCGTCGCGTTCCCGCACGTCTCCGCCAACATGGGCCTGTTGAAATTGCAAAACATCCGCGCCGCCGAACCCGACCTGCTGGTGGCGGCGGACATGAGCTGCCTGATGCACCTGCGCGGGCTGGCGGAGAAACAAGGCCACCCACTGCCGGTGCGGCACGCGATTCAGGTGCTGCGCGACGCGCTGGTGGCGGAGAGGAAAATTCACCACGAATGAACACGAATGAACACGAATTTGCGGTGCCACATTTCGGCCAGCCGATTGACCGGTTTGTCGCCACCATCAGCGGCGAGGTGTACGCGGCGGTACACTCGGCGTCGGCTATCAAGTCGGATAAGCGCGCACAATTGCTGGCCGCTGACTATGCCGACCCGCTAAAGCTGCGCGCGCTGGCCGGGCAAATCAAGCAGCACACGCTCGACCATCTCGACCGATATCTGCCGCAGGCCGTCGCCAGCCTAGAGCGCAACGGCGCGCGGGTGCATTGCGCCGCTGACGGTGAGGAGGCGCGACGCATCATTGGCGACCTGCTGCAACAGCGCGGCGCAAAAACCGTGGTCAAGTCCAAGAGCATGGCGACCGAGGAGATTCATCTCAACGACTACCTCGCCACGCGCGGCATCGAGAGCGTCGAGACCGACCTCGGCGAGTTCATTTTGCAAATCGACGGCGACACGCCAAGCCACATCGTCACGCCCGTGGTGCACAAAAACCGGCGGCAAATCGCGCAAAGTTTCGAGCGGCACGGCCTCGGCGCTTACAATGACGAGCCGGAAACCATCACCCGCCGCGCCCGCCGGTTCATGCGCGACCGGTTCCTGCGCGCCGACGCCGGCCTCACCGGCGCGAATTTCCTGGTGGCGGAATCGGGCCGCCTGGTGCTGGTGACCAACGAGGGCAACTCGCGCTTCTCACTGTCAGCGCCGCGCCTGCACATCGCGCTGGTGGGCATCGAGAAAATCGTGCCCGCTGACCGTGACCTCGGCGTGTTCCTGAATTTGCTGGTGCGCTCGGCCACTGGCCAGCAATTCACCGCCTACACCGAGTTCATCAGCGGCCCGCGCGCTGACGGTCGGCCGAGCGGCGCGGAGGAGCTGCACGTCGTGCTGCTGGACAACGGGCGCACGGATATTCTGGGCGCCGAGTACCGGGAAATCCTGCGCTGCATCCGTTGCGGCGCGTGCATGAACATTTGCCCCGTGTACCGGCAGGCGTCCGGCCACGCCTACCGCGCCGTGTATCCGGGGCCGGTCGGCGCGGTGCTGACGCCGCTGCTGGCGGGCGAACATTTCGCGCAATTCGCCGACCTGCCGAAGGCGTGCAGCGTGTGCGGCGCGTGCGGCGACGCCTGCCCGGTGAACATCGCGCTGCCCGACTTGCTGCTGCGTCTGCGCGACCGGGCCAAGCGCGCGCACGCGGCACTGTCAGCGCGCGGCACGCCGCCGATGGGCGGGTTCGCCGCCGTGGCGACGCATCCGCCGCTGTGGCGGGCGGCGCTGACGGCGAGCCGGCTGGCGAACCGGCTGCCGCTGGACTGGCTGCCGGTGCCGCCGTTGCGCGCCTGGACGCGGCGGCGGACGCTGCCGGAGTTTCGCGGCGGCGCATTCAGGCAATGGTTTAAACAACGGGGGCAGCAATGAATTCGCTGGCCGCAAAATAACCATGACTGGGAGCAAGACGATGGCAACGAAAGAAGAATTTTTTGCAACAATCAGCCAGGCACTGAGCGCCAACAGCGCGCGGGCGCCGTATCCACCATACGCTGACACTGACCTGGTAGCCAAGCCGCGCGTGGCGGGCGGATCGGCGGAGGCGGTGTTCCGCAAAAATTTCGCCGCCGCCGGCGGGGTCACCGTCAGCGACCTTGGCGAGCTAAAGGCCGAGTTGGCGAGGCACGACACCAAGCGCGGCGTGTGCGACCCGGCGCTGTCGGCGACGCTCGGCGGCCTGGATATCGAATGGACGACAACTTTCGACCGTCAGCGGCCGGACGATTACGCGGTGGGCGCGACCATCGCCAGCGGCGCCATTGCCGAGACCGGCTCGCTGATACTGAAAGACCGCGCCACCTGCGACCGCCTCGCCGCGCTGGCGCCGTGGGTACATGTCGCGGTGGTGCGCCGCGCCGACATATTTCTCACGCTGCCCGAGGCGCTGACGCGGCTGGGCGACGACCCGTATGTGGTGTTCGCCACCGGGCCGTCGAAAACCGCTGACGTTGAGGGCATTTTAATCCAGGGCGTCCACGGCCCCGGCGCGCAAATCGCGTGGCTGGTGGACTGACGGTCAGCGGCATGAGAGTTTCCATCGACATCGTCCACGCCCGGCGCGAGCGGCTGGCGCAATTGTTGCGGGAAAACCGTTACCTGGAAGTGCGCGAACTTTGCGCGCGGCTGCAAATTTCCGAGGCGACGGTGCGGCGCGACCTGGCCGCGCTGGCCGGGGCCAACCGCATCACCCGCACCCGCGGCGGCGCGCTGGTGGACTTCAACCTGCGCTTCCCGTCGTTCCAGCAGCGGCAGAGCCGGGCCGCCGGCGCCAAGCGCCTGATTGCGGAACAGGCCGTCACGCACATCAAGCCGGGCATGACGGTTTACCTGGACGCGGGCACGACCATTTACGCCGTGGCGCAACTGCTGCTGGAGCGCGGCATCCGGCCGCTGACGGTGGTGACGGCCAGCCTGCCGGTGGCGGATTTGCTCGCGGACGCGGCCGGCGTCAAGGTCATCCTCAGCGGCGGCGAATTTTTGCGGCGGCAATCGGTGCTAGTCGGGCGGACGGCGCGGAAAATCCTGGGCGGGTTTGACTACGACCTGGCGGCGATGAGCGTCGAGGGCGCTGACCGTGACGGCTTGTGGAACACCCAGGCGGAAATCGTCAGGGCACAGCAAGCGGTTATGCGCCGCGCCCGCCGGGTGCTGGTTTGCGCCGACCATACCAAGCTCGGCAAAACCGCGCCGGTGTTTCTGGCCGGGTGGTCGGCGCGGCTGACACTGGTGTCCGACGCGCCGGCAGCCTGGTTGGAACAACTCCGGCCGCGCAGACGCCAAGGCGCGAAGATACTGTAACCGCTGCCGATGGTTTGCGGCGTCGCGCCAATGAACATCATCAGCGTGCAATCTGTATTTGAAACCCGGAATCCCGCTTGCCTCACGGCGGCAGGCGGGATAATTTAGCCGCCATGCCGCACCGTAACTGGTCGCCCGATTCACGTTCCACCGCCCCGCTGACGCACGTTCGCGGGGTGCCGGTGGATTTGACCACCATCCTGGTGGCGTCGCAGGTGCTGGCGATGGTGGCGACGGCCGTGGTGCTGAGCTGGTTTCCCGCCGTTCTGCGGTCATGGCAAAGCTGGACGTGCTTTTTCCCCGCGCACTACCTCGCCGCCGGTCACTACTGGACTCTGTTGACCTATCCGTTCTATCACGACATCCGCAGCGAGCATATTTTCTTTGCCATCGAGATGCTGATGTTCTTTTGGTTCGGCCGCGAAGTGGAGCGCAGTCTCGGCCGCCGGGCCTACGCGGCGTTGTACGGGCTGCTGATCGTGGTGCAGCCGCTGACCATGCTGGCGCTGCGCGGCCTGGCCGCCGCGGCGTTGGCGGGTTCCGGCATGTTGTTGTTCGGGATGGGCGTGGCGTTCGCGGTGATTTACCCGACGGCGCGACTGTTCGGGTTGATTGCCGCCAAATGGGTGGTCTGGATTTTCCTGCTGGTGTTCAGCGTGTATTTCCTGGCGCAGCGCGAGTGGCCGGGACTGGCGCGGTTCTGGGTGGTGGCGGCGGCCGCCGCCGGCTTGACGCGCGCCGCCGGGGCGGGCGCGGACGCCGGCTGGCTGGATTGGCTGGAGCAAGCGCGGCGGGAGCGCGCGGAACGGCGCCGGCGCGACCGGGCGGCGGCTCAACGTCAGCGGGCGCGGCGCGAGGAAGCCAGCGTGGACTCGGTGCTGGAAAAAATTTCCCGCGAGGGGCTGGCGGCGCTGGCACCGGACGAGCGCGAGGTGTTGCAACGCGCGCGGCAAAAATTGCTGCGACAGGATCGGCGGCGCTGATGGCGACCGACTCCCACTCACCGGCAGCGCCCGACTGGACGGTTTGGCAGCCCGTCGAGCGCGGCGCGTTGTGCTTCATCGTCAGCGACGGGCAAATCTTGTTAATCCACAAAAAACGCGGCCTGGGCGCGGGCAAAATCAACGGGCCGGGCGGACGGCTGGAGGCGGGCGAATCACCGGCAGCGGCGGCGGTGCGCGAGACGCGGGAGGAGGTCGGCGTAACGCCCCTCGGCCTGCGCGCGGCGGGGGTGCTGCGGTTCCAGTTTTGCGACGGCTACGCGCTGTGGTGCGCCGTGTTCACCGCCAGCGGCCTGACCGGCACGTTGCGCGAGACCGACGAGGCGCTGCCGTTCTGGGCGCCGGTGACGGCGATTCCGTATGACCGAATGTGGGCGGACGACAGCCTGTGGCTGCCGCACGCGCTGGCCGGGCGGTGTTTCGAGGGAAACTTTTGGTTGGCGGGCGAGCGGCTGCTGACGCATGACATCCGGGTGACCACTGGCGGCGCCCGCGACATCTCGCCGCCTGGCAATTCATTTTAAACTTCACCGCCCCGCTCAGACGCCGCGGAAGACGCACTTGTACAAACCGGAAATCCGTTCTTCATTGCGCTGAATATCAACCCCGAGCAGACGCTCGAACAATTGCTTTTCCAGGTCGCGCAAAATCGGGAACCGGTCCAGGCAGAGCAAAATAGGCGAGTTATACTCGACGATTTCATGGCGGCCGTGGTCCCGGTTGAAATAATACTCGCTCATGTAACCGCGCTCATCCCGCAACGCGGCCAGCTGGCGCATTTTTTCCCCCAGCTTCAACCCGCTGACGCCGGCTTTCAGCTTGTCGATTTCATTCCGGTAGATATTGAACAGGATTTTATCGGCGGCGCTGGGGCCGTAAATCTCCCGCACCGAGTCGAGAATCTCGGTGGTGAAATTGCTGTATTCAGTGGGGAAAAATTCCTGCGCGGTCTGCGTCAGGCGGTAGGCCTTTTCCGGCCGGCCCATGCCCTTGGGCCGCCGCCAAGTGTCCAGATAGCCCTCGCGCTCCAGCGCGATGCAATGCTGCTTGATTCCCATATAGGAAAGGCCGACGCGGTCGCACAGTTCCGCCACAGAGAGGCCCTGGCTGCGTTTGATTTCCGTCAAAATCAATAACTTGGGATTTTTGGTTACCTTTTTCAAAACGATACTGGCTTATGGTTAAGGGATTAAAGTATTGGCTGCCAACTTGAATGCAAGACTTTTTACGCTTTTACCGCACATTGGCGCGCTGATTCTTTTAACCACGGATGGACACGGATAAAAAAAATCTGTGTTCATCCGTGTCCATCGGTGGTTAAAAAAAACGAAAAAAACCTTGCGCAAGCCCGCCCAATTCCATATCGTCAATCCGCGATTGAACCCCGCTGAAGATGAGCAAGATAAGTCATAACGTAAGTACACCGCGCTCACGCGCTCACGCGCTCACGCGCTCACGCGCTCACGCGCTCACGCGCTCACGCGCTCACGCGCTCACGCGCT
>JAISBF010000007.1 GCA_031266335.1 Verrucomicrobiales bacterium
GTCGCTGCGGCCGTAGCCGGCGTACACGCCCAGATATAAGTCACTGTCAGCGGACAAGGTGAATTTGTGGTCAGTGCCGAGATCGACGCCGTAGATGAGTTGTTCGTAGGCTTTGCCCGATACTTGGCTGCCGACGTTTAGCTGTTGGCCGTAACTTCTGAGCCAGAGGTTTTCTATCAGCTCATGGAGCGCGGGCGTCCCGCCCGCTGGCGGGCGAGACGCCCGCGCTCCATAGCGCAACTCGCCCATACGCTTGAGCAAACTGTTTTGCTGCGCGAACCACATGGCTTGTTGGATCGCCACGCTGCTGTTCAGGACGGCGCCGGCGGGGCTGACACCGCTTTTGATGAAGTGGTCGCCATCCTTGATGATGGTGTCGATGCCCCAGTCGATCGGATCCCATTGCCAGTGTTCCGTGCCGTCGCCGCTGACGATGTTGGGGAGGACTTGATTGGGATCAGCTTGGCCGTTGCCGGTGGTGTTGATGTGGATGGTGCCGTCACCGTCAGCGGTGTCGATTACGGTGATGGAGCCACCCTCGCCGGTGTCGCTGTTGACGCTGATGGTGACAGTGCCGTTGTGGTCGAGGTTGTCGAAGGTGACGTTGTAATCACCGATGTTCCAAGTGCCGTTATTCTCGCCGTAGTTGCCGCGGCTGTCTTTATCGAAAGTCCAGGTGCTATCGCCGCCAGTGATAAGATTGCCGCCGGTGTAGCCGCCGCTGCCGGTGGCGCCGCTGTTGAGGGTGACGGTGACGACGGCGGCGTCATTCTGGAATACGTCGCCGGTGATGCTGCTGCCAGGGCCGCTGAGGGTGACATCGATGATGGCGGTGTCGCTGCCGATGATGTTGCCGGGCAAGTCCGTGTCTTCGGCGATGAGGTGCACCGAGGTGGAGCCGGATGAAACCAGCAAGTTGTCGCTGCCCAGGCTTACTTTGGTGTTTTTGATGATGACCGTGCCGGAGTTCATCATTATACCGTCACTATTGCTACCTGATCTGATGAGTTCGCCCGCCGTGGAAATAATGCTGCCGCCTTCGATATGCACGGTGTCACCACCCGCGGTCCTGCTGCCGGCAATCGCGATGACCGTGTTTTCAACCTGAATATTTGGATTGACCAGATGGAGGTAGCTGTCATTTCCGTTCACCACGCGGATGCCGCCGCTTTGCTGGGAGGTGGCCTTCGTGTCCACCCCGACGATGGTGCCGGTGTTGAGCGCGATGGTCATAAACTGCGTCGCCAGTTCCGTTCCACGCCCCAAGTCCAAGTAACCGCCAGCCACCGATGCGGCGTTTGATGTTGAGCGAACGCTAACTCCCGTGCCAGTCACCAGCAGCGTCCCACTGCCGGCAGCGTATAATCCTTCGTGAGGTATAATCGATTCCAAGCCGTCATTCGTGGTTATCCGCACATTATTGCCAATCTCACCGTGGTAATAGGCGCCGCTCGCGCTGACGTGCAAGGCCGCGTAGCCGGAGCCGCCGGTGTAACTGCTGCCCGATTCGATCACCGTGGTGGCGGTGTTGATGACTTTCGGATCTGCGAACACGTTCAACGCGGTGAAGTAAGCGAGCAAATACACGCTCGCTCTGATGCCGAGCCGCTTGGCGGCGAAGCCAACGCTGAGGGCGCAGAGGGTTAGGAGTGTTAGCGATAAACACGGATTATTTATTTGGTTTTTTATCCGTGTGCATCGGTGTCCATCCGTGGTTAAAAAAAAACTACTGCACGGAGAGCAATTCAACCTTGAAAATCAAACACTCGTTCGGCCCGATTTTATCCCCGGCGCCCCGCGCGCCGTAGGCCAGCTTGGCCGGGATATAAAACAGGTAAGTCGCGCCGGGTTTCATCAGTTGCAGGCCCTCGGTCCAGCCGGCAATCACCTGCGTGACGCCGAAGGTGGCGGGCGCGTTGCGCCGGTAGGAGCTGTCAAATACCGTGCCGTCGATGAGTTTGCCCTCGTAGTGGACGGTGACGGTGTGGTTGGGTTTGGGGGACTCGCCGGCGCCTTCCTTGACGACTTCGTATTGCAGGCCGGACTTGGTGACCTTGACGCCCTCGCGCTGTTTGTTTTGCTCGAGGAAGCGCACTTCATTGACCGTGTTGGCGATGGCTTTGTTCGTGTCCTGGGCGAGACTGACTGTCAGCGGCAGGCACATGATGGTGAGGAGACTGATGAATTTCATGGCCACGCAGCATAAGCGCCGGCCGGCCGGAGCGCAATCGAAAAGCCCCGCGGCAGCTCACGCGCAGCGGCAACACAAATTCCGGTCGCCATGCACATTATCCACCCGCGCCACCGGCGGCCAATATTTGTTCCCGCGCAACACCGGCAGCGGGTAAGCGGCGCGCTCGCGCGCATACGCCCGCCGCCACTCATCCGCCAGCACCGACTCCGCCGGATGCGGCGCGCCCTTCAGCGGATTATCCACGCGCCCCAACACGCCGCCCTCGATTTCCGCAATCTCCCCGCGTATCGCGATCAGCGCGTCGCAAAAACGGTCCAGCTCCTCCCGCGACTCACTCTCCGTCGGCTCCACCATCAGCGTGCCGGGAATCGGCCACGACATCGTCGGCGCGTGAAAACCGTAATCAATCAGCCGCTTCGCCACATCCTCCACCTCCACCCCGCTCGTCACCTTCAGCGGGCGCAAATCCAAAATACACTCGTGCGCCACATACCCGTCACCCTTGAACAGCACCGGATAATGACCCGCCAGCCGTTTGGCCACGTAGTTGGCGTTCAACATCGCCAGCGCGCTCGCCCGCGCCAACCCGCCGCCGCCCATCATCGCCAGATACATCCACGGGATGCACAACACCCCCGCGCTGCCGTAACGCGCCCCGCTGACACTGCGTTCACCGTCAGCGGGACGGCCCGGCAAAAACGCGCGCAAATGTTCCGCGACGCAAATCGGCCCCACCCCCGGCCC
>JAISBF010000065.1 GCA_031266335.1 Verrucomicrobiales bacterium
GAGGCGCACTTGTACAAAAAGCTCCCGTTCGTCAGCAAACTCAATCGCGTGGCGGGCATTGACGGCGGCGAGAGCTTGCGCGGCACCGGCTTGCTGACCAAGGCGCGGTTTATTCAGGAGCGCAACCAGGGGCGCAATGTGTTCACCATGACCGGCACGCCGGTGACCAACACGCTCGGCGAAAGCTGGAACATGGTGCGGCTGGTCGCGCCGGATTTGTTGCGCGACTTCAACGCGCGGACGTTCGACCGCTTTGTCTCGACCTTCGCCACCATCAGCGACAGCGCGGAGTTGCGCGCCAACGGCGCGTACAAGCGGATTGACCGGCTGGCGACGCTGGCGAACCTGCCGGAGTGGAACAAGTTTTTCCTGTCCGCCGCCGAGGTGAAGATGGGCGCGGACATGCAGGTGAAGGGCCGTCCGGCAATCAAGGGCGGCCAGCCGGAACTGGTCGCCGTGCCGCGCACGCCGCAGGTGGAGAAGTTCACCGAGTTTATCAAGCAGGTCATCGACCGCTACGACAGCGCCACTGGCGCGGAGAAGAAGGAAATGTCCTATCTGCCGCTGCTGACCTACAACGCGGCGAAGATGGCGGCGATTGATATCCGACTGATTGACCCGCGGGCGCGGGACGAGGCGGGCAGCAAGGTCAACATCGCCATCAGGAAAGTGCTGGAATTGTACCGGCGCGGCGCTGACTATCAGGGCACGCAGGTCATTTTCGCCGACAGCTACCGCCCGCTGCACACCTCGGCGCTGACGTTCAGCGACGCGGGCTTGGAGCGCGAGGAGGCGGAGCAGGTCAACGTCAGCGACGCGCAGGCTGACGCACAGGCGGAGCGGGATGGCGGGTTTAATTTGTACCGCGACCTCAAGCGCAAGTTGGCGGCGTCCGGCGTGCCGGAGCGGGAGATTGCCATCATCAGCGACTTCAAGAACGACAAGCAGAAGGACGCGCTGTTTGAGCGGGTGAACAGCGGCGCGGTGCGGATTGTCATCGGCAGCACCCAAAAGCTGGGCACCGGCGTCAACATGCAGCGGCG
Organism: Verrucomicrobiales bacterium; assembly: GCA_031266335.1. Taxonomy (GTDB): domain Bacteria; phylum Verrucomicrobiota; class Verrucomicrobiia; order Methylacidiphilales; family JAAUTS01; genus JAIRPN01. Next base: position 1,044 of record JAISBF010000065.1, read on the forward strand.
CATGATGGCGGCACACCATCTGGATGTGCCGTGGACGCCCGCCGAGCTTGAGCAGCGCGACGGGCGCGTGTACCGGCAGGGCAACCTGCACGCCGAACTGGGCGTGCCCGTGGAGATTTACCGCTACGGCATGAAGGACACGCTGGACGCGGCGCTGTGGCAGAAATTAGAGACCAAGGAACGGTTTATCAAACAGGTGTTAAGCGGCAAGGCGAACACGCGCAGCGTCGAGGACGACACCGGCTTGCTCAATCTCGCCGAGCAGAAAGCCGTGTTGTCCGGCGCGCTGGGGATGCGGAAATTCGAGGCGGACAATCGGGTGCGCGAGTTGGAGAATGAGGAGCGGGCATGGCGCGCCAGCATGGGCGAGCAACAGGCGGCAATCCGCCAGGCGGAGTTGCAAATCGCCGCCGAGCAGCGCCGTGCCGACGAGGCGCGAACGTCAGCGTCAGCGGTGGCGGCTTGGGACGGGAAAACCCTGCTCACCGTCAGCGGTCAAAGCGCCGAGGGCAAGGAGGCGGCGACGGAATTATTGAAGGGGCTGTTTGACGAGCGGCTGAAGCTCGTTCGCGGCGTCAAGAATCCCGACACCAGCCCCGCCGTGAACGCGCCGCTGGGCACTATTCAGTTCAACGGCAGCGACATCGCGCTGGGCAAGCCGGAGTTGCGGGAGAAACTCGCCGAGGTTAACCCTGAAAAACGCTGGGAGATTGAAGTTCCGGCAACATTGAACGGCAAGCTCATCGCGCGCGGACGCTCGGCGGGCTGGCTGTTGCGCGACCTTGCGGCGTATCCGACCTACCTGAAGAACGAGGTGGCGGCGGCGAACACGCACCTCGCGCGTTACGAGGAGCGGCGGCGGGTGGCGCGGGAGGAATTGGCCAAGCCGTTCCCGAAAACCCGGGCGCTGCGCGACGCGCTGGCCGAGCAGGAGGAAGTGCTGAAGCTGGTCAGCCGCAAGCCGGCGGAGACGCTGCACGCGGGGCGGCGGGCTAACACTGACGGTCAGCGGTTCCTTGACTTGGGATTATATCGCAACGCGGGCGAGTTTGATTTTCAGTCACGGCCTGACCACCGCGACCGCGACAAAACGCCGGGCAAGCTGGTCACGGAGAACGTCGCGCTGGCGAATTGGTGGGCGAACCGTTACACCAATATCCCCGGCGTCGAACCCGCTGACGTTCAGCAACAGGCGAAAAAAGCGCTGGTCAACGCGGCGCGGCATTATGACGCCGCGCACGGGGTGCCGTTCGGCACCTACGCGGGGCGGGTGATTGACAACGAATTAAAGACCTTGTACCGGCGCCAGCGCAACCGCGCGCCGTTGAGCAGCGCGAGCCTCGACGCGCCGCTGGACGCTGACGGTGAGGGGACGCGGCTGGACTTGGTTGCCGCTGACGATGACACGACGTTGCCGATGGAGCGGGCGGAAACGCGGGCGGAACTGGTGCGCGCGGTCGGCGCGCTGCCGGCGCGGATGCGGCGCATTGTCGAGGATTACATGAACGATGTCAGCAGCGAGGTCACGGCGCGGCGGCTGGGCATCAGCCGCCAGGCGGTGAGCGCGGCGCGCAAGCTGGCGTTGGACAATATCCGCCGCAA
>JAISBF010000098.1 GCA_031266335.1 Verrucomicrobiales bacterium
GTCCTTGTCTTTCAGGCAACCGAAGATGACGCGCGGCGGCTCGCTGCCGGTCAGGTCGCGCCACGCTGACAGTGTCGCCGCCAAACCTTGCGGATTGTGCGAGCCGTCGAGAATAATCAACGGATTATTGGAAAGAATTTGAAAACGCCCCGGCCATTCCGCCCCAGCTAGCCCCGCTGACCGCGACGCCTCAGGAATCCGCCAGCCGCTGACGCCCAGCGCGTCGCACACGCGCAATGCCAGCGCCGCGTTGGCGCGCTGGTAATTGCCCGCCAGGCCGAGCCGGCAATTCACCGGCAGCGGCTTGGGAAAATACAGCGGACTCCCCCGCTCTTGCGCGACGCTGACCATGACCTGCCGCGCCTCCTCCGCCATCCCGCCGACCACCACGGGCCGCCCGCGCTTGATGATGGCGGCTTTTTCCCCCGCGATGAGCGCCAGCGTGTCGCCGAGATATTCCATGTGGTCAAACCCGATGCCCGTGATGACACTGCACTCCGGCGTGACGATGTTCGTCGCGTCGAGCCGCCCGCCGAGTCCCGTTTCCAACACGACCATATCCACCCGCTGACAGTCAAACTCGCGCAACGCCATCGCCGTCACCACCTCGAAAAACGTCGGCTCCCAACCATCCGCGCGCGCGCGCTCGACGACCGCCTTGAACCACGCCGTCTGCTCCGCGACCTGGGTCATCGTCAGCGGCGCGCGATTGACTTGAATCCGCTCGCCAAATTCCACCAAGTGCGGCGACGTGTACAGCCCCGTCTTATACCCCGCGTGCCGCAAGATGGCTTCCAACATCGCCGCGCACGACCCTTTCCCGTTGGTGCCCGCGAGGTGGATATATTTCAAGCGTTGGTCAGGCCCGCCGATGGCGCGGCACAACCGCCGCATGTTGTCCAAGCCCAACTTAACGCCGGTCTTCTGCAACCCGAACAACCACTCAATCGCCTCGTGATAAGTCATAATTTTTTTGACGCAAAGACGCGAAGGGACCAAGACTCGCAAAGTTTGTTGAAAAGTTAAAATCTAAAAAATCCTTTGCGTGGCTTGGGACCTTCGCCTCTTTGCGTCACAATCCCTCACCCCCGCGCCACCGTCAGCGCGTCCAGCCGCGCCGCGCCCGCCCGCCGCAGCGCCCGCGCGCAAGCGTTAATCGTCGCGCCCGTGGTGAACACATCGTCAATGATGAGCAGCCGCCTCCCGCGCACGTCGAATTTTTCGCGCACCGCGAACGCCGCGCGCAAATTCTTCATCCGCTCGCTGCGCCTGAGCCGCGTCTGCGTCCGCGTCTTTTTCACCCGCCGCAGCGCGTCCCACACCGGCAGTCCGACCGCCTTCCCCAGGCGTGCCGCCAGTTCCGCCGATTGATTGTAGCCGCGCTCCCGCCGTCGCAACGGATACAGCGGCACCGGCACCAGCGCGTCATACTCAGCGTCGCGGTAAAACCGTTCAAACCCCTCGCGCAACCACGCTGACAATGACCGCAGCCGATGAAACTGCTGGTTATACTTAAACCCGTGAAGCGCGTCGCGCACCCCGCCCTCCGACCGGTAGGCCGCGCGCGCCATGCCGATAAACCACTCCCGCCCGCGACAATTCCCGCACACGCTCAGCGGATTCAACTCCCCCGCGAACGGCTCGCCGCACACGTGGCAGAACGGCTCCGCCACCGCCCGCAATTCCCCCGCTGACGGTGGTTCCGGGTAAATCAAGTCCAGCAAACTGTCGAGCCATCGGCGCATAAGGGTTAACTCAAAATTCAAAACGCAAAGCTCAAAACTATGATTGATTTAACGAATCAATTGGTTTGGCGATTTGCGTTTGGCGATTTGAATTAAAAACATCACCAGCAACAACAGCGCCGGCCACAATCCTTCCAGCGCGTCCGCGGCAAACCATAGCGAGCCACTGTCCGGGTGCGTCGCCACCAGGCGGCCGCTGACCTTCAGCGCCAGCACCCAGCCCGCGTGCAGGCCCACCGCCGCCCAAATCGCGCCCGTGCGCCAGGTCACCGCGCACAGCATCATGCCCGTCCAGAACAGCGTCAGCCAGCGCATCGCCAGTTCCCGCCACACCAAAAAGTGACCGCCCATTTCCGCCCAGATTTGCCAACCGGTCAGCCACGTCACTTCGCCCGCCGGATTTTGCGCCTTGATGAAATGCGCCGTCGCGAAAAACGCCGAGCCGACGACCGCCACCGCCAGTGTCCGCCATTGGTGTTCCGAAATCCACGCGCAAAACATCACGCCGCGAAACATGATTTCTTCCAACACGCTGACGATGAGCGCGACCAACAAGAACATCAACGGCTGCCACCACTCCAGCCGTGGCGACCACTCCGCCACGCCCGCCACCGCCTGCCCCGCGTACAACACCGCAATCGTCGCCGCGCCGACCACCAGCCACGGTAAAATCTTCCCCCACCCGCTGACCGTGACTCCGCACCGCCGCCAATTAATTCGCCACCAGAACATCAGCGGCACCAATAACAACATCGCGCCGACCATCAGCGTGCGATTAAACACCCGCCGCACCGGAAAGCCCCACCCCGCCGCTGACGTTGCCCAGTGCGCCACCGGCGTCAACACCGCGCTGACGATGACAATCGCCAGCAAATAAAAAATAATCCCCAGAATCACCCGACGCATCGCCACAGCATAGCCGTGCAAATTCCAAATTCCAAATTCCAAATTCCTGGTTAGGGTATATAATATGTTAACCATGCACTCCATCATCATCACCGCCGGCCCGTCCTATGAACCCATTGACGACGTGCGCCGCGTCACGAATTTTTCCACCGGCGCGCTCGGTTGCACCCTCGCCAGCGCGCTGACCGTCAGCGGGTTCAAAGTCACGCTGCTGTTGAGCGAGATGGCGTCCTATCGCGGCCCGCTGACGGTGACAAACATCATCCCGTTCGGCACCGGCAAGTCCTTGCTGGGGCAGTTGCAACTCCTCGCCCGCGAGCGACCCCACGCCGTCCTGCACGCCGCCGCGCTCGGTGATTTCAAGGTTCATCAAATCCA
>JAISBF010000108.1 GCA_031266335.1 Verrucomicrobiales bacterium
GTTGATTTCACCGTCAGTGCCGGGGGTGCGGTAATCGAGGTCGCTGCGGCCGTAGCCGGCGTAAACGCCCAGATACAAGTCACTGTCAGCGGACAAGGTGAATTTGTGGTCAGTGCCGAGATCGACACCGTAGATGAGTTGTTCGTAGGCTTTGCCCGATACTTGGCTGCCGACGTTTAGCTGTTGGCCGTAGCTTCTGAGCCAGAGGTTTTCGATGATATGGAACGCGGGCGTCTCGCCCGCCAGCGGGCGGGACGCCCGCGCTCCATAACGCAACTCGCCCATACGCTTGAGCAAACTGTTTTGCTGTGCGAACCACATGGCTTGTTGGATGGCCACGCTGCTGTTCAGGACTGCTCCGGCGGGGCTGACACCGCTTTTGATGAAGTGGTCGCCGTCTTTGATGATGGTGTCGATACCCCAGTCAATCGGATCCCATTGCCAGTGTTCGGTGCCGTCGCCGCTGACGATGCCGGGCAATACGTCGTTGGGATTGAGTTGGCCGTTGCCGGTGGTGTTGATGTGAACGGTACCCTCACCGTCAGCGGTATCGGTGATGGTGATAGAGCCGCCGTCGCCGGTGTCGCTGTTGACGCTGATGGTGACGGTGCCGCTGTGGGTGAGGTTGTCGAAGGTGACAGCATAATCGCCGATGTTCCACACGCCATGATTCTCGCCGTAGTTGCCGTGGCTGTCTTTGTCGAAGGTCCACGCGCTGTCGCTGCCGGTGATGAGGTTGCCGCCAGCGAAGCCGCCGGTGCCGACTGAATCATTGTCGAGGATGATGGTCAGCGTGCCGGCGCCTGTGTTGGTGACGTCGCCAGTTAGAGCGCTGTTGTTCAGGTTCACGGTCAGCGCGCCGCTGCCGCTGTTGATGACGGCGCCATTGACGCCGCTGCCGGCGTTGACGGTCACGGTGGTGACGCCGGCGTTGCTGCCGCTGACGGTGATGCCGCCAGCGTTGGTGGCGTCCACGTCGGTCAAGGTCAGCGCGATGGTGCCGGTGGCCAGTTGGTTGTTGAGCAGTTGGGCGCCGCTGACGGTGGCGTGTTCAATCTCGACGATGGCGTTGGCGGTGTCCAGCGCGGTGGACGAGTCGTTGGCGATTCGGGCGCCGACGAGTGCGTTGCCGTTGGCGTCATAAGTGCCGCCGCTGAGGATGACGCGCGACGGGGCGCCGGAGCCGGGCCGGTAGGTGCTGTCGTAAATGTTGATTACCGCGGCCTGCCGGGTGGTGACGGCGCTGTCGCGCAGCATCACGGTGCCGCCGTTGACCACCAAGATGCCGTGGGCGTCAACGCCGGCGGTGTTAACAGTGACGCGCGTGCCGCTGATGGTGGAGTCGCTACCCCACGAGTCGATGCCGACGCCGTGATCCCCGGTGGTATCAATGGTCACGTCCAGCAAAGTCGCCTGCGCGTTGGTGGTATAGACGCCGACGCCGTTCGAGCCGGTGGTGCGGATGTCGATGTTGGTCAAGGTGCCGGTGGCGAGGAGGGACAGATACACGCCGCGTCCGCCGTTGCCGGTGGTTTCAATCACCGCGTCGCGCAATGACAGGGTCGCGGTGTTGATGGCCCAAATCCCGAACGCTTCGTCACCTGCCGTGCGAATATCAATTTGCTCGGCGCGCGCGGTGGCGGAGCCGGTGACATACAGCGCGTGACCGCCGTTGCCAACAGCGCCGCTGCTGCCGCTGGTGGTGATGGTGCCGCCGGACAAAACCAGCCGGGCCTGGTTGTCGGCAAATGCGCCGTACTTGCCGTTCCCCGTGTTAAAGGTAGCGCTGAGGGTGAGGTTGGCGCCCTCATATAGCGTCTCGCTGCCGCTGACTTGCAGGGCGGCTTGGTTGCTGACGCTGGCATAGGTGCTGCCGGATTCCACCACGGTGCCGCTGGTGACGACTTTGTTGTCCGCGAAGACGGTCAGCGTCAGCGCGGGGAGGAGGGTTAATAGCAGGGTTAGTTTGTGTGTTTTCATGTTGGGTGTGTGCATAAATTTTTTAACTCCGGCCACAAAGACGCCAAGACGCGAAGGATGGCAAGTCTTGACTTAATACCACCCCGCGCCGCTGACGCTGGCGGGCGGTGTGTTACCGGATGGGGAATGGGGCGGGTAAAACTCCGCGAGGGAATTAGAGAATCGGGGCAGAAGTCATGCTTTGAGCGCGTGAGCGCGTGAGCGCGTGAGCGCGTGAGCGCGTGAGCGCGTGAGCGCGTGAGCGCGTGAGCGCGATTCACTTGGTTTATGACTGATCTTGTTCATCTTCAGCGGGTTTTGATAACTCGATTGGACGATTTGACGGATGGGATGATATGGAATCTGATGGACTTGCGCAAGTTTTTTTTCGTTTTTTTAAACCACGGATGGACACGGATGAACACGGATTATTTTTTTGTTTTTTATCCGTGTCCATCGGTGTCCATCGGTGTCCATCGGTGTCCATCGGTGTCCATCGGTGTCCATCGGTGGTTAAAAAAACATAGCCAGCCGCGCGAATTGTCAAACGGCGGGATTGCGGTAAAGTTATGGCTCATGCGCGCGCGCTTTCATTTCATCCGCCGTCACCAATGGCGAACATTAACAAGCCTGGTCATCGTCAGCGGCGGGTTGTCAGTGTGGTGGCTGAGCCGGGAATTGAAGCCGGTGGTGGAATGGGCGGGGCGGCGGGCGGGCGTCACGGTCAGCGTGGACTCGGCGCGGCTGGGGTGGCGGACGCTGCGGGTGCGGAATCTTTCGCTCGCGCAGCCGGGCGCGGCGGCGCCGTTCGCGCGCGTCAATTTTCTGGAGGTGGACTGGCGCTGGCTCGAGCTGGCGCGCGGGCGCGTCGCGCAGGTCAACGTGCAGGGGCCGGCGCTGTCGTTGCGCGGGTTGGAGCAATTTCAAAATTCGCGCGGCCTCAACGCCGGCCCCGCCCGGCCCGCGCCACGGTCACCGTCACCGCCAGCCGCCGCCGGCAGTGGCGGCCAGGCCGGGTTCCGCCTCGCCATCGACGCGCTGATCGTGCGCGACGGGACGCTGACGCTGGACAATCTCGGCGCGGGGCTGCCGGCCATCCCGATTGACATTGCCGCGGTGGACCCGCTGGTGGTGAATAATCTGGTGCTCGGCGCCGACGGTGACGGCCCCGGCGCGCAGGCCGACCAGACGGTCAGCGTGACGAATCTCGTCGTCAATTCCCCCTACGACCCGCTGACGGCGGTGCTGAAATTCGAGCAAATCGCGCTGACGTTCAACTGGGCCGGCCTCCAGCGGCAGCATATCAAGTCGCTGATGGTGAAGAATCCGACGGTGTATATCGGCCCGGATTTGTTTTTCTTCGCCGACCAGGTGCAGGCGGCCAAGTCGCCGGCCGCGACGCCCGCTGACGGCGCGCCGGCGGCGCCGTGGACGCTGGATTATTTCCGGCTCCACGGCGGGCGGCTGGTGGTGTACGCCCTCGGCAAGCCGGGCTTCCCGCTGCCGATGATTTTCTCGGCGGAGAGCGAGCGCATGGTGCTGGATAATTTCGCCGATCTGCCGTTCAACAAACTCGGCTTCGACATCCCGCCGACGGATTTGGAGTACGCCGGCTGCGGGCTGAAAATCCGCCAGTTGAGCGGCGCGCTGTTCGTGGGGCTGCCGCTGACCGACCCGCGGGCGCAGAACCTGACCCCGAATTTGGAGATCGAGGAAGTCGCGTGGAAAGGCGTGACGGCGCGCAACATCAAGACGTTCATGACCTTCTCGCGCGACAGCATCATCACCAAGCTCTGGGCCGCGGCGGAGCGCCCGGACGCGCGCCCGGGGGAGTACAATCTGGAGGCCGGCGTGTATGTGAACTTGCACGATTTTTCCTGGGCGGGCTGGGGCGCGGTGGACCGGGTGCCGCTCGGCCACCTGACGCGGATGTTGTCGCCGGAGAATGTCATCATGGACGGGCGCGCGACGGGGAATTTCATCGTGCGCGGCCAATTGAGCGAGGTGACCGGCATGGGCGCGACGCTGACGCTGGACGGCGCGGGGCAAATCAAAATCGTCTCGGTCGAGGAAGCGCTGCGCAAGCTGCCCGGCGATTGGTGGCAGCCGAAGCGCGCGGCGGTCAAGGCGCTGCTGGAGGCGTTCGAGAATTACGCCTACGCCGGCGGCGGCGCGGAGTTCACGTACGCGCCGCCGGAGAGTTTTCTGCGCTTGTCGGTTGACGGGCGGCAGGGAAAGCGTAGCTTTGACCTGCGCTGGCACGATTGGCGGGCGAAGCCGGGCCTGGGATTTTAACCGCCACCACACTGATGAACACGAGACCGCACACATTTTGGCCGGCGCTGACCGTGACCGCCGCCGCGCTGGCACTGTCAGCGTGCGCGCCGACGGTGAACATCGGCACGCCGGAGCCGGTGAAAATCGACGTGCAGATGCGCGCGGACATTTACACGCACGACGGCAAGCAACCGCCGGCCGTCGCCGCCGCCGATGACCCAAACGCCACCCCGGCGCAGCGGCGTTACAACCGGCGGGCGGAGATTCAGGACTTGAAAAACAATCGCGTCGTCGGCGAGGGCAACGACGGCCTGCTGTCGATTCGCGAACTGCCCGCCGACGCGCAATACGCCGCGTACGCGCAGCTGACGGTCAGCGCCGAGAACGCCGACCGCGCCGCGGAGTTCAAGGCCAAGGCGGAGGAATTGCAAAAGCCGCTGCACGTGTATATCAAGGATTTCGCTACCAAGGCTTACCAGGCGTCCTATCCCGGCGAGTGGGTGCAAACGGCCGGCGGCGAGTGGGTGAAACGCTGACCCTGGGGACGCATGGCACGGAACATTGTTTATTTCGATCTGGAAACCCAGAAAAGCGCGGCGGAAGTCGGCGGCTGGGGAAAAATTCGCAACATGCTGATGTCGATCGGCGTGACGTACAGCACCGGGACGGGGCGTTATAATATTTACACCGAGCGCGAGGTGGACGCGCTGATCAAGGAACTGTTTCGCGCGGACCTGGTGATCGGCTTCAACCATCAGCGCTTTGACTTCACGGTGCTGGAACACTACACCATGCTGGATTTCAAAATGATTCCGACGCTCGATCTGATGCTGGACATCGAGCAAAAATGCGGCCATCGCGTCGGCCTCGACGCCATCGCCGAAGCCTCCTGCGGCATCAACAAAACCGCCGAGGGCCTGCAGGCGTTGCAATGGTGGAAAGAGGGCAAAATCATGGAGATCGCCGAGTACTGTTGTTACGACGTGAAAGTCACCAAGCTGGTACACGAATACGGCGCGCGCAACGGCAAGGTGCTGTTCAAGAGCAACCAGACCAAGTTGAACAAAGAGGTGCCGGTGGCGTGGACGCTGGAGTGATTGGGAAGTTTTTTTAAGCTGGCGCGGTTCCGCGTAACTTAAAAAACTTTTAAAATCCCCTTGACGCTCCCCGATAACCCGTTAGTTTGCCCTCCATGATTTCCGAGCTTGACAACGCGGCCGCCGGGCGGGTAATGTTACCCTCGCTCCCTCGCTCCTGAGTTAATTTTCCGGCAAAATTTTGCCTGCTTCATTCCCGATGTGGTTAACAACTCCCGTCACGGATTGACCAAATCCACCAACAGAGAGGTCTTCTCCGTCGTCAGAGAAGACGTCTCCGTTAACAGAGAAGGCTTCTCCATTGTCAGAGAAGACGTCTCTGTCGTCAGAGAAGGCTTCTCCGTTAACAGAGAAGACGTCTCTGCGGTCAGAGAAGGCTTCTCCGTCGTCAGAGAAGACATCTCTGTTAACAGAGAAGACCTCTCCGTTGCCAGAGAAGACGTCTCCAAACCCGTTTTTACCCCTTTCAACCCCATATCAACCAACAACTAAAGGAATCCAACCATGTCCACCCAATTCATTAAATCCCTCACCCGCAATTACTTGCCTGCCAACGAAGACCAAGCCTTCCTCTGGCTTCTCAACTTCAAGACCGAGCTGCCGCGCTTCTCCAACATCTACAAACTCGACCCCGACCTGATCCAGCAACTCTCTTTTTCCACCACCGTTTACGAACACACCCGCGAATACGCCGCCAACGCCTTCGACGTCTATCACGAGCGCATCGCCAATAAAAACCAGGCCGCCTGGAACCCCGTCGGCAAGGAACTCCTCATCCGCCCCTTCACCGCCAAATTGAACCTCACCAACAACGAAACCAGCACCGGCGGTGCCCTGACCTACGCCATCCTACTCGCCGACCAACTCCTGCAAGCCAACCCCACCGCCGACGTCAAGGACGCCCTGCGCCTGAACCCCTTGCCCAAACACCAAACCGTCGGCAAACCGGAGTTCAAAGCCTACATCGAAAACAACCAGCTCACCGTCAGCTTCGTCAAAGGCGAGTTCGAGTACTTCATCGCCAAAATCGACCACGGCACCGGCACCTGGGACAAAGAATACACTGTTTTGCACAGCCCCTGGCGCGACCCGCACCCCTTACCCGAAGACGACTCGCAAATCTGGAACATCCAACTAATCGGCTTCTTAAAAGGCAACCCCGTCGCCATCCCCGGCGACATCATCGTCCTCGGCGCCAAAGCCTACCAAGCCAAACACTCCGAAGGCGCCAACTAACATGCAATTTCAGGCGTCAGCCAATTCCCCGCTCGTAGCGGGGTGGCGCGGAGCGCCGGGGCGTTTCAGCGTTCTGCGTTTATTTCCTCCGAACGCTGAAACACCCC
>JAISBF010000059.1 GCA_031266335.1 Verrucomicrobiales bacterium
CCGCAGCAATTGTCGGAATTTCCGCGCCCCAAGGTGCGTCCCTTTCAGATACCGGTTCTTCATGCTTCAAGCCTAGCTCAAATGGCTTTTGATACCATCTAATCTAGGCTTGAACCAAACCATTACTGCTTTGATGTCGGATTACATGGCCGTCTCAGCACAACTTGACCTTATTCTCAGCCGGAATAAAAAATACTTCGCTCTTGCCAAGCAAAAATCCCGCATCAAAAAACAATTACAAATCGAATTTCAAAAGCTCGCTCCGTCAGACCCGACTATTTTCCAAACAGGCTGTCCGGTCTAATCCATCCGGCATAGTGCGCGGTCAGCGTTGGCACGCTGTTGCCCATTTCCTTGGATAACCGGAACAATGACCAGCCCTCGGACAATCGCGCGGTGGCGTAGGTGTGGCGAAAGTGATGGCAGTTCCAGATCAACTTGGCCGCTTGGTTGGCCTGCCGCAGGGCGTCGCTAAAATTATCCTTGTGCCATTGCCCGAAGGTCGGCGAGGGCACCGCCCACTCCGACGTGTTGGAGTCAAAAAAGGCCCTAAGCCGTCCGGCCAATTGCGGTGACAACGTCACGGGACGCGCCTGGGTTTTCAGGCTGCCACGCCGGTTGGTGGCGTGATCGCGGTTCAATACCACCGAAATAAAACCTCGCTCGAAATTAACATTGGTTTTCTTCAGCCAAACCATCTCGTTGCGCCGCAATCCGGCGTTAATCAAAATGTCCACGCCCGACTGCAAAGTCGGCCAGGCGGCCAGCGCCGCCAGTTGCACGTCAATCTGGTGCTCATCTAAAAACACAATCTCGCGGTTGTATTGCACGTAGGAGGGCAAATTGCCCATTGGGTTCGGACAGTAAAAATTGGTGATCGGCACATGGCTGTTTTTGATCGCATACTCGTAAAACTGATGAAAAGTTTCCCGGTAATGACGGCGGGCATCCATGCTGGGCACGGCTTGTTCGATGAAGGTTTGCACGTCCATCACCGTGATTTCCGTCAGTGACCGCTTGCCACATGCCGCTTTGACGGGCGTGCGCTTGGGCGCTTCGGCGGGATAAGGTACCACCTCCGTGCCCCAAAATTTCCGCAGGATTGAGGCTTTGTTTGAATAATGGGCGGCGCTGTTTTCCGCGCGACACCAGTTGAGATAATCTCGCACCACCACTTCAAGCAGCGAGACCTGTGGTTGAACCGGCGCGTTCGATTGCACGCCGAGCGCTTGTGCTGGCGATTGACCGGCATCTGGCACGACCTGTTCCTGACAGGCAGGCCGACCATTTGCGCCAACCAGTCCGACTGGCAAGTCAATTGCCGCCAGCACGGGATCCCGCAATACCAAATACGCCTCCAGCTTTTTCAACATGAGCCGGGCACAGGATTGGTCGGGCGTGTTCAGGCTTTTTCGCACTGTTTGCCCGGTGGCCGGATCGATGAATTTGACCCACCAATACTGGGTTTCCCGCTTTTGAAAAATTGATGCCATAACCAATCTCGTTCCAGTTCAATGCATTTTTTGACATGCAATTTGGACGTGATTTGGGCACAGGTACGGCTCGATTTTGGGCACAGGTCATTTTTTACGCATTGAAACCAACCTGTCCACCATGTTGCAAGTGGCTTGAAAAAAGGAAGATGCGAGTGGTTGCGGGGGCAGGATTTGAACCTGCGGCCTTCAGGTTATGAGCCTGACGAGCTACCTGGCTGCTCCACCCCGCGATGGAAAAGGAAGAGAAAATTACCACTGTCAGCGGCGCAGTCAATTAATATTTTCAACTATTTGGTAGCAGCGGAGGGATTTGAACCCCCGACCAAAGGCTTATGAGTCCTCTGCTCTACCAGCTGAGCTACGCTGCCGGAAAAATGCGGACAGGATAATCCCCGATTTTTTTTGATTTTTCAACCACGAATTTTTGCGGCATGATGTGTCCCGCCAAATGCTCGCATTCAAAATTGAGAAAATTCTGCGATTGCGCCTGTGGTTGCTGGAGCGGTTTCGGTTCGGGGAAGCCAGCATCACGTTGTTCTGGGCGGGCATGGTCGGCCTGTGCGGCGGGCTGCTGTCGGTCGGCTTCCTGCGTTGCGTGCACGCCCTGCAACGGGTGTTGACCGATCATTCGGAAAGCAACCTGATTGTCATCGCCACCAATCTCAACAACTGGGAGCGCGTGCTGATTCCCACCGTCGGCGGCCTGCTGGCGGGCGGGGTGTTGTATCTGGGCAGCCGGTTGCTGACCCGCGACAAAAAAACCACCGATTACATGGAGGCGGTGCTGGTCGGCAACGGCGTCATCCGCCTGCGCGACACGACCGTCAAGAGCCTGTCCTCGCTGTGCTCCATCGCCAGCGGCAGCTCGATTGGCCGCGAGGGCGCGATGGTGACACTGTCAGCGGCGTTCGCCTCGTGGCTGGGCCGCGCGCGCAAGGTGTCCACGCCGCGGCTGCGGCTGCTGGTGGCGTGCGGCGCGGCGGCGGGCATCGCGGCGGCCTACAAGACACCGGTGGCGGGCGCGCTGTTCGTGGCGGAAATTATTTTGGGCACGCTGACGATGGAGACCTTCGGCCCGCTGGTGGTCAGCTCGCTGGTCTCGACGCTGGCGGTCTATCAACTCATTGGCACCACGCCGACCTACCTGATGCCGACGGCGTTCCATGTCGGTTCCAACTGGAATTACCCGCTGTTCCTGCTGCTGGGGATACTGGCGGGCATGTTTTCGCCGCTGTTCCTGAAGCTGCTGTGCGGCGGCGAGGCGCTGTTTCGCCGGCTCCGGCTGCCGCTGACGGTGAAGCTCGGGCTGGGCGGGCTGCTGGTCGGCCTGGTGTCCGTGTATGCGCCGCAGGTGTGGGGCAACGGCTACGGCGTGGTCGGCGATTACCTGCGGCTGGACACGCTGGCGTGGACGACGGTGGCGCTGACGCTGCTGTGCAAGATTTTCGCCACCACCGCCAGCGTCGGTTCCGGCGCGGTGGGCGGGGTATTCACGCCAACGCTGTTCATGGGCGCGGCCATCGGCTGGCTGTTCGGCACGCTGCTGCACGCCGTCTGGCCGGCGCTGACGGTGACGCCCGCCGGCTTCGCGCTGGTCGGCATGGGTTGCGTGCTGGCGGCGAGCACCCAGGCGGTGCTGATGTCGATCATCATGATTTTTGAAATGTCCCTGCAATACGAAGTCGTGCTGCCGCTGATGCTGGGTTGTGTGACCGCCTATTTCGTTGCCAGGGGACTCAGCCAGCCGTCCATCTACGCCGCGCATTTGCAAAACAAGGCCGCGGCGGGCGCCCTGCTCAACCGCCGGGCGCTGACGGTGAGCGACCTGTTGCGCCGGAACCCGCCGACGGTGGCGGAGACCGCGTCCTTCGGCGAAATCGCGCAACTGTTCGTCGCCAACCGGTTCAACAATCTGTATGTGGTTGACCGGCAGCGGCGGTTCCTCGGCGTCGTGTCGCTGCACGAGATGAAACCGTTCCTGAACGACCCCAACATTGCGCAGGCGGTCATCGCCGCCGACCTGATGCGCGACGACTTTCCGACGCTGACCGCGGAACAAAGCCTGGCGCAGGCGTTGCAATGCTTCTCCACCGCCGATGTCGAGCGCGTTCCCGTCCTCGGCGACGAGCGCCGCCTGCTCGGCTACATTTCCAAGACCGACCTGCTGCTGACCATGGCGGGGCAGTGATTCGGTTAGAACTCCGGCCACGAAGACGCCAAGACGCGAAGGAGCGACTGTTTTTTAACCACGGATGAACACCGATGGACACTGATGATGTTAATTTACGCGGCACCGCGAACTATCTGTGTTTATCCGTGTTTATCCGTGGTTAAAAAACTGCCTCTTTCTTTGCGTCTTGGCGTCTTCGTGGCCGGAGTTCAAAGTTACGCGCGCGGGCGCTAGACAAAAACCGCATCATCAGCGTCCATTTAATAACATGCTTTCACGGCGGGAACTGGAACAAATTTACCGCGAGCACGGCGGCGCGCTGTTCGCCTACTTGCTGAATTTGTCGCGCTCGGTCACGGTCAGCGAGGATTTGGCGCACGAACTGTTGCTCAAACTTTCCCAACGCTCGTCGCTCGCGTGGAAATTCGTGCGCCGGCCGCGGTCGTATTTGTTGCGCGCGGCGTACGCGCTGTTCGTGGATTATTGCCGGCGGGAACAGGCGCGGACCCTGATGTTGAACAACTTCGCGCGGGACGTGCCGCTGTTCGCGTCGGACGCTGACACTGACCACCCGCTGGCCGCGCAAACCGTCGCGTGGCTCGGCGAATTGCCGCCGGAGCAGCGCGCCGTCGTACACCTGAAAATCTGGGAGCAACTCACTTTCCGCGAAATCGCCGCGCAACTCGGCATCCCCGCCGACACCGCCGCCAGCCGTTACCGCTACGCTTTAGACAAATTACGCGCCCGCCAACGTCAACATGATAACGCCCATGACTGACCTCGAAGCACAACTGCGCCGCCTGCGTTTCCGCTCACCGTCAGCGGCGGCGCGGGACTACATCCTGTCGCCCGCGCCGGCGACCGTCAGCGCCCGCCGCTGGCCGTTCAACCCGTGGCTGTCCGCGGCGCTCGCGGGCGTGTGGCTGGTCATCGCGCTGCTGCATTGCCACACGCCGGAAGTCGCCGCACCCGCCGGCCCGCGGCTCACTTGCGCGGAATTGCAAACCATCACGCTGACGTTGCAACTGCAATACGCCATGTTGCAGCGCGAGGGCCGCCTGCTGGATTTGGACAGGCCGGCGTTTTCCGCGCCACGACACCTTTAACCACGAATTTTTTAACCACGAATGAACACGAATTAACACGAATAATTATGCGAAAACTATTAAAAATCTGCGCGTGGGCGCTGGCGTTCATCGTCTCGCTGACGGTGTTGTTTTACGTTGAGGAAAACTGGCGCGGCGCGCGGGCGTGGCGGCAAACCACCGCCGCGCTCAAGGCGCAAGGCTACCCGCTGACCATCGCCGAAATCATCCCGCCGCCGGTCGCTGACGCTGAGAATGTCGCCGCCGCGCCGATTTTCGCGGAGTTGTTTACCGCCGATGGCAAGGACCGTCGGGGCACGCGACTGTCGAAATCCAAGCTGCCGGAGGTCTCCGCCGCGCTGCCGATGATGCACAAAGGCGTGCTGGGCGACCTGCGCCTGTTTTTCGACGAGCCGCTGACGGTGCCCGCCGCCGCGAAAAAATTACTCGCGCAGCTCGACGCCGAGTGGTCACCGCTGTTGGCCGAGGCGCATGACGCCTTGCAACGCCCCCGCTGCCGGTGGCCGCTGGCGTATGAGCGCGGATTCGAGACCGCGCTTCCTTACATCAATGCCGTGCTGAAACTTGCGAAAGTTTCGCACCTGCGCGCGCTCTGCCGGCTGGAAATCGGCGCGTCAGCATCGGCCGCTGACGATGTCATTGAACTCGGCAAACTGGCACAAGTACTGGAGGTAAAGCCGAAGCTGATTGACTGTCTGGTGGCGATGACGATCCGCCGCCTGGCCGTGAATGCCATTTGGAGCGGCATCGTTCATCATCAGTGGCGGGCACAGGACCTGGCCAGACTACAGGACTTTCTCCAACAACCGAATGAAAAACAAAAAGTCGTCGCCGCGCTGGCCAACGAGCGGGCGATGTTGCTGGACACCGACTTGGTTAAAGTTTTCTCGCGCGAGAATCCGCTGAGCAACCCGCTGGGTGAACCCCTAACACTCATGGATAAGGCGCTGCCGCTGATCTTGCGGTGGCAGCCGGACGGCGAATTATTATTAGGAAAATGCAATTACGCGGAATGGATGCAACGCAATATTGACACGCTGACCGTCAGCGATGAAGTCATGCACCCCATACCAATCGAAGAATTGCATCGGCAGTTACCGCAAAAATATTGGGTGCCACAACAAATCCTCCTCAAATTGGCGTCTGCAGGGATGTTGTCCGCGATGCAAACCATCGCCAAAGCCACCACCTATCGCCACCAAGCCATCCTCGCCTGCGCGCTGGAACGGTACCGGCTGCGTCACGGAAAACTGCCGCTGACGCTGGACGAACTGGTGCCGGATTATCTTGCAAAAATCCCGAATCAAGTCACCGTCAGCGACCCGATGTTGTACCGCCGCGTCAGCGACAGCGACTACCTCCTTTATTCCATCGGCTGGAACCTGCGCGACGACGACGCCACCATCAGCGAAGAGCGCCTCGCTGACAATCTCGACTGGGTCTGGGCTTCCCAGCCGGAGCTGTATCGGCGCGAACCCGGCGAATGAAAGTTTGCGCCTGACATTCGCGGCCGGCCGTGGTTTATTGGGCGCATGACTGACTGGCAAAATATTTTCGCCGAACGCGGTGACCAACAACAGCTTGAGACTAGCGCGCTGCTGGCGCCCAAGTTCGACCGGGACGGCCTGATTCCCGCGGTGACCACCGATTACGACAGCGGCGAGGTGCTGATGTTCGCCTACATGAACCGCGAGGCGCTGACGCTGACCATCAAGTTAGGCGAGGCGGTGTATTGGAGCCGCAGCCGGCGGGAAATCTGGCACAAGGGCGCGACCAGCGGCAATGTGCAAGTGGTGCGCGAGTTGCGGATTGACTGCGACCAGGACGCGCTGTGGTTGCGGGTGACGCAGCGGGGCTGCGGCAGCGCGTGCCACACCGGCTATCGTTCCTGCTTTTACCGCGCCATCCCGACCGGGGCACCGGCGCAATCCGGCCTGGCGCTGGTGTTCAAGGAGACCGAAAAATTGTTCGACCCGGAAAAGGTGTACGGCAAAAAATGAACCCGCGCCCCATCCTGGCCGGTGGCCGGCTGGCGCTGACGCTGACACTGGCGCTCGTCGTCAGCGGCTGCGCCTCGGCGGGCAGGGGCGCGGCTTGCACCATCGAGGCGGGTTTCTTCACCAGTTATCAGGAGGCGCTGGCCCGCGCGGCGGCGGTGCGCGAGGTGCTGGGTGCGGCGCGGGTGGACACGGACCTCATCCATTACACGGCGGTGTATCGCGTCCACTCCGGCAGTTACCACGCGCCGCGGGACGCTGTCAATGACATCGCCAAGCTGGGCCAGGCCGGCATCAAGGCGGCGGCGGTGCCGAAACTGTAGCATGGAGTTAAACTGCCGCCGCCGCGTTTGGACTGCGCTAACCAGCCAAAAACTCAGGCCGCGCGGCAAGCGGCGAACGCTTTGGCCAAGGCGGTGGGAATGTCGAGCTGCGGGAAAAATTCATGGCCGATGTAGCCCGTGTAACCGGTCGCGGCGATGGCGCGGTAAATCGCGGGATAATTCAATTCCTGGGTTTCATCCGGCTGTCCGCGGCCGGGATTGCCCGCCGTGTGGTAGTGCGCGAAATACGAATGGTTATCCCGAATGGCGCGGATGATATCGCCTTCCATGATTTGCATGTGATAGATGTCATACAGCAGCCGGCACGCCGGCAAGTTCACGCGCCGGCACAGTTCCACGCCCCACGCGGTGTGGTCGGCCTGGTAGTCGCGGTGATCCACCTTGCTGTTGAGCAATTCCACCGCCAGCGTCACCCCGGCGTCAGCGGCGACGGGAGCGATCCTGGCAAGCGTCTCGGCGCAGCGGTCGAGACCGTCAGCGTCGCCGAGGCCGGCGCGGTTGCCGGAGAAACAAATCAGCACGGGGATGTCCCACCGCGCGGCCTTGGCGATGCTGCCGCGCAATTCCTGTTCAATGCGCGCGGCGTTTTCCCGGCGGTTCAGGCCGTCCTCGATGGAGCGGTGCCCGTTGACGCTGACGATGCGCAGGCCGTGCTGTTGCGCCAGCGGCCATAATTCCTCGCCAATCAACTCAACCCCGGCATAGCCAATGTCAGCGGCGGTTTTGAGGATTGCTTCCGGCGCCAGGCCGCGATTGACCACGCACCACCACGCAAAGGATTGTTTTAAATTGTTCATGAAACGGTCACCGTCAGCGGGTTATGGTTGCCAGTTGAAGACGATGCCCATCGTGCTTGCGCGGTCGCGGTTGGCGGTGGCGTAGGCTTCCGCGCACTGCTCCGGCGTGAAGCGGTGCGACACCATGCCGTCGAGCTTGATGCGCCCGCCGGCCACCATTTCGAAGAAGAAGGCGCTGATGCTGGCGTTGTGCCATTGCGCGTTGTCATGCACGTCGTGCGCGCCGGTGATGATCAGCCCGCGCCGCATCACGTCCTGCGTCAGCACCTGCCGCGACGGCTGGCCGGTGTCGCCCAGCAGCACGATTTTGCCGAAATCCGCCGTCAGCGTCAGCGTCTCGGCGAACACTTTATAATTGCCGGTGGAATCCACCACCACGCGCGGCGGCTGACCGTGACCGGCCCGCAGCAC
This sequence comes from Verrucomicrobiales bacterium, assembly GCA_031266335.1. Lineage (GTDB taxonomy): Bacteria > Verrucomicrobiota > Verrucomicrobiia > Methylacidiphilales > JAAUTS01 > JAIRPN01. The sequence continues at coordinate 8,322 of JAISBF010000059.1, forward strand.
CGCGTCGCGCACCTCGCCGATGTTGCCGGCAATCACCGCCGTCGCGCCGCCCGCCCGCGCCAGCTCCAGCCGCGCCGGCATCGCGTCCACCACCGTCAGCGTCCGCACACCGCACGCCGCCGCCCAGCGAATTTCCATCTGCCCGATGGGGCCGGCGCCGATGATGAGCACGTGATCACCGAGTTGATAGTCAGCGGTCTTGGCGCCGAAGAAAGTGATTTTCGCCAGCGCGAACCACACCGCCTGCTCGTCCGTCAGCGCCGCCGGAATCGGGTAACACGCCGCCGCGTCCATGACCTCGTGCGAGCGGTGCCCGACCCGAAACGCCACGCGCTGGCCCGCTGACAGTGACGTCACCCCCGCGCCGACCTGCTCGACCACGCCGACCGCGGCATAGCCCGGATGGAACGGATATTTCACCCAGTCCGCCCACGCCGTGCCGGGGTCGAACAACTGGTTGAACGCGATGTTCTCCGTGCCGGTGCTCATCAACGACAGCGTCGTGCGCACCAGCACCTGGCCAAGCCCGACCGGGCCGGTCGCGAAATTTTCCAAAAGCACCTGTTGTTTCTGCGGGAAGACGAATCGTTTGGCTTGCATAAGTCCGGTCATTGAAGCGACACCGTCAGCGGAAGCCCATTCAAATAAACGGCTATGTTTTGTGATTTTTGGCTATCTTTAACGCCAAGGCGCGGAGAATTTTTTTACAGGGAGATCATGGAGAACATGGAGATTACTTTTTTTAAAACCTCCATGAACTCCATGATCTCCCTGTAAAAAATTTACCGCCGCCGACGTAGGAACGCCAGCAGCGCGACGCCGCCACCCAGCAGCAGCCAGGTTGAGGGTTCGGGGATCAACATCAGTTGCAGTGTGGTGCTGTCGGCGCTGAGCGTCAGCACCATGTCCTCTGGCAGCTCGTAGTCCCAGCGGGACGACTCAAAATTGGTGATGCCGTTGCCGGCGCTGATGATGTCCCAGGTGGCGCCGGGATTGGCGGCGGCAAAGTCATCGATGGTCGCGCCGCCCAACCCAACCAGATTAAGCACGTATTGCGTGTTCACGCCGAGGTCGAAGCCTTGTTCCACGAAAATCTGGTCGTAACCGACACCGGCAGCGGCGTTGAGGTCGCTGAAATTCCAGTCGTAGGTGACGGTGCTGAACTCCTTGTCCCATACGAGGTTTTCGTCGGTGAAGCTCAGTTTGCCGACGCTGTTGATGTCGCCGGGCGCGATGGCGTAGGTGCCGTTCACCGTCGCCAACACGCCCTTGGTGGCGAGGATGCTGCCGGTGCCGCCGAGCGTGCCGGTTTTCCAAGTCAGTTTGTCCAGACGGACGCTGCTGTTGTTGATGAGGGAGCCGTTGTTCATGTTAATGGTTGAGAACGCGTTGGCATTGGCGTCACCGGTCAACGTCAGCGAACTGTTGACGTGGTTAATTTGAAAATCGTTGCGCACATCGGCGGCCACCGTGCCGGTAAGCACCATTTTTTGGCCGTTGTAAAGGGAAATGGCGTAGTTATTGGTTAGAGTAGTGTCCTGCGAGGCGTGCAGGTCGCCGATGATCACGGTGCCGTTGCCGGTGAACGACAGGTTATATCCTCCTTGAGGTCGAGAGTTGCCAATGTAAAACTGCTGGAAAATGACCGTACCCTGGATATTGTGCTCCCAGTTGCCGTCGCCGACGGTGTTGACGTATTTGGCAAATTCCAAGCCGGCGGCACCGCCGTTGATGGTACGAGCATTGGCGGACCAACCGGAATAAAAGTCGGCGCTGATGGTCTGCCGCACGGATGAGCTGTTGATCACCACGTTATTGGAATTGGTCGAGGTAATCACCAGCCCGCTGATGGTGTAGGCCGTGGTGCCACTGAAATTGATCTGGCCGACCAGCAAATCGGCATGGTTGTTATCAACGCTGACGGTGGGCACGGACGGCGTGAGATTGCCGAAATTAATGGTGTCATTGACTTCGGGCACGTTATCCCAGTTGCCAGTCGTATCCCAGTTATCGTCAGCGCCGCCGCCCGTCCAGATTGAGGTCGCCGCCAACGCGCCGGCGCCCGACGCCAGCAACAGCGCGCCCATTGCCAGCCATTTACCGATTTGCTTGCTTGTTTTCATGATGTTTACTCCGAGTTTAGTTCCAGTTTAATTGCCACAAAAAAGCACAGAAAACACAAAGGGGTTACAAGAGGACATGGAGGAATTGGAGGGGGGCCTTTGGTTGCGGCAAACCTCCTCCTCCAATAACTCCATGTTCTCTTTGTAAAAAATCATCCCCGCCCCGTGCCGCTGACGCTGGCGGGCGGACTGTGCCGCAAGGGGAATGAAGAGAGTAAAGCCTTGCCGAGAAATTAACGGCAATAGGTGAGCGCGTGAGCGCGTGAGCGCGTGAGCGCGTGAGCGCGTGAGCGCGTGAGCGCGTGAGCGCGTGAGCGCGTGAGCGCGTGAGCGCGTGAGCGCGTGAGCGCGTGAGCGCGTGAGC
>JAISBF010000193.1 GCA_031266335.1 Verrucomicrobiales bacterium
TTAAATTAACTCTGCGGCTCTGCGCGAGATTTGTTTGTGCTGCCGCCCCATCCTGCCAGCTTATGGAGCGCGGGCGTCTCGCCCGCTTCGTTGCCGGCTGGAAGCCGGCGCTCCCAGTGTGGTCAGCGGCGACGGTCATATTTTTCAAAAGAAGAGCCGCATTAACGCAAAGGGACAAAGGAGCAAAGGCGCAAAGATTTTTTTACAGGGTGATCATGGAGTTCTTGGTGGTTGTTAAAAAAACTGCGCCAGCACTGGGAGCGCCGGCTTCCAGCCGGCTGGTTCACCTGCCAGGGTTAGTCTGCCGGCAAGATGCCGGCGCTCCCAGTTTTAGCTCGACGCGGCGGCGGTTTGCCTATTTGATAGGACACATTGCTATGGCTGATACTGGGGAAAGCATGACGTTTGAGGTCGCTTTTAAGCGGCTGGAGAAAATCGTGGCGCAATTGGAGTCGGCGACGCTGCCGCTGGATGATGTGATCACGCAATATGAGGCGGGGATGCGGTTGCTGGCGGTTTGCGGGGAGCAGCTGGCGGTGGCGGAGAAGAAGATTGAGCTGCTGACGCAGCAGCGACCGGGACAATGGCAGCATGCCGAGCTGGACGCCAAGGTTGCCGCTGACGGCGCACCGGCGGCCCCGCCGGAGAAAAAAGGCCGGGGCGCCGGCGAGGTTTCACTGTTTTAATCCGATTTTTATGGCACGCATTCTAGACACTATCAACAGCCCGGCGGATTTAAAGCGCGTCCCGCTGGAACAATTGCCGGTTTTGGCGCGGGAGATCCGGGAGGAATTGATTGCGGTGGCCAGTAAGAACGGCGGGCATCTCGGCCCGAATCTGGGGGTGGTGGAGCTGACTATCGCGCTGCATCGCGCCTTCGATACGCCGACGGATCATTTTTTGTTCGATGTCAGTCACCAGGCGTACGTGCATAAGTTGCTGACCGGCCGCCGCGACCGCTTCGCCACTATCCGGCAGCCGGGCGGGTTGAACGGGTTCATGAACCGGGAGGAAAGCGCGCACGATTGTTTCGGCGCGGGGCACGCCGGCACCGCGCTGTCAGCGGCGCTGGGCATGGCCAAGGCGCGGGATTTGTGCGGCGGCCAGGAGCATGTGGTGGCGCTGGCGGGGGACGCGGCGTTCACCTGCGGCGTGACTTACGAGGCGCTGAACAACATCGCCACCACGACCAAGCGCATGATTGTCATCCTGAACGACAATGAGTGGTCGATTGACAAGAACGTCGGCGCCATCGCCAATTATTTCAATAAGCTGGTCACCAACGAGAATTACTCCTACTTGCACGAGCGGGCGTCCAGGTTCATCGAGAAAATCGGCGGCCGCGTGGCGGTCAAGATGTTGAAGCGCGCCGAGGAGGTGACCAAGGGGTTCCTGTTGCCGAGTGTGATTTTCGAGGAACTGGGGCTGACGTATTACGGCCCGGTGAACGGCCACGACATCCCGACGCTGATCAAGACCTTCGAGTTCCTCAAGACGCAGGAACACCCGGTGCTGTTGCACGCGCTGACCGAGAAGGGCCGCGGTTACGCGCCGGCGATGGTGCAGCGCAAGGCGTTCCACGGCACCCCGGCCTTCAATCCCGACACGGGGGAGGCGGCCGGCGCCACCACCACGCCGACTTTTTCGCAGTTGCTGGGCGATCACTTGTGCCAAATCGCCGCGACGGACCCGCGCGTGGTGGCCATCACCGCCGGGATGCCGAACGGCACCGGGCTGGAGCGGTTCCAGCCGCGGTTCCCCGACCGTTACTTCGACGTGGGCATCGCGGAGGAGCACGCGGTGTTGTTCGCCGCCGGCATGGCCGCCAAGGGCTTCAAGCCGGTGGTGGCGATTTATTCCACCTTCATGCAGCGGGCCGTCGATATGATTATCCACGATGTCTGCCTGCAAAACCTGCCGGTGGTGTTTTGCCTGGACCGCGGCGGCATCAGCGGCGATGACGGGCCGACGCACCACGGCTTGTTTGACATCGCCCACTTCCGCGGCGTGCCCAACGCGGTACACATGTCGCCGAAGGACGAGGACGAGTTCGTGGACATGCTGCACACGGCGCTCCGGCAGCCCGGCCCGGTGGCGTTGCGTTACCCGCGCGGCATCGGCACCGGCGCCAAGGTCAAGGCGCAGCCGCTGACGCTGACCGTCGGCCAGGCCGAGGTTATCAAGCCCGGCGGGCCGGTGGCCGTCTGGTTCTACGGCCGCATGGGCGAACTGGCCCGGCAACTGGCGGACGAGCTGGCGCGGCGCGGTTATGACGCGGCGATGGTCAACGCGCGGTTCGCCAAGCCGCTGGACACCGCCGCGCTGGAGGCTAGCGCGCGCTCGGCGGGGTTGATTTTCACGCTGGAAGACCACGCGCTGATGGGCGGGTTCGGCAGCGCGGTGCTGGAGGAATTGTCCAATCTCCGGCTGACGGTGCCGGTGGTGCGGGTCGGCTGGCCCGACCGGTTCATCGAGCACGGCAAGGAAGCCGGCCTGCGCGAGGCCCACGGCCTGACGGTCAGCGCCGCGCTGGCCAAGGCCGCCCCGTATTTGCAACACCTCAAGCCGGTCGCGGTTTGATACGCCCCATGTCCTGTCTGTCACGCTTGCTTAAAATTGGCTGCTGCTGGCTGGCCGCCGTGTGCCTGGGCGTCAGCGTCGCCGGTGAATTGCTGGTCGGCCCCGCGCCGGCCTGGGTGCAGTGGCGGGATTACCAACTCGACGGCGGCGAGGAAAATCCCTCCGGTTTGGCCTGGTTGTTTTACGACAAGCAGGAGCAGCTGCGGGACGGCGAGTCCTTCCGCCATTTCGCCTACCGGATTGTTGCCCAGGAGGGGCTGACGGACGGCGCGCAAATCAAGCTGCCGTTCGACCCCGACTACCAGTCCCTCGTCCTGCACCGGGTCAAAGTGTGGCGGGACGGCGCGGCGCGGGATTATTGCGCGGTGGACAAATTCCAGGTCATCCAGCAGGAGCAGGAACTGGACCGGCAGATTTACAACGGCCGGCGCACGGCGCTGTGTTTCCTGGCGGATGTGCGGATCGGCGACGTGGTGGAGGTGGCCTTTACCTGGCGGGGGTGGAATCCGATTTACGGCGGGCATTACAGCCAGGAATTTCCGGCGAGCTGGGGTTTCCCGCTCCGGGAGCAACAGCTCCGCGTCATCCCGCGCGACGGTCAGCGGTTGTACTGGCGCTGGCAGGGGCCGCGGCCCGCGGCGGCGCGCGCGGAGCCGCGGCAGGACGGCGGCGCGTGGCGGTGGCGGGCGGAGTCGATGCCGGCGGTGAGCGCGGAGAGCCAGGCGCCGAGCTGGTACGCGCAGCACGGTTACTGGCAGGTCAGCGATTTCCAGTCCTGGGCCGCGGTGGCGGACTGGGCGCTGCCGCTGTATGCCTTGCCCGCTGACGGTGAGCTGTTGCGGGCACAGGCGGCGCGGCTGGCGCAATTGCCCGGCAGCCAGGAACAGCGGGCGGTGGCGGCGGTGGATTTCGTGCAAAAGGAGGTGCGCTACCTGGGCATGGAGATGGGCGTCGGCTCGCATCGCCCCTCGCCGCCGGAATTGGTGCTGGCGCGGCGGTTCGGCGATTGCAAGGACAAGGCGCTGCTGCTGACGGCGCTGTTGCGGCGGCTGGGCGTCGAGGCGTACCCCGTGCTGGTGAACTCGGACTGGCGCGGCAGGCTGGACGAGTTGTTGCCCGGCGCCAACGCCTTCGACCACGTCGTCACGCTGATCGTCATCAACGGCCAAGCCCTCCTGATTGACGCGACCGCCGTCTATCAGGCCGGCCAGCGCTTGGCCGACCGGCACATGGGCCTCTACGGGCGCGGCCTGGTGCTGCGGCCGGGCGAGACGCAACTGACCGCCTTCACGCCCGGCGAGCGCGACCTGGGCGGGAAGGAATTCAACGAGCGCTTGGTGGTCAGTGACTATCAGTCGCCGGTGGAGTTCAACGTGGTGAGCACCTTCCGGGGCGCTGACGCCGAGCACAACCGCATGTTGTTTGCCGGTCTGCCGCGGGAGGACATTGAAAAGAGTTACCGCGAATATTACGCGCAATTTTACCCCGGCCTCAGCACCGCCAAACCCCTGGAACTACAGGACGACCGCGCGCGCAATATCGTGCAAATCAGGGAATATTACCGCCTTGACCGGTTCTTCGCCCCGGTCGCCGACGGCCGCCACCACCGCGCCGAAATCAGCACGCCCTACGTATCCCACAGCCTGCCCCAGTTGCACGCGCAAGGCCGCCGCTCGCCGCTGGCGCTGGGGGTGGGGTACCCGCGCCGCCTCAGCGTCACCACGCGCGTGGAATTCCCGGACGATTGGCCGATGACCGGCGCCGAGCAAAAAAATATCGAGACCCCGTGGTTTAATTACCGTTACGCGGAACGCAAGGACGGCCGGCGGGTCGTCGTGCGCGAGCAACAGCTGACCATCCAGGCGGAGCAGGTGCCGGTGGCGCAACTGGCGGAGTACACCGCCAAGCGCGCGGCCATCGTTGACCATTCGGGCATGCAGTTCACCCGCCGCACCCCGAACCCGAACCTGAGCATGAACCTGAGCATGAACAGCAGCGGCGATGACGGCGCGGCGTTCGTGCTCGGACTGCTCGTGCTGCTGGGGATGCTGGCGGGCATCGTCAGCGGCGTGGCGATTGTAGGCTGGCTCATCTACCGCCGGCTCCGGCGCCAACCGCCGCCGCCGCAACCGCCACCGCTGCCGCGTTAAATTTTTAACGCAAAGACGCAAAGGAACAAAAGGCGCAAAGGATTTTTTAAGCGGGTTAGTCGCGGTTATTTAAAAATTCTTTGCGGGCTTTGTTCCTTTGTGTCTTTGCGTTAAAAAAAACAACCCGACACATCACCAAAAACCGGATTGCTTCCCGCTGGCCACCCATTACTATGAGCGGCGCATGAAAATCGTAGTCGCTTATTCGGGCGGGCTGGACACGTCAATTCTACTGACCTGGCTCAAGGAACAATATCACGCGGAAATCATCGCCTTTTGCGCCGACGTCGGCCAGGAGGAGGAACTGAAGGGGTTGGACAAAAAGGCCGTCCGCACCGGCGCGAGCAAGTGCTACCTCGACGATTTGCGGGAGGAATTCGCGCGCGACTTCATTTTCCCGATGATGCGGGCCGGGGCGTTGTACGAAAACCAGTACTTCCTCGGCACCAGCATCGCCCGCCCGCTGATTGCCAAGCGGCAAGTGGAAATCGCCCGCCAGGAAAAGGCCGACGCCGTGGCGCACGGCGCGACCGGCAAGGGCAACGACCAAGTGCGCTTCGAGTTGACCTTCGCCGCGCTGGCGCCGGAGTTGCAGGTCATCGCGCCGTGGCGGACGTGGGACTTCAAGGGCCGCGCCGATTTGATCAAGTACGCCAAGTCCAGGGGCATCGCCGTGCCGGTGACCGCCAAGAAACCGTACTCGATGGACCGCAACATGCTGCACATCAGCTTTGAAAGCGGCGTGCTGGAAGATCCCTGGGTCGAGCCGCCGGCGGACATGTTCAAGCTCAGCGTCGCGCCGGAACAGGCGCCGGATAAACCGGAATACGTCACACTCGACTTCGAGCGCGGCGATTGCGTCGCGGTCAACGGCAAGCCCCTGACGCCGCTGGGCGTGATGCTGGCGCTGAACAAACTGGGCGGCAAACACGGCGTCGGGCGCGTGGACCTGGTGGAAAACCGCTTCGTCGGCATGAAATCCCGCGGCGTGTACGAGACGCCCGGCGGCAGCATCCTGCACTCCGCGCACCGCCAAATCGAGACGCTGACCATGGACCGCGAGGTCATGCACCTGCGCGACAGCCTGATACCGAAATATTCCGAGCTGGTGTACAACGGCTTCTGGTACGCGCCGGAACGCGAGTTTCTGCAAGCCGCGATTGACCACAGCCAGGCCAAAGTCAGCGGCACCGTGCGGTTGAAATTGTACAAAGGCAACATCATCACCGTCGGGCGCAAGAGCGCGCTGTCGCTCTACAACCCCGACGTGGCGACGATGGAAGCCGACGGCGGCGCCTATCAACAAAGCGACGCCACCGGCTTCATCCGCCTGAACGGCCTGCGCCTGCGCTCCTGGGCCAAACGCGCGGCGGTTTAGGCATTAAGCATTAAAGATTCCCACGATTCACGCCCCGCTCGACAGGTGGTTGCGCGGCGTTTCCACGGTTGCGGACAGCGTTTCCACAGTTGCGGACACCGTTTCCGCAGTTGCGGACAGCGTTCCCGCAGTTGCGGACACCGTTTCCGCAGTTGCGGACATCGTTCCCGCAGTTGCGGACAGCGTTTCCGCAATTGCGGACAGCGTTTCCGCAATTGCGGACAGCGTTCCCGCAGTTGCGGACATCGTTCCCGCAGTTGCGGACAGCGTGCCAACAGTTGCGGACAGCGTTCCCGCAGTTGCAGACATCGTTCCCGCAATTGCAGACATCGTTCCCGCAATTGCAGACAGCGTTGCCAACAGCCTCGTCGTCGCAACCTAACCATTTGTCAATCAACAACAAACTGCGGGAATCTTAAATAAAGGAGATGGCGACCCCAACGGGATTCGAACCCGTGTGTCCACCTTGAGAGGGTGGTGTCCTAGGCCTCTAGACGATGGGGTCCGGAGGAAGTGGGATGATGATAGTCGGTTTGCGGGGGCTGGCAATAGCGGATTACGGTTTATTTTTCATCGGGGGCGGCCGGTTCGTAGCGGTAGAGCAGCAGTTGCGGCGAGGCGTAGGCGATGGTGAATGGCCGGGGCACGGCCAGGCCCGCAAACAGGCGGCGCAGTACCACGCGGGAGCGGTCTTGGTCGGGGAACGGGATGGCGGCGACCGGTTGGCCGGTGAGGATTTGCACGGAGTTGCGATACAGCCATTCGGGGCGATAGACCACGACCCAGGCGACTTGGCGCCGGTCGAGGATGGCGTAGGCGGCGCGAAAGTCGCGGGTGGTGTAAAAACGGGCGCTGTCGGCGATGCCGTCAATGGCCTCGTGCGCGGAACTGGCCACAATCGGCTGGTCGCTGTAATACAGCAGGGCGGGTGACAGCCACCACGGCGCCAGGATGCCGCCGCTGACGCCGCTGCGCTTGATCAGCATCCCGGCCTCCCGCGCGGCGGCCAGGGGCGGCGGCGAGGTTGGCGCGGCCAATTGTTCCAATTCCTCGACATGCAGGCACAGCAGCGGGAAGAAATGCAGGCTCAGCAGGATGATTTTATAGCGCAGTTGCAGGCGCTCAGGCAGGCTGGCGAACAAGGCGAACATGCCCGCGGCGGCAAAGCAGTAGCCCCAGCGTTGCTGGGCGAGGTACAGGGCGAAGGCGAGCGCGGCGGCCAGCAGCAACAGCATCAGCGTCGGTTCCCGCCACCAGCGGCGCCGCCAGGTGAGCGCCAGGATGAGCGGCAGCAGGTAAACGGCCAGGCCGTAACGAAACACCAAATCCACGCCGACTTGCACCACATAGGCCCAGCGGTCTTGGCCGCCGCCAAGCTCCAGGTTGAGCAGCGAGCGCAGTTCGCCGATGGTGCCGAGCCAGTTGACCGTCAGCGGGTCGGTGAGGCGTTGATAAGCGTCCCAGCGAAACCCTTCCAGTAGCAGGCTGCCGCTGACTATCAGGACGATGGTCAGCACGAACCGCCAGCTCTCGCGCCGCCGCCACAGCAGATTCACCGCCAGCACCACGGCCAGGAACAGCAGCGGTTCCAGGCAGGAAGTCCACAGCGCCAGCCCCCAGACCACGCCGGCCCAGAGCTGGCGGCGCGGTTGTTCCCAGCGGGAAAATTCCAGCGCGAGGCCGAGAATCAGCAGGCTGACGATGAGGTTTTGATGGTCGGGGCGGGCGACGGAAGTTGACCAAATCAGCAGCGGGCTGAACAAATACGTCAACAGCAGCGGCCATTTGGCCCAGCGCGGCCGGAAATCCCGCGCCAGCTTGAGCAGGATGAGGCCGGTCACGGCCGCCAGCACCGGCCCGATTAGCAGGCCGGCCCAGTCGAGGGCGTGGTCGGTAAACGGCCGGCACAGCAAGGTCAGGCCGCCCAGCAACCAGTCGAGCGGCGCGGTGGTGTGCGTCTGGAGGCCGACCGGATAATTTTCAAACGGATGCCACGCCTGGAACCAGCAGCCTTCCGCGAGCAGGCGCTTGACGCGATAGAGGCGGGTGTAACAGTCGGGGTCGGAAAAATAAATCGCCCCCTCGTGCAGGTAGCTGGACAGGTATTTGCAACGGGTCACCACACAAGCCAGCAGATAGCCGCTGACCGTGAGCAAATGAGATAATCTGGCGCGGTTCAAAATCGGTATGCAAGCCGGGCACAACAGCGGGCGGCGACGGCCCGGCGCCGTCAACCGTAGCTCTTGTGGAACTTGACCTTGGTTTCTTCCGACTTGCCGTCCTCAGGGGCCGCGGGCACGGGGGCGGCGACGACGGGGGCCGCCGGCTGGGCGGGCGCGGCCGGTGCCGCCGCGGGTTCTTCCGCGGGGATTTCCGGGAGGTCCAGGCCCGGGTCGCGACTGGGCATCATGCTGGCGGGCGTGCCGCCGCTGACCTCGACAAAGGCCATTTGCACGGAGGACAACGCCTCTTCCAGAATGGCGGCTTCCTGTTTGTTCAGGTTGCCCTGGGTTTTGATTTTGATGACTTCCAGCTGGTCAATGAGCATTTTGGCCGCCTCCAGATTCAGCGCGGGCACGCGACCGTCGGGCGTGGGAATTTTGCCGAGCACGTAGAGGGTGTTCTGTGCCTGCATCATCACGAGCTGCAAGAATTTTTGCACGACTTCGCCGTTGTTTTGCGAGGTTTTTTGCACTTCTGCCATAGGCGGGAAACTTTACCTGACTGTCAGCGGATGGCAATAAAAACAAAATTTCGCGCCTTCGGGCTTTCGCGTTGAGATTTTTACAGGGAGTTCATGGAGGACACATGAAGAACATGGAGAGTGTTTTGTTTAGCTCTCCATGAACTCCATGATCTTCCTGTAAAAATTAGCATTGGTGGAGTTAATTCCCCTTCACGGAAGGGGAAGATTGGCTTGCAGTTGTTCTTTGGCGGCTTGGATTTTCGTCTTGAGCGGCGCGGGATTCTTGGCGGTGGCGGCGGCTTTGGACCAGGCGTCGATGGCTTGTGCCGTGTTGCCAAGCTGGTAGTGGATGTCGGCCAGGTGTTCGAGGACTTCGGGGTCGTCGGGCATACTCGCGACGGCTTTTTGCTGGTATGCCAGGGCCTGGTCGTATTCCTGTTTTTGGTAACAGACCCAGGCCATGCTGTCGAGGTAGGCGGGCCGTTCCGGATCAAGGGTCAGCGCCCTGGCAATCAGCTGCCCGGCCTCGTCAAGGTTTTCGCCCTTGGCGGCCCATAGGTAGCCGAGGTAGTTGAGCGCCTGGTGATTGTTGGGATTCAGTTCCAGGCATTTTCTGAACAATTTGACGGCCTGGCTGACGTTGCCGCTTTGTTCATGGGCGACGGCGTAGTCGAAGTAGAAGTTTGAGTCGATGAGTTGGCCGTTTTGTTGTTCCAACTGCTTAAAGATGGCCAAGGCCTCGGGCCAGCGTTCCAGGGAACGCAGCACCAGCGCCCGGTAGAGTTGCAAGTCGGGAATGCCGGGATAGGCCGCCGCCGCTTCGTCCAGGGTGGCCAGGGCCGCCGCCGGGTGTTGGGACTGTAGCTGGGCGTTGGTCAGGTGGAGATAGTCTTGCGCGTCGGGTTTGCCGAGTCGGACGCAAAGCTGGTAATAACTGGCGGCCTTGTCCCACTGACCGTCGCGACCGTAAAGGTCGGCAATCATGGGATAAAGATTCTTTCGCTCGGGATAATCTTCCAGCAGGCTTTCCAGCACGCCGATGGCCTTGCCGGGTTGTTGCAGGGCGAGGTAGCAAATGGACAGGCGTTCGCGCAAACCGGGGGTGTGCGGCGCTTTTTGGCGGGTTTGCTCATAATAGCCGACTGCTTTGGCGTAATCTTCCAGGTCGAATTGCAACTGTCCGAGCTGGAAGGCGAGTTCGGTGTTTTCCGGGGCCAGCGCGTAGGCTTGTTCGTAAAAGGGCAGGATTTGGGTGGAGCTTTCCTTGTCGGTCAGCGGGCTGACCTGGCGGAGCGCCCAGGTCCACAAGTTGCCAAGGCGGGAATAATACCAGGATTGCTCGCTCCGGACGGCCAGTGATTCCGCCACGAGCGGGGCGATGGCCCAACCCTTGTTTTGCTCAAGATAACATTGGGCCAGCACGAGGTAGTTGGCGACCAACCGCGGGTTTAATTTTTTGGCGGCCAGGGCGTAAGCGAGCGCTTGGTCGAGCTGGCCGCGCCGGTAGCTGAGATAACCGAGTATGGATTTGATTTCCGCGGAATCGGGGAAGCTGGGTTCCTTTTCCAACAAGAACGCGGCGGCCTGCGGCAACTTGCCCTGCTTGATGTAAACCAGGGCGATGCGGATGTAGCTGAGGTGATAACCGGAATCGGCCTGGGCGGCGAGTTGGTATCTGGTCAAAGCCTCGGCAAACTTCCCCTTGCTTTCGAGCTGGGTGGCCAGGGCAAAATTGGCCGCGGACAAGGCGCGTTTGCCAAAATCAACGGTGCTTTTCCCGGCGGAACTTGAACTGGGTTGCGCCAAATCCCGTTCAATGGCCACCAGCCCGTCCGGAACCGCAGCCCGCGCCCCGGCTGCCTGCAGAAAACAGGTCGCCGCCAACAGTCGCGCGCAGACCAGCAGCAGCTTGTGGCTCACAATGGAAGGAATATAGCAGGAGCCGGGGCGTTTGCCCAGCCACTTTAAGACTTGTAACGCAAACGCTTCTTGTGCCGATTCTCACGACGGCGCTTGCGGCGTTTATGTTTGGCAATCTTCGTTTTTCTCGTTTTCTTAATTGAACCCATAATGTGAAAGGTAGGATTAAAGGGATTTTTTCTTAATAGACAACCTTATTCAGCGAATATTCGATAATTCCTTCCGCCCCCAACTCCTTGAGCTGCGGGATGAGTTCCCGTACCACGACCTCGTCGATGATGGTTTCGATGGCCACCCAATCGGGCTGGGTCAGCGGGGCGACGGTCGGGTTGCGCAAGGCCGGCAACTGTTTGAGGAGTCGGTCGAGCTTGCCGGCCGGCACGTTCATCTTGATGCCGACTTTGCCGCGGGCGTTGAGCGCGCTTTCCAGCAACAGCGCCAGCGTCTGGATTTTTTTGCGGCTCCAGGCGTCGCGGTACATCCGGCGGTTGGCGATGAGTTGCGGGTAAGACTCCATCAGCGTGTCCACGATGCGCAGCTTATTCGCGCGCAACGACGAGCCGGTCTCGGTGATGTCCACGATGGCATCCACCAATTCGGGCACCTTGACCTCGGTCGCGCCCCAGGAAAACTCGACCTGCGCCTTGATTTTGTGCCGGCGCAGATAATCCTTGGTGATCCCCACCGCCTCAGTGGCGATGCGTTTGCCGGCGAGGTGGGCGGGTTTGGTGATGGCGGAGTCCTCCGGCACCACCAGCACCCAGCGCGCCGGGGCGGCCGTGGCCTTGCTGAAGGACAGATCCCGGATGACCTCAACTTTGGCCCTGGTCTCGGCAATCCAGTCCTTGCCGGTGATGCCGAGGTCGAGAAACCCCTCGTCAACATAACGCGCGATTTCCTGCGCCCGCAGCAACCGCACCTCGAACTCCGGGTCATTAATGGTCGGCTTGTAAGAACGGCTGGAAACCGCGATATTGAAGCCCGCGCTCTTGAACAGCGCCAGCGTCGCCTCCTGCAGGCTGCCCTTCGGCAGGCCGAGCCGCAATGGTTTACGGTTTTTCATGAGCGGGACAGTGTGGATTTTTGCCGCCGGAATGTAAAGTTAGAAAACCCGGCGCGCGGCTCACCAAAAGCCCCACTGACCGCTGACCATGATATAAATACCGAGCAACAGATTGGTGACCGCGTGCGCCAGCACACAGGAACCCTGGCTCTTGGTGCGGTACGCGACCCAGTTGTACAACGCCCCGGTCACCAACGCGGCGGCATAATCCGCGCCTTGATGCTCCAGCATGAACCCGACGCTGACCAGCAGAAACGACCACCAGGTAAACTTGCCGAACGGAATCTTATCCACCGGCGAGCCGATCAGATAACGCAACAAAAAACCGCGCCAAAACAATTCCTCAATCAACGGCACCACCACCACCAGGCGCAGAAATCGCATCGTCAGGTTGCCCCAATAAAGCAGCGGAGCCTCGGCCAACACATTGGGATTAAACCCGGCCACGCGCGGCGCAACCCCCAAAAAAACCTGCGGCGCAATCCACAACACAAAGACCAGCACCCCGATGCCGACGGTGAACCCGACGTTTTTGATCCCGTTGAACTGATAAAACCGCCAATAACGCCACAACAACCCGGCGCAAACCAATGTTTGCAACGGATAAACCACATACCGCGCGTCAACCCTCGCCGTCAGCGGCACCAATTCCAGCGCCAACAACCCAATGAACACAGCGAAAGGAACCACCAGGGCTTTTTCCAACTTGGACACCCCTCACCATTAGCCTGTGCCCTCGCCCGCGCAAGGAAAATACGCCCTGCCTCGCGTTACTTTCGTTAACACGGATGATTTTGGATTTAAGAATTAGGATTTCCACGGTCAACGGCAGCGACCTTGCCATTGAGGAGGAGAAAATTTGTCTTGGCCAAGCCGCGCTCTCCATTTCCTCCAGGTCCTCTTTGTAAAAAATTCTTCGCGCCTTGGCGTCTTCGTGGTCGGAGTTGGCCGCTTGAATATTCCCCTTCCATGAAGGGGAATTATCCTACAAGATTTCTCCGTCGAAGAGTACCAGGCGTTCGCGGGAGAGGTTGCGGACGGTCGCCAAGGGGTTGTGCCGGGTGAAGATGAGGCGCGGTTTGAAGCCTTTTTCCACGGAGCCGTAGGGCGGTTGGCCGGGGAGTAGGTGGCGGTTCCCGTAGGTG
>JAISBF010000194.1 GCA_031266335.1 Verrucomicrobiales bacterium
AGGCCGCGCCAAATCGTCATCATGATGACCGCCTACGGCACCTCGCAAACCGCCATCGAGGCCATGAAACTCGGCGCGTTCGACTACACGCTGAAGCCGTTTGAAATCCCGCAACTCAAGGACCTGCTCCGCCGCGCCCTTCGCGCCGCGCGGGAATTGAGCGCTGACAATGTCCTCACCGTCAGCGCCGGCGCGGACAGCGGCGGCATCATAGGCTCATCCCCGGCGATGCAGCAAATTTACAAACTCATCGGCCAGGTCGCGCCCACCGACGCCACCGTGCTCGTCACCGGCGAGAGCGGCACCGGCAAGGAACTCGTCGCCCACGCCATCCACGCCAACAGCAAGCGCGACCGCGCGCTGTTCATGGCCATCAACTGCGCCGCCATCCCCGAAAACCTGCTGGAGAGCGAGTTGTTCGGCCACGAGAAAGGCGCCTTCACCGGCGCGCTGGCGCAACGCCTCGGCCGCTTCGAGCAATGCGACGGCGGCACGCTGTTCCTCGACGAAATCGGCGAGATGCCGCTGGGCGTGCAAGCCAAGTTGCTGCGCGTCCTGCAGGACGGCGAGGTGCTGCGCGTCGGCGGCCGCCAACCGGTCAGGGTCAGCGTCCGCATCATCGCCGCCACCAACCGCGACCTGGGGGCGGCCGCGCGCAACAAGGAATTCCGCGAGGATTTGTTCTACCGGTTGAACGTGTTCAGCATCAACCTGCCGCCGCTGCGCATGCGGAGCGGCGACATCAGCGGATTGGTCACCTTCTTCATGAACAAATGGCGCACACGCAATCACGGCGGCCCGGTGAAAATCTCCGCCGACGCGCTGGCCGTCCTCACCGCCTACCACTGGCCCGGCAACGTGCGCGAATTGGAAAACAGCATCCAGCGCGCCGCCATCCTCGCCGGCGGCGACACCATCACACCGAAGGATTTGCCGCCGGAGATGACCGGTGGTTTTTGAACCGCGGAGACGCTAAATATTTTTATTCACCACGAAGACACGAAGGCACGAAGGATTTTTTGTTTATTAACCTTCGTGCCTTCGGGTCTTGGTAGTACGAATGCTTTGGCCACCTCCGACATGTCGGAACCCATGTAAATAAATATTTTGGCCACCTCCGACGTGTCGGAACCCACGGAAATAAACATTTTGCCCACCTCCGACGTGTCGGAACCCATATAAATAAATATTTTGGCCACCTTGACACATGTCAGACCCGTGGAAATGGACGTTTTATTCACCACGAAGCCCCGAAGGCTCGAAGGATTTTTTGCTTAACCTTCGTGCCTTCGTGTCTTGGTGGTGCAAACGTATCGGCCGCCTCTTGACCTCGGCGCGGCGCGGCGCGGGAGACGCGGATTATCAACCCCCAACCGTCAACGCAAATTCCACCCGCCGCTGACGATGAGGTTGGCGCCGGTAAGGTAGCCGCTGGCCGGTTTAATGAGAAACTCGACCGCGTTCCAGACATCGTCCGCGGTGCCGAAGCGGCCGGCGGGTATCGCGCCGGGGTCGGGCAACTCCCGGCTGTTGTCCAGGTAGCCGGGCGAAATCATGTTGACGGTGACGCCGCGCCCGGCGGCCTCGCGGGCGAAGGATTTGGTCAGCATCAGCGCGCCGGTCTTGCCAAGATGGTAACTGATGGCCAAGTCGCGCGCGCCGACCCGTTCGCAGCCGGCATCGCCGAGGTTGATGACGCGGCCGTTGGCCGCCTTCCCCAGATGCGGCAGCGCGGCGCGGGTGGTGAAGAACACGGCGGTGGCGGTGCTGTTGAGGCCCTCGAACCATTCGTCCGCTGACAGTGTGGCGAGGGGTTTGGCGTGATAAACGCCGCTGTTGTTGATCAGCAGGTCGAGCTGGCGGAACCTGGCGATGACTTCACCGACCATGCGTTGCGCTTCCGCTTCGACGGCCAGGTCGGCCTGGAACGCGGCGGCGGTGGCGCCGCCGGCGGTGAGGCTTTGCACCAGCGCGGCGGCGGCCCGCCCGCTATGGCGGTAGTGCGCGGCGACGGCCCAGCCGTGTTGCGCGAGGCGCCTGGCCAGCGCGGCGCCGAGTCCCCCGGCGCTGCCGGTGACGAGGGCGACGGGCGGTTTCATTTGGCCGTCTCCAAGACTGCGGCGGCGCCGGCGCGGTTGTGCGGGGTTGTGCATGGCGCCACAACCTAGCATGGAATCGTGGTCATGGGAATGCCGGAGGCGGCTGGCGGCGCGTGTTTTAACATTGAGCTTCACCCGCGCCAGCCCTAGCTTGGGGAGCTTATGCCACAGCACGTCCAGCTCTACGACACCATGACCCGCAGCGTGAGGAATGTCAGCGCCGCTGACGGTGTGACGGTGCGGTTCTATTGTTGCGGGCCGACGGTTTACGGCCCGGCGCACATCGGCAACTTCCGCACGTTCGTGTCGCAGGATGTGTTGCGCCGCGTGCTGGAGCTGGCGGGCTGGCGCACCAAACACGTCCGCAACCTTACCGACGTGGACGACAAGACCATTCGCCAGTCGCAGGCGGTCGGCGAGCCGCTGACGGTCTTCACCGACCGCTGGCGCGAGTTGTTCCGCGCCGATGGCGCGGCGCTGAACCTGTTGCCGCCGCATGTCGAGCCGGGCGCGGTCGCGCACATTCCGCAGCAAATCGCGCTGGTCGAAAAGTTGCTGGCGAAAAACCACGCCTACCGCACTGACGACGGCTCGGTGTGGTTCCGCCTCGCCTCCTTCCCGGACTACGGCAAGCTCTCGCGCGTGCAAGAACGCGAGCTGGCCGCCGGGGCGAGCGGCGCGGCCACCGTCAGCGGCCGGAATCTGGCGGACGAATACGAGCGCGAGTCGCTGGCCGATTTCGCGCTGTGGAAGGCGCGCAAGCCCGCTGACGGTGACAACTTCTGGCGCGCGCCGTGGGGTGAGGGGCGGCCGGGCTGGCACTTGGAGTGCAGTTGCATGAGTATGCGCTATCTGGGCGAGTCGTTCGACTTGCACGGCGGCGGGGTGGATTTGATTTTTCCGCATCACGAGAACGAAATCGCCCAGAGCGAGGCGGCGACCGGCCGACCGTTCGCCGCGCACTGGTTTCACACCAATCATCTGCTGGTTGCAAACCGCAAGATGAGCAAGAGCGAGGGCAACCTCTACACGCTGGCGGATTTGCAACGCCGGGGCTTTACCCCGATGGAGACGCGCTACGTGCTGCTGGCCGGCAAATACAGCCAGCCGCTGAACTTCACGCTGGAGTCGCTGGCCGCGGCGCGGGTCGCGTTGAAAAAACTCGCCCGGGCCGCCGTGGCACTGTCAGCGGGCGCGCCGGCGCTTGACTATGAACAACTCGTCAACCGGGCGGCGGCACTGTCAGCGGACAACCCGTTTCACCCCGCGTGGGCGGCGTTGAAAAACGACCTCAACGTCAGCGCGGCGCTTGGCCACACCTTCGTCGCGCTCAAGGACGCCGGCCGATTCGCCGACCCGCCGGCAGCCTGGCTTGGCTTCCAGCGCGTCATCGGCGCCCTCGGCCTCACCCTGCCGCCCGCTGACGATGACCCCGTCCCCGCCGCCGTGCCCGCCGCGGCGCGCGATTTGGTGGCCCAACGCTGGGCGGCGAAAAAAGCGCAACACTGGCAACTCGCCGACCAATACCGCGCCCGACTCGCCGCCCTCGGCTGGACCATGCAGGATGCCAAGGACAGCTACAAGCTCGTCCGCGCCGGGGATATAAAGGATTTGTCAAAAAATAAAGACTGAGTGTTTTTACCCACTTTTACCTATGAAAACTTTATTTGTCGGATGTGTTGCCGCATTTGTATTGTTGCCATCGAACCTCGTGGCGAATGACTACGCGTATCTGCGCGACATCATCAGCCATCTCGCAAATTGGGTTGAACATATTGATTCATATCAATATACGCTAAAAGAATATTCCCAACACACTCCCCAGCACTACCGGACTATGCAATATAAGGAAAATCAGGGAAAATATTATTATGAAACACAGATCTTCTCGCCTGATCCCAACCGAGCCTACCAAGGAAGGTGTATTGCCTGGGACGGTCAAATTGGCGTGCGCTATCAGCGTGACACCGGTTTTATCTATGTGAATAAAAAGCCGTATCCGTATTCGCCCGAATGGCAATATGTACAGGGCTTATTTTTCCCGCTCAGACTGCTGGCGCAAAATGAATTGCCGGACCACCTTCGCAGCCCGCGTTTAACAGACATAAAGGCAGCAGTCAGGGATATTTCCACCAGCGATATTATCGCCATTGAAAACAAACCATTGGGCCAACTGGCGTGCCTGTACGTCACCAGTAAATATCCGCTTAACGTCACCACGCAAACCAAGGCCGAAGCAAAAGCTTATTTTTCGATTGCGGATGATTACTATCCAATATTGATTGAAGTTTACCAAAATGCAAAATTATTGGAAAAACACGAAGTGGAAAAAATCGGCTACTATAAAAGCAATCAACTCCGTATCCCGTATCCACAAAAGATCAAGAGTGCCTATTACAATGAGGTCGCCGAGGTTACCAGCACCGTAATTACCGAATATTCAGACGTGCTGTTTAACTCCGCTGAGATTGACGGGTTTGAGATTGACCCATCTATGGCCAGAGGAATGTTGGACGAGGGGAATGGCAATCGGGTGATCACCATACCCAAATAAACACGTTAAAAAGGCACTCAAATGAATGACCTTCCCAATTTGATTTACGTGCTGGCCGATGATATGGGCTATGGGGATGTTTCCGCGTTTAACGAAAACGCGGGTTTTAAAACCCCCAATTTCGATCAAATGTGCGCTGATGGACTTGCCTTTCATGATGCCCATGCAAGTTCTGCCGTTTGTACTCCTTCCCGTTACAGTATTCTTACCGGACGGTATAACTGGCGGTCCAGACTCAAGCGTGATGTGCAGAGCGGTTATTCGCCTGCTCTCATCGAAAAAGATCTCATGACCATAGGCGATTTATTCAGGCAAAATGGCTATAAAACCATGGCGGTCGGCAAATGGCATCTTGGCATGGATTTTGCAAAAGAAGAAACCTTTCAGTTCATGAGCGGCTATGAGACATGCCCGGGTATTAATTATGCTGGAAAAATAGCAAACAGCCCCGTTACCAGAGGTTTTGATTATTTTTACGGCATCAGCGCGTCCCTGGACATGGCGCCGTATATTTATATTGAAAACGATCGTTTTACCCATCTGCCGGATCACGAAACCGCGAATACGGGGAAACAATTCTGGCGGAAGGGACCAACGGCTCCCGATTTCGTTCATCAGGACGTGCTGCCTCATCTTACAAAAAAAGCATTGAAGCTGATTGAAGAAAACAAGGACCAACCGTTTTTTCTGTACTTCCCGCTTCCCGCGCCGCATACCCCCATATTGCCAGTGCCACAATTCCGGGGCAAATCCCATGTCAATGAATACGGTGATTTTGTTCTTCAGTGTGATGATGTTATCGGGCAGATCACAAACAAGTTAAAAGAACTCAATCTTTATAATAATACCATTCTTATTTATACTTCAGACAACGGCTGTTCCCCCATGGCTGATTTTAAGGAACTGCTAGCGGCCGGACATAATCCCAGTTATATATTTAGGGGACATAAAGCGGATATCTATGAAGGCGGACATCGAATTCCGCTGATTGTCCGTTGGCCCGCGCGGATCAAGGCGGGTGGTAATTGTGAAGAGCTGGTTTGCCTGTCGGATCTTGTGGCAACCATGGCGGAATATTTCGGAACCAAACTGCCAGAATCGGCAGGAGTTGATAGTGTTAGTAATTTGCCACTCTGGTTGGATCCCGCCGGTCCTGCGGTACGGGAAGATGTGGTTCATCAGAGTATTAACGGTTCGCTTTCAATCCGGAAAGGAAAATTCAAATTGGAATTGTGCCCGGGATCCGGCGGCTGGTCTTATCCCGCGCCGGGAAAAGAAACCCCTGACATGCTTAAATTCCAGCTTTATAATTTAGAAGATGATATTGGTGAAAAGATCAATATTATCGAACAACATCCTGCTATTGCCGAAAGGCTCAAAAAAATCCTGGCCGCTTATGTGCGTAACGGTCGCAGCACACCCGGACCAAAACAGAAGAATACCGGTGAAGAGATTTGGGACGCCGTGAAATGGCTGGAACAATACCCGTGAACTCCGGGATTTAGAAGACGTATCGTCTTTTCCTTTTCAGAAAAATTTGTTCAACAGCGCCAAGTAATCGCTGACAGTGACTACTGTTCTCCCAACCTCAGTAACAACCCCACTGGCAGCGGCGACTTCACCAGCGGTGACTGCATCGTCAGCAACGACAGCACGTGGAACTTCGATAAAGACAACCACGTCAACAACAGCGATAACAAAGGCAGGTTTGGGGGCTTCGTATTTAAAGGGTTCTGTGTGCCGCCGCGTGCCGCGCGTGGGTCAGGGCGATGGCCAGCGCGTCGCCTTCGTCGGATTGCGGGGTTTGTTTTAACCCGAGTAATACTCGCATCATGAAGCCTACCTGTTGCTTTTGCGCCGCGCCGGAACCGGTGGCCGCCATTTTTACCGACTTGGCCGGGTATTCATTGATCGGGATACCCGCTTCCGCCACCGCAATCAACGCCGCCCCGCGCGCGGTGCCCATGATGATGGCGGTGCGCACGCTTTGCACGAAGATGATTTTCTCAATCGCCGCCTGCTCCGGTTGGTAACGCCGTAATACTTCCCGCAAGGTTTCCACGATGTGCAACAGGCACGATTCCGGCGGGCGTTTCAGCGGATTAGGTATCGTCCCGTATGCCACCGCCGACATTTTGCTCCCTTGCACGTCAATCACACCGTATCCCGTGCTGCGGATGGAAGGATCTATGCCGATGATTCTCATAGGAATTCATACTAACCACAGATGGACGCGGGGATACATTGATTTTTGTTTGCGGACGCGGGAAGGGAAAATAATGAGTCGTATTGACAAGGGCGACGCCGTATCATCTTGCTCTTTATCTTGCATGAAACGTCTGGTTAAAATCACGGCCTTGCTCATCGGCGCTGGCGGTGTGCTGGGGTTAATCACTGTCAGCTTATCTCCGGCACTCCGCAATATCATGCTGCATGACGCCCGTTTTCTGGTCAAAATGCGCCGCGATAACGCACGCGACATGCTCCCCGCGCCGCATCACCCGCAGCCGCTGACCTGGAAGAACGACCGCATCACCGCCGCGTGGCTTGGCCATGCCACCATGCTCATCAATTTTTACGGTGTGTGGATCATCACCGACCCCATCTTCAGCGACCAGGCCGGGCCAAACCTCGGCCCATTTGCCATCGGACCGAAACGCCATGTCGCCCCCGCCCTGGCCATTGATGAATTGCCCAACATCGACCTCATCCTGTTGTCCCACGCGCATTTCGACCACTTTGACATGCGTTCCCTCGCCGCGCTTGCCAAACGCAACCCGCAAGCCGCGGTCATCACCGCCGCCAACACCGCCGATTTGTTGTCGGGTAAAAAATTCGCGCGGATCGACGAACTGCCCTGGGAGCGGAGTGTCACGCTAAGTTTCCAAAACAAACCGCTCACGGTCAGCGCCATTCACGTCAAGCATTGGGGCGCGCGCTGGCGACGGGACCGGGAGCGCGGCTTTAACGGTTATCTGCTGGAATACGCCGGCCACCGCATCTGTTTCTCCGGCGACACCGCCTACACGCCCGCCTTCGCCAAGCTCAGCGTCAGCGGAGGGGTGGATTTGATGTTCGTCCCCATCGGCGCTTATGACCCGTGGATTGCCAACCATTGCAGTCCGGAAGAGGCCGTGCAGATGGCCGACCAAGCCGGAGCACAGTATGTTTTTCCCATGCACTTCGCCACCTTCAAACTCAGCAACGAACCGATGGCGGAACCACTCAAGCGCTTTCAGCAAGCCATCCACCCTGACCGCATTGCCGGAAAAGAAATCGGCGATACTTTTATGCGGCCCTGACAAGTCGCGGGGGAAAGGAAGTTTGAATAATTTGTTGAGTTGCGCGGTGCGCGTCAACTTACAATAAACTCTTACAAAGAGAACATGGAGAATTTGGAGCACAGTTTGATTCAATCAAAATCCATCCTCCAATTCCTCCATGTTCTCTTTGTAAATAAGTGCTTTTCGGATTAGCACGAAGTTTAATTTTCACTCTCCGTGTCAATGGCAGCGTCAAACTCCGCCAATGATGAGGTATCGTCAGCCAAGGCCGGGGGGATTTCCAAAGCCACGCTTTGTTTCTTTTCCTCTTCCTTCTCCTCAATACCCACCAACGGATCGCCAACTTCATTGCCCAAGGGCACCAGTTGGATGCGGCGATATTTGTGGAAGCCGGTGCCGGCCGGAATCAGGTGCCCCATGATGACGTTTTCCTTGAAACCGCGCAGCCGGTCGATACGGCCTAAAGTGGCCGCGTCGGTCAGCACGCGCGTGGTGTCCTGGAATGACGCGGCGGAAATAAAGCTCTCGGTTTCCAGCGATGCCTTGGTGATGCCCAGCAACACCGGTGAAGCCTCGGCGGGCTTGCCGCCTTTGCTCGCCACGCGACGGTTTTCCTCCTCGAACGCGAGGCGGTCCACCTGGTCGCCCCAGAGGAACGCGGTGTCGCCCGGTTCGGAGACTTTGACCTTGCGCAACATCTGGCGAACGATGGCCTCGATGTGCTTGTCGTTGATTTCGACGCCCTGCAAACGGTAAACTTCCTGCACTTGGTTGACTAAATATTCCTGCAACTCCTGCGGGCCGCAGACATCCAGGATTTCATGCGGCACCACGGGTCCCTCGGTCAGTTGCTGGCCTTTCTTCACCATGTCGCCTTGGAAGACAATCAAATGCTTGGACAGCGGCACTTCATGTTCTTCTTCCATGCCGGATTCCTTGTCCTTGATGATGACCATTTTTTTGCCACGACTGGTGCCGGCCAGATGCACTTCACCGTCAATCTTGGCGATTTCGGCGGCGTCTTTCGGCTTGCGGGCCTCGAATAATTCGGCCACCCGCGGCAGACCGCCGGTGATGTCCTTGGTTTTGGCCACCTTGCGCGGCGTCTTGGCCAAGCGCTGGCCAGCCTTGATGTGCTGGCCTTCCTTGACCTCAATGTGCGCGCCGGACGGAATCGAATACGCGGCAACCGGACTGCCGTCTTTGCCTACAATGACAATCTGCGGGTGCAAATCCTCCTTGTGCTCGGTGATGACGGTGCCGACCAGTTTGGTCGTCTCGTCAACTTCGTGCTTCATGGTGACACCCTCGATGATGTCGCGGAATTCAATCTTGCCGCCTTTCTCAGTCAAAATGGCGACATTATACGGATCCCATTGGACGAATACCTGGCCCTTCTTGACTTTCTCACCCTCAGCGATGCTGATCACGGAGCCGACCACGACGGAGTATTGCTCCAACTCGCGGCCATCCTCAGCGGTGATGGTGATGGTGCCGCTCTTGTTGAGGGCGATGTAGTGGCCTTCGGTGTTTTGTACCACGCGCAAGTCGGTGTATTTCACAATGCCGTCGTTGCGCGCCTTGATTTGCGGTTGTTTGAAAATCTGCGACGCAGTGCCGCCGATGTGGAATGTGCGCATCGTCAGCTGCGTGCCCGGCTCGCCGATGGATTGCGCGGCGATGATGCCGACCGCCTCGCCGAGCTTGGCGCGTTGGTTGGTGGCCAGGTTCAAACCGTAGCACTTGGCGCAAATGCCGCGGCGGGTTTCGCAAGTCAGCACCGAGCGGATACGGACGCGCTCCTGTCCCAGTTGCTCAATGGCAGCGGCTTTCTTTTCGTCAATGAGTTCATTGGCCGCGACCACGACGCTGCCGGTCACCGGGTCAACGATGTCGTCGCAACTCACGCGGCCGTAAATCCGCTGACGGAGGCTGACGACTTCGTCTTCGCCTTCGTACACGGCTTCAACCCAAATGCCCTTGACCGTGCCGCAATCTTCCTCGGTCACAATCACGTCGTGCGCCACATCAACGAGCTTGCGCGTCATGTAACCGGAGTCGGCGGTCTTCAGCGCAGTGTCAGCGAGACCTTTGCGCGCGCCGTGCGTGGAGAT
The DNA here is from genome assembly GCA_031266335.1 of Verrucomicrobiales bacterium. Lineage (GTDB taxonomy): Bacteria > Verrucomicrobiota > Verrucomicrobiia > Methylacidiphilales > JAAUTS01 > JAIRPN01. The sequence goes on from JAISBF010000194.1 coordinate 10,052, forward strand.
GAAGTATTCCAGCACCGACAGCCCCTCGCGGAAGCTGGCGACGATGGGCTGCTCGATGATTTCGCCGGACGGGTTCGCCATCAAACCGCGCATTCCGGCCAATTGGCGGACCTGGTTGCGATTGCCACGGGCAGCGGTGTCAACCATCAGGAACACCGGGTTGATTTCCTCCTTGCCGCGGTTGTACTCAAGCGCGCGGAACGCCACATTCGAGACATCCTCAGTGGCCTGCGTCCAGATATCGACAATCTTGTTGTAACGCTCACCGTCAGTGATGGCGCCCATCATGTATTGCTTCTCCACCGTACCGACCTGCTGCGCGGCTTTTTCCACCAAGCCCTTTTTCTCGTCGGGGATAATCATGTCATCCATGCCGATGGAAATGCCAGCCTTGGTGGCGTAGCGGAAACCGATTTGCTTCATGTCGTCGAGCACCCTGACGGTGACCTCGTGACCGCAAATCTGGTAACAGCGGCTGATGATTTCGCCGAGCTGTTTCTTGCCGCATTTCTTGTTGTAGAAACCAAGCTGTCGCGGCCAGATCTGGTTGAAAATCACGCGGCCCGGCGTGGTTTCGATGAACTTGCTGGCCTTGTCGCCGAAGAACGTGTCGTGTCCGAAATCGGGGTTCTTCAACAACACCAGCTCGTGCAGGCGTATCACGCCGCTGTCCATGGCGAACAACACCTCGTCCGCGTCTTCCATGATGGACTTGCGCTTGCCTTCCTTGGCCTTGAGCAGCGCGGGGCGCGGGTTGGCGGTGAGAAAACCGCAGCCGAGCGTGATGTCCTGCGACGGCGTGGTAATCGGCTTGCCGTTGGACGGCGCGAAAATATTGTTCGGCGCCAGCATCAGAATGCGCGCCTCCAGTTGCGCTTCCACTGACAGCGGCACATGCACCGCCATCTGGTCGCCGTCAAAGTCAGCGTTGTAAGCCGTACACACCAGCGGGTGCAAGCGGATGGCGGAGCCTTCGATGAGCACCGGCTCGAATGCTTGCACGGACAGACGGTGCAGGGTCGGCGCGCGGTTCAGCAGCACGGGATGACCGACGGTGACTTCTTCCAGAATGTCCCACACAATCGCCTCGCGGCGCTCGATCATTTTCTTTGCGCTGCGGACGGTGTGGACATAGCCCAACTCCTTCAAGCGGCGAATGATGAACGGCTCGAACAGCACCAACGCCATCTTTTTCGGCAGACCGCACTGATTGAGTTTCAAATCGGGGCCGATGACGATGACCGAACGGCCCGAATAGTCCACGCGCTTGCCCAGCAAGTTCATGCGGAAGCGACCAGTCTTGCCCTTCAACATGTCGGACAGGGATTTGAGCGGGCGATTACCGGCACCAGCCACCGGGCGACCATGACGGCCGTTGTCCAGCAGGGCGTCAACCGATTCCTGCAACATGCGCTTCTCATTGCGAATGATGACCTCCGGCGTCTTCAGCGACAGCAGTGTACGCAGACGATTGTTGCGATTGATGACGCGGCGATACAAATCGTTCAAGTCGGACGTGGCGAAACGCCCGCCCTCCAGCGGCACCAACGGACGCAAGTCCGGCGGAATCACCGGCAGAATCTCCAGAATCATCCATTCCGGACGGCTGCTGGAGCTGGCAAAACCTTGCGTCAACTTCAAACGCTTGGAGATTTTTTTGCGCAACTGCTTGCTCTTGGTCGAGGCCAGTGAAACTTCCAGTTCGGCGGCCAAATTGGCCAAGTCAAGCCTCTTCAAATAATCCCGAATCGCCTCCGCCCCCATCTTGGCGACAAACGAGGCGTCGCCATACTGATCCTGGGCCTCGCGGTACTCGGTTTCATTGAGCAATTGTTTCGCCTCCAGCGGCGTATTGCCCGGATCCACCACCAGGTAATCCTCGTAATAAATGACCCGCTCCAGTTCGCGCGCAGTCATGTCCATCATCAGGCCGATGCGGCTGGGCATGCATTTGTAAAACCAGATGTGCGACACCGGCACCGCCAGTTCAATGTGGCCCATGCGCTCGCGGCGCACCCGCGCCAGCGTGACTTCCACGCCGCAACGGTCGCAAATCACGCCCTTGTACTTGATGCGTTTGTATTTGCCGCAGGCGCATTCATAGTCCTTCACCGGACCAAAAATGCGCTGGCAAAACAAACCGCCAAATTCCGGCTTGAAAGTGCGATAGTTGATGGTTTCAGGATTTTTGACCTCACCGCGGCTCCAGGACAAAATTGTTTCCGGCGCGGCAATGGTGATCCCAACCTGGTCAAAGCCGATTGACCGTTCGGCCCCGAGAATTTCACGTGCTGATTGTGTTTCCTTACTCATAATTTTCGCTGGTATGGGTTGCTGATTATTCCGTCACTTCGCCGTCGTGCTGATTCTTCAACTGGTCGGACGCATCCTGGCTGCGCTCGCCAACCTTGACATCCAGACACAGGCTTTGCATTTCCTTGATGAGAACATTAAACGACTCAGGGGTGCCGGCCTGCAACGAGTTGTCACCCTTGACGATGCTTTCGTAAATGCGCGTGCGCCCGGGCACGTCGTCGGACTTCACCGTCAGCAACTCTTGCAACGTGTAAGCCGCGCCATAAGCCTCCATCGCCCACACCTCCATTTCGCCGTAACGCTGACCGCCGTATTGGGCCTTGCCGCCCAGCGGTTGCTGCGTAACCAGTGAATACGGACCGACCGCGCGGGCGTGGATTTTATCCGCGACCATGTGACCGAGTTTGAGCATGTAAATCTGACCGACCACCACGCGCTGGTGGAACTGCTCGCCGGTGCGCCCGTCAAACAGCACGGTTTTGCCATCCTCGGGCAAACTGGCTTCCTTGAGAAAGTTATGAATCTTCGACTCGGGAATGCCGTCGAACACCGGCGTGGCAACCTTGAACCCAAGCGCCTTGGCGGCAATGCCCAAATGGGTCTCCAGCACCTGGCCGACGTTCATGCGCGACGGCACGCCAAGCGGATTCAAAACGATGTCCACCGGAGTGCCATCCGGCAGGAACGGCATGTCCTCCTGCGGCACAATCTTGGCGACCACACCCTTGTTACCGTGGCGGCCCGCCATCTTGTCACCGACCGACAGCTTGCGCTTGGAAGCGACAAACACCTTCACCTGCTTGATGATGCCGGGATCGATGTCGTCACCGGCCTCGACCCGGTCCATTTCCACGTCTTTTTCATTGCTCAACTGCTGGAATTTCGTTTCAAACTGGCTGATGATTTCACGAATCTTGATGCGAATCGGACTGGGGTCGATTTCAATATGGTCGTACACCGCCGCCATCTTGCGCAACAGCGTCTTGGTGATTTTGCGGTTGGCCGGAATGATGATTTCACCAGTCTCGGCATTGACCACGTCGAGCGGAATTTTTTCATTCAACAAAATATTGGATAAGGCCTGGGTCAGTTCCTCGCGCAACTCATTCTCTTTCTTGGCGTATTTTTCAGCAATGGCCTTGGCTTGGCGCTTGGCCTCGGTCGGCGACAGCCGGTCCTGACGGGCCACCACTTTGGTCGCACCGGCAGCGACACGCACATCCATGATGATGCCGGAAGTGCCCGATGGCACCACCAGCGAAGAGTCCTTGACGTCAGCCGCTTTCTCACCAAAGATGGCGCGCAACAGCCGTTCTTCCGGCGCCAGTTCGGTTTCACTCTTCGGCGTGATCTTGCCGACCAAAATATCACCGGGCATCACTTCCGCGCCGATGCGGACCACCCCGTCAGGGCCGAGGTTTTTCAGCGCCTCGTCACCGACATTGGGAATGTCGCGGGTGATTTCCTCCGGCCCCAGCTTGGTGTCACGGGCGGATATTTCAAACTCGTCAATGTGAATGCTGGTATAAATGTCCTCCTTGACGATGCGCTCGTTGATGATGATGGCGTCCTCGAAATTGTAGCCATTCCACGACATGAACGCGACCAGCACATTACGACCCAGCGCCAATTCACCATTTTCGGTACAAGGGCCGTCGGCAATGACCTGGCCCTTGGCGATCTTGTCGCCACGGCGCACCAGCGGCTTCTGATTCACACAAGTGCCGGCGTTCGAGCGCATGAATTTGCGCAACCGGTAATAGTGAGCGCCGGCTTCCGAATCACTCTTGTGTTTCTTTTTGCCGTCCGGCAGGGAACCGTCCTTGGTGATGATAATTTCATCGGCGCTGACCGCGGCAACTTTGCCCGCCACCTCGGCCACGACGACCGCCTTGGAATCGCGGGCAACTTTGCCCTCAATGCCAGTGCCCACCAGCGGGGCTTCCGTCTGGATCAGCGGCACCCCCTGGCGCTGCATGTTTGAACCCATCAGCGCGCGGTTGGCATCGTCATGCTCAAGGAAGGGAATCAGGCTCGCCGCCACCGATACCAATTGTTTCGGCGACACGTCCATGTAGTGAACCTTGGCGGGTTCCACTTCAATAAAATCCGCCTTGTAGCGCACGGATACCTTGGGACCAACCAGTTTGCTGTCCTTGCCGATGACCGCATTGGCCTGCGCCACCACGAAATTTTCCTCCTGGTCAGCGGTCAGGTAATCAATCTGATCCGTCACCTTGCCGTTCAAAACCTTGCGATACGGAGTTTCAATGAAACCGAATTCATTGATGCGCGCGAAGCTGGACAACGAGGAAATCAAGCCGATGTTCGGGCCTTCCGGGGTCTCAATCGGGCAAATGCGCCCGTAGTGCGACGGATGCACATCGCGCACCTCGAAACCCGCCCGGTCACGGCTCAGGCCGCCCGGTCCCAACGCTGACAGTCGGCGTTTGTGGGTCAACTCCGACAGCGGGTTGGTCTGATCCATCAACTGCGACAACTGGCTGCGGCCGAAGAAATCGCGAATGACCGCTGACAGTGCCTTCGGATTAATCAACTTCTGCGGCGTCATGCCCTCGGTGTTCACGTCAAACAAGGTCATGCGCTCCTTGACCAGCCGCTCCGTGCGCGCCAGGCCGGTGCGACATTGGTTGGCCAGCAATTCGCCAACCGCGCGAATGCGGCGGCTGCCCAGATGATCAATATCATCCGTGCTGCCCTCGCCCTGTTTCAAATTGATGACATAACTGGTCGCCGCGATAATGTCCTCATTGGTCAACACGCGAGTCTCGATGTCAATGCCCAGATTCAATTTCTGGTTGATTTTGTAACGGCCCACCCGGCCGATGTCGTAACGCTTCGGATCAAAGAACAACCGCTTGATTAGCGCCTTGGCATTGGTCACGGTCGGCGGGTCGCCGGGGCGCAGGCGTTTGTAAATATCCTTCAGCGCATCCTCAGTGTCGCGGGTCGGGTCTTTTTTCAAGCAGCGAATCATGGTGTCGTCGTTGCGGATATCCACCACGCTGACGTTCTTGATGCCGAGATCGAGCAATTGGCGCACGATGGTCTTGGTCAGCGGCTCGAACGCGCGCGCCACCACCAAGTCCTGGTTCGCGGTGTCGCGCACCTCGTTAATCAGCACCTTGTAGCTGATGACTTCCTCGTCCAATTCCGCCTTGAGTGAGAAATTCTCAATCTCATGGAACAGTCCCAAAATTTCCTCGTTCGAGCTGTACCCCAGCGCGCGCAGGAAGGTCGTAATTAAAAATTTGCGGCGGCGTTTGCGACGGTCCAGATGAACATACAGCAAATCGCTGGTATCAAAGGTCACCTCCAGCCACGAGCCACGATCGGGAATGATGCGGAAGGAATACAGGGTCTTGCCGTTGGCATGCAGGCTTGATTCAAAACAAATACCCGGCGAGCGATGCAACTGGCTGACCACGACACGCTCAGCGCCATTGATGACAAACGTGCCGCGTTCCGTCATCATCGGCAGCTCGCCCATGTACACTTTTTCCTCCACCGTGTTGCCGTCGTTACGCAGGCGGAACGTCACATACAGCGGCGCGGCAAAGGTGGATCCTTCCTTTTGGCTGTCCAGCGAGGAAACCTTGGCCTCGGCAATGTCATAACCGACAAACTCGAGCTTGATTTTTTCATCATAACTCTCAATCGGAAACACCTCGGAAAAAACCGCCTGCAAGCCTTCATTCTTGCGCTTGCCGGGCGAGAGATTGACCTGCAAAAAATCCTCGTAGGATTTCAGTTGAATCTCAATCAGATTCGGGATGTCGATCGCGTCATTGAGTTTGCCGAAGTTGATTCGCTCCCCGGTATATGCAGTTGCCATAAGAATTGTTGCCTTTAACTAACTTGTTGCCCTAATCACGAGGCCCCTGAGCCTCAAAAATTCCGGATTGATTTTCCCCCAATCCCAAGGGGAACGGCAGGCCGCCACACGTGACGGCCTGCTGTTCAACGTAGTACCGGCGAGATTATTTGACCTCGACCTTGGCACCGGCGGCTTCCAGTTTCTTCTTGATTTCAGCCGCTTCTTCCTTGGTCGCGCCTTCCTTGATGGTCTTGGGAGCGCCTTCAACCAAGGCTTTGGCATCCGCCAAGCCCAGGCCGGGCACCGCGCTGCGGACTTCCTTGATCACGCCAATCTTGTTGGTGCCGGCTTCCTTCAAAATCACGTCAAAGGAAGTCTGTTCCTCTACCGGAGCGGCAGCGGCGCCACCGGCAGCGGCCACGGCTACGGGAGCGGCGGCACTTACCCCCCACTTTTCTTCAAGTTTCTTGACCAAATCGGCGGCTTCCACCACCGTAAGTTCGCTCAACTGACCGACAATATTGTCCAAGTCTGCCATATTTTTTTCTGATACGCCGCCGTCACCGGCAGCGTCTTCATCCTTCAGGTTTTCGATTTGCCTAGCGGGCGGCACCTGCTGCCCAATTATCCCGAAAAGGCTTTCGGGCTAGAACAAATTCATGCCTTTTATCTTCATTCGGGCAACGCTGACGATGAACTTACCGCCAACGTCAATCCAAAAGCATTATTCCGCCTTGACCTCGGCCGCGGGCGCGCCGCCGCTGTCTTTTTCCAGCTTCGCCTTGATAATCTGCGCCAGTTGCGTCGCCGGCGTCTTCAGTAAAATTGCCAGCTTGGTGCGCAACACCTCCAGCGACGGCAGGTCGGCGATTTTCAGCAACAGATCCTGTTGCATCACCGCGCGATCCACGATACCGATGCGAATATCCGGTTTTTGAAACTCGGCCTTGAAGTTTTTCAACACCTTGGCCGCGGCGGCAAAATCCTTCGCGCCGTAAACCACGGCGGTTTGCCCCTGCAACTGCCGGTCTTCCAATTCCGGCAACTGAATGTCCTGCAATGCCTTGCGGATGTAGGTGTTTTTCACCACATGCATCTCGGCGCTGACCATGGCCAGCCGATTGCGCAATTCACTAAACTGGTCCACCTTCAGCCCCGTGTAGTCCGTGACAATCAAGTACGGGGAGCTTTGCAGCCAGCCTGCAATATTTTTGACAACACTAAGTTTTTCTTTTCTCATGACGGTTGGCTCCTTATCAATTGGCAGTGACCGAGCCCGCGTCAACCGCGATGCCGGGCGAGTAGGTCGAGGCTAACACACAGGTTTTGATATATTGACCCTTGGAAGTCGAGGGTTTCGCGCGCGTAATCGCCGCCAGCACCGCGCTGGTGTTTTCCAGCAATTTCACCTCGTCAAACGAAGCTTTGCCGCACACGACCGAAATATTGGATGTCTTGTCAATTTTGAACTCCACCCGGCCGGCCTTGCATTCCCTGACCGCCTTGGCCGCGTCATCGGTAACCGTGCCGGTCTTCGGATTGGGCATTAACCCGCGCGGCCCGAGCACCTTGCCGAGCTTGCGCACTTCGCTCATCGCTTCCGGGGTCGCCACCGCCACATCGAAATCCTGGAATCCGCCGCTGACCTGTTTAATCAAGTCCTCAAAGCCGACATAATCAGCGCCGGCTTCCTTGGCCTCACTGGCGGCTTTGCCGGTGGCAAACACCAGCACGCGGACTTTTTTGCCCGAGCCGTGCGGCAAGGCCACCGTGCCGCGAACCATCTGGTCGCTCTGGCGCGGATCAACTCCGAGGTTAAAGGTTAATTCAACGGTCTCGTCACTTTTGCCGGTCGGCAGCTTCTTCAGCAACGCGATCGCGTCTTTCAGCGGATAACGCTTGCCTTTTTCGAGCAGCGCCACCGCCTGTTTGTATCTTTTACTGCGTTTAATCGCCATGTTCTTTCCTTTTTGTAGTGTTAACGGGCTGCGCTTGACAACCCTCCTACCGCTGAGCCATCGGCCACTCGGCCGCGCCCAATCCAAAATCAGTCCACAATTTCAATCCCGGCCTGTCGCGCGGTGCCGGCGATAATTTTAAACGCCGCTTCCTCGTTGCGAGTGTTCAAATCCTTCAGCTTGGTCTTCACAATGTCCATGACCTGCTTGCGCGTCACCTTGCCGACTTTGATTTTGTTCGGCTCCTTGGAGGCCGTGGCAATGCCGGCGGCCTTCTTCAGCAACGCGCCGGCGGGCGGCGACTTGGTGATGAAGGTGAAGGACTTGTCCTTGTACACCGTGATCACCACGGGCAGAATATTGCCCGCTTCCTTCTGCGTCTTGGCGTTAAATTCCTTGCAAAACGCCATGATATTCACGCCGGCCTGACCCAGCGCGGGACCAACGGGGGGCGCCGGATTTGCCTGTCCGGCGGGGATTTGCAATTTAATCTGCGCAACTATTTCCTTAGCCATATGTTTTTCCAAACTCAATGCCGCTCACCACGGGCGGGTTATTCCTCAATCTTTTCAATCTGCCAATATTCCAACTCCACGGGGGTGGAGCGGCCAAAAATACTCACCGCCACATTCACGCGGCCCCGGGCCTCGTCAACTCCCTCAATGACCCCTTCCTGTCCCTCGAACGGACCGTCGCCCACGCGCACCCGGTCGCCGACCAGCCACAGGACTTTTGGCGTGACCTTGTCTTCCTTGTCACGCATCTGCGCCAGCATTGCGTCCACCTCGCTCTGGCGCATCGGGATCGGCTTCTCACCGTCAGCGAACCCGATGACTCCGGGAGTTTCTTGCACAAAATACCAGGTTCTGTCCACCAATTGCTTGTTTTTGTCCAGCAGGTACATGCTGACGAACACGTAGCCGGGGTACAATTTGCGGGTGATTTCCACTTTTTTGCCGCGCTTCACTTCCGATACTCGCTCGGACGGAATGATAATCTCGTGAATATAGTCGCTCAATTCCTCCGTGCGAATCCGGCTGGTCATGTGCTTGAACACATTGCTCTCCTGCCCGGACAACACATGCAAGGCAAACCATTGGGACGGATACTTCCGCTGGGAAGCATCAATCGACTGCGAGGTAAAATTTTCTTCGTTCATCCGGAGTTACTTTCAAAAGCTGCCGGTCACCAACCCGGTCAAACCGGTAACCAGATTGGAAATCACAAAATCAAAACCCGTCGTGTATCCCGCCAGCAGCAGGGAAGCGACGCAAACCACCAAGGTTGAGTCAATCAATACCCGGTATTTGCGAAACCCCGTCTGCTCCGAATCCCACGGCCAGGTGCATTTCATCAACTCACCGCGAACTTCGCCATAGAAACGGGCAATCGGCTTGCGCGCTAAAAACAACACGATGATGGCGGCCAACACCGGCAGCGTGATAAACCACGATGCCAGGAACCAAGCCAAAATACTTTTCAATATATCCATATCAGCCTTTTCATTACTAGCTCGCAGGGCAGGAGGGACTCGAACCCCCAACAGGCGGTTTTGGAGACCGCTGCTCTACCAATTGAACTACTGCCCTTCGTTAAACTCTTTGACGCTGCCGCTGGCGATGAATTTCTCATCGCCAGCGGCCAAATTTTTCACGTGGCGTCGTCAGCGTCAGCGACACCGTGACGGTCAGCGTTAAACCAAAATCTCGGTCACGCGACCCGCGCCAACCGTACGCCCGCCCTCACGAATGGCGAAACGCATCTGCTGTTCCATCGCCACCGGAGTGATGAGTTCGATTTCGAGTTCCACATTGTCGCCCGGCATCACCATTTCCACGCCTTCCTTCAGCTTCGCCACACCCGTCACGTCCGTCGTGCGGAAATAAAATTGCGGGCGATAACCGTTGAAGAACGGCGTATGCCGGCCGCCTTCATCCTTGCTCAGCACGTACACCGTGGCCTTGAATTTGGTGTGCGGCGTGATGCTGCCGGACTTGGCGAGCACCTGGCCGCGCTCCACATCCTCTTTCTTGACGCCGCGGAGCAGAATGCCCACATTGTCGCCGGCTTCCGCCGAGTCCAGAATCTTGCGGAACATTTCAATGTCAGTGACCACGGTTTTCTGCGTCGGACGCAGCCCCACGATTTCCACTTCCTCGTTGCGGGAGAGCACGCCGCGCTCCACACGACCGGTGGCCACGGTGCCGCGACCGGCGATGTTGAACACGTCTTCCACCGCCATCAGGAACGGCTTGTCCTTCGGGCGGTCCGGCAGCGGAATGTATTCGTCCACCGCGTTCATCAGTTCCAAAATCTTCTTGCCCCACTCGCCGTCGGGATTGCCTTCCTCCAGCGCCTTGAGCGCCGAGCCTTTGACAATCGGGATGGTGTCGCCGGGAAATTCGTACTTGTTCAACAACTCGCGCACTTCCAGTTCAACCAGGTCGAGCAACTCGGGATCGTCCACCATGTCGGACTTGTTCATGAACACCACCAGCGCCGGCACGCCGACCTGGCGGGCGAGCAGGATGTGCTCGCGGGTCTGCGGCATCGGACCGTCAGCGGCGCTGACCACGAGAATGGCGCCGTCCATCTGGGCCGCGCCGGTAATCATGTTCTTGATATAATCCGCGTGACCGGGACAATCCACGTGCGCGTAGTGACGCTTTTCCGTCTGGTATTCCACGTGCGTCGTGTTGATGGTGATGCCGCGCTCTTTTTCCTCAGGAGCGTTGTCAATCGAAGCGTAATCGCGCGCCTCGGCGAGACCCTTCTTTGACAAAATCGTGGCAATCGCGGCCGTCAACGTGGTTTTGCCATGGTCAACGTGGCCGATGGTGCCGATGTTCACGTGCGGTTTGGACCTTGAGAATGATTCTTTACCCATAATGCTCCTTTTAGTTCTTAACTGACCGGCGAACCGGCAATTTTCCTCCTAATCAATACTGCGCTGTTGTTTGTTCTAATTTTTAAATGTTCAACGGCATTTCCTTATGGAACTCCGTTCCGGTTGTGAAGATTTACCGAGCTTGCGATCGGGATTGAACCGACGACCTCGTCCTTACCAAGGACGTGCTCTACCAACTGAGCTACGCAAGCTTGTGAAAATGTGCCGCAATCCTCACAACCTAAATAAACCGTTGCAACACATCCCCCCATCCGCTACATAAGAACCCGCCTTGACACCAAGGCACAATCCAACTTTGCGAAATGGGGAATGAATGTTCTAGGTATTTTGCGAAAAGCTGTCAACCTTTTATCGAAAAAAATAAAAAAATATTTTCGCCATGCTCAGCGTCACCGAAACCCCCGCCGGCCTCACCGTCAGCGTCCAGCTAACTCCCCGTGCCAGCCGCGACAAAATCCTCAAGATTCACAACGGCGCATTGAAAATCGCCATCCAGGCCCCGCCCGTGGACAATGCCGCCAACACTGCACTGGTCAGCTTTCTCGCCAAAACCTTCGCCCTGTCCAAACGCGATATCCTCATCGTCAGCGGTCACACCGCCAAACGCAAGAGCCTCGCGCTCAACGGTCTAAGCAAGGCCAGGCTGTATCAGATTCTTGCCGATCTCATGGTCAGCGAATAGTTTAACAAAACTTAACCGCAGAGACGCAGAGGCGCGGAGATTTTTTATTGATGAACCACCAAGGCACAAAGACACGAAGTGTTTTTTTAATAAACCTTCGTGCCTTGGTGTCTTCGTGGTGCAAATGGTCTTTAGAATTGGTGCCGGTAGCCCGCTGACAGTCCCCAGGGTTTGTCATACTTGTCGCCGAAGGAGGCTTCGTAGTCGAGGTGGAGTTGGTTGTTGGCGTCGAGT
>JAISBF010000049.1 GCA_031266335.1 Verrucomicrobiales bacterium
CCCGCCCCCCGCCCCCCCCCCCCCCCCCCCCCCCCCCCCCCCCCCCCCCCCCCCCCCCCCCCCCCCCCCCCCCCCCCCCCAAAGATTATAGGTTTTCATAATGGCAATAATTATCTGCTTTCAAGCATTATGGCAAGTAAAAATTGCAATTATTTTTAAACCATCAAGAAATAAAATTTACCGCAGAGACGCGGAGGTTTTTTGATTTAATTTTTCAAACAACTTCCTTTCTCCAATAACTCCATGTCCTATTTGTAAAAAAACAAACTTCGTGCCTTGGTGTCTTGGTGGTGCAAAAATCCGCTCAACGGCGGCGGCGCAGGAAGGCGAGCAAACCGGCGCCGGTGGCCAGCAGCAGCCAGGTCGAGGGTTCGGGGATTATGCTGGTCAGGAGCAGCGAGCCGTTGTTCAGTTCGAGGGTGAATAAATCGCTCAAGTCATCGCCGCCCGCGTCTTGCAGCAATACTTTGCTCCAGTCGCCGGTGGCCTCGCTGATGGTGGTGAAGCCGGCGGCGAGCGACCAGGTGTCGTTTTCCTGCGGCGTGTAGCCGTCGAGGAAATTCAGTTGTAGGATGGCGCCGTCGTTGAAGGTCAGCGTCTTGGTCAGGTTGGTGGTGTTGTAAATGGCGAGTGTGTCGCTGACACCGTCAGCGCCGAGGTCGAGTTGCAGCAATGAGCCGGCCTCGAAGATGATGGTGTCAATGTTGGCGCCGAAATACAGTGCGCTGGCTTGCAGCGGGCCGGCCACGTCGCCGGGGGCGATGAAGCCGCCGCTGTGGATGACGACGGAATTATACGCTTGCGCGCCGGTGACCGCGCCGCCGATTGAGAGTTTGCGCTGATGGTTTTGAAACAACACGGTGCCGCTGCCGGCGAGACTGGCGGCGGTGACTTCCGCCTGCACGTTAAAATTCGCCCGCGTGTCAATCCGCACGTCGCTGGTGACGGGGATGGAGTTGTTGGCGGCGGCGACCAAGACACCGCTTTCAATCAACACGGTGCCGCCGAAGTTGCCGGGTCCCAGTTGAAAGTTACCGGCAGCCGCAATCAAACCGATTTCCTTGCTGCCCTTGGCGATGTCGTTGACATAAGTGGTGCCCTGCATGTTGATGTTGCCGCTGCCGAGGGCGATGAGCGCGCGGTTGCCGGTGCTGATGGTGTAGTTGCCGGCGTTGAGGTCGAGGTTGCCGCTGGCCACTAGCAAGCCGCTGGTCACTGTCAGCCGCGCGGCGCTGTCGCCCGTCACCTTAACCCCGCCGCGCAGCGCGTTGACCGTGATGTTGCCGGTGAAGGTTTCCGCCGCCGACAGTGACACGTTGTTATCGGTCATGCCGTCGGCGCTGGCGCTGGCCAGCGAGTCCTTGTATTCGTTCGCGGCGAGGGCGCGGAAGCCGCTGACGCTGACGTAGGTGACCAGGTCATTGCCGGCGGAAAGCTGGCTCACCGTGGGATTGCCGACGGCGACCCCGCTCTGCGCAACGGCCCACGGCAGGATGGCCGTGCTGGTGAGGCTGGTGCCGGAGCCGACCAGGTCGCTGATGATGGCGTCTTCGTTGAGGACTTTGAGTTGCACGGTGCCGTAGGCGCTCGCGATGCCGTACAGGCTGAGGGTGGCGCCGTTTTGCCGGTTGAGCGCGGCGAGTTGCAGACCGTAGCCGCGCGCGCCGCCGGTGCTGGTGAAGCCGAGGTAGTTGCGCCCGCTGAGCAGGTTGACCGTGCCGGTGGACTCCATCCAGTCGTCATACTCATCCCCGGTGCGCCGGACGCCTTGCGCCATCAGCGCGCCGCCGAGCAGGTTGACGGGGATGTCCTTCGCCAGCAGGCCGCCGGTGCCGGTGGCTTGCGCGTAGCCGTTTTGGTCGCCGTTCAAAATCAGCATGGACGCGCGGTAGCTGGAGGGATTGGCGACGATGTTGACGGCGCTGGCGCCGCGAATGCGCTCGCTGCCGGTGGTCAGCACGGCGTTATTAACCTCGGCGATGACGATGCCATCCATGATGTTAAACGCGCCGCCGGCCGCGAGGTAGCCGGGGCCAAGGATTTTCATGCGCTCGCCGCCGGTTTTGGTCACGTCGCCCGCCACGTTCATCGCGCCGCTGAGATTGAGAATGGGCGTGGAGGGCAGGAGCTGGGAGCTAGGGCCGGCGCCGTCGGCGTAATATGCCAACGAGTAACCGGAGCCAACATTGAACGTGACCTCGCCGGCGAAATTCATCGGCACGGAAACGTTGAGATTGTTGTCACTGGTGGCGCCGAGTGTGGCGGCAAATAATGTTTTTGGGCCGTTGAAAAACAGCGTGCCGGTGCCGTTGATGGTGGCGGTGTTGTTTCCGCCTCGATAGCTGTTGAGATAGACAAAGTCGTCGTCGGTGCCGACGCTGCCGCTGACGGTGAGGTTCACCGCTTTGCCGTAGGTGCTCGCGCCGGACTGCGCGCCGGCCACACCCGCGCCGGCGGCGGTGGTCGGGGCGCTGATGGTGACGGCGCCGCTGTTGAGGATGCCGGTGATATACGCGCCGGCGGGGATGCCGGCGGCGCTGACGGTGGAGCCGACATTGAGCTGCCGCGCGTCGTAGGTGCCGGTGTAGAGTATGGTCGCGCCGGCGTCGAAGGTCAGCGCCGGAATCGCGATGGTCGGCCCGTAGTTGCTGGCCGTGCCGCTGACGGTGGTGACGCTGGCATTCACCCGCCCGCGCCCGAGGGTGACCGTGGTGCCGCTGACGGCGGCGACGAAGGCGTTTTTCCGCAGTTCGTTGTCCGGGCCGAAGATATAGTAACCGCCGAGCAATGAGCCATCCACCGCCGCGTTGCTGTAGGTGAAATGTTCGTTGTCGGTGAAGTTCAGCGTGCCGAGGTCGTAAATAATTTCTGCCCCCGAATAGACGAAGCGGAAATTAACGTCACCGTTGGCATAGTTATAAGGATTGGCAATGTCAGCGTCGAAAGCCCCCGTCCACTGCGCCATGGAACTGACCGTCATCGTCAGTCCCAACGCCATGCTAATCAACAACTTACGAAATTCGGGGGGGGGGGGGGGTAGATTCATGGCTTTCATAATGAAAATAATTAGCTGCTTGCAAGCACTATGGCAAGCAAAAATTGCATTTTTTTTTAACCGCAAAGACGCGGAGACGCGGAGTTTTTTAAATTTAATTTTTCAAAAAATTTCCGCTCTCCAATAACTCCATGCCCTCTTGGTAAAATAATTTAAAACAAAACTTCGTGCCTTGGTGTCTTAGTGGTTCAAAAATCTGCTCAACGGCGACAGCCTGGGATAAAAAATACCGCGTTTTCCATATCGCGCCGCCGCTGCCGGTGACGTTTTGAGATTGGCATTTGCGCCGCGCCGGATAAATTTTTGCGATGGAAGTCACATTGAGCAGAGAATTCCGGTTCGACGCCGCGCAGGCGCTGACCATCTTTCCTGAGGGACACAAATGCCGCCGCCTGCACGGACATTCGTTCAAGCTGGTGGTGCAGGTGCGCGGCCCCATCGACGCTGACAGTGGCTTGTTATACGATCACGCGGCAATCAAGCAAGCGGTCGCGCCGCTGCTGGAGCTCGTCGATCACTCGTATCTCAACGAACTGCCCGGCCTGGCCAACCCGACCATCGAATTGATGTGCGTCTGGTTCTGGGACCGGCTCAAGGACCGGCTGCCCGGCCTCGACGAAATCGCGCTGTGGGAGACACCCGGCGCGTGGTGCCGTTACCGGGGAAAATAATGCCGGGCTGCTTTATGAAATACTTCGCTACCATCACCTTGATAGGCAAGGACAAATCCGGCGTCATCGCCGGCGTCACGCAGTATTTGTTCCAGACCAGGGCGAACATCGAGGGCCTGGAGGAACAGGTTTTGCGCGGGCAGTTCAGCATGACCTTGCAGGCGTCATGGTCAGCGGCGGATTTCGCCGAGGCGGCTATTCGCGGCGGCCTGCAAAAACTCGCCGCGACGCTGCGGATGGAGTTGCAAGTGCATTTCGCGCGCCGGGATCAGCGGCAGCGCATGGCGCTGTTCGTGACCAGGGAGGCGCACGCGCCGGCGGCGATTCTCGCGGCGGCGAAGAAAAAACAAATCGGCGCGGACATCGCGCTGCTGCTGTCGAACCGCAGGGAGTTGCAGCCGCTGGCGGTGAAAAGCAACATCCCGTTCTACCTCGTGGACTTCAAGGAGCGCGCCGCCGCCGAGACGCTGACGCTGGATATTCTTGAGCGCGAGCGCATTGATTTCATCGTGCTGGCGCGGTTCATGAAAATCCTGTCGCCGAATTTCGTCTGGCGCTGGAAAAACAAAATCATCAACATCCACCCCTCGCTGCTGCCCGCGTTTCCGGGCGCGTCGGCCTATCGGCAGGCGTATGAAAAAGGCGTCAAGGTGGTCGGCGTCACCGCGCACTTCGCCACGCCCGACCTCGACCAGGGGCCGATTATCTGGCAGGAGTCGTTCCGGGTGAAGAGCGGCGAGGCGCTGGCATCCATCGTCAGTCGCGGCCAGGCGGCGGAGTCGAAATGCCTGGTCACGGCGGTAAAACTGTTCTTGAAAAACCGGCTTGATGTGCATTGGGGCCGCGTGTTCGGGGTGTGAGCATGGCGCTGGCACGTCAGAACCGAAAGGCGCTGGTCATGCTGCTGTTGGTGACGGCGGCGATTGGCGGCGCGGCATGGGTGTTCCGGCACGCGCCCGGCCTCGGGCGGGGCAGTGTCAGCGGCGCCATCTTCGGCGGGCAGGCCAGTCGCGGCGAATATCTGGCGGTGCGGGCGGAAAACACTTTGCTGAAGAAAATGCTCGGGGAAATCGCGGGGCGGGTGGTGGTGCTTGGCCCGGCGGCGGAAGCGGCGAACGGCGCGTTGGGCCGGCTGGTGTGGGACAAGCCAACGCAGGGCGGCTATTTGTTTGCCAAAGACCTGCCGGAGTCGGCCACCGGCTATTCGCTGTGGATCGAGGACGCTGAGGGCGCGTTGTTTTTTGCCGGCCAGTTCAATGTCAGCGCCGCCGGCGAAATCCACAGTGGTTACCAGTCGCGCCAGCCCGTGTACCAACCGAGGACTTTTTTGCTGGCCAAGGGACCGACCGCCGCCGAGGTCATGGTACGCGGAGATTTGCCGTGATGGTTATGACACCGACCGCCAAGGAATTGCAACGCTACGCCGAACTGGTGGATGAAATCAGCCGGCATGACGCGGCGTATTACACGCTGGCGCGGCCCACCGTCAGCGACTATGACTACGACCAACTGTACCGCGAGCTGAAAGATTTCGAGGAAAAATATCCGGCCCAGCGCGCGCCCGGCTCGCCGACGCTGCGGGTGGGCGCAGCGCCGCTGACGGAGTTCCGGCAGGTGGCGCACCGTCAGCGGATGGAAAGCCTGGACAACACGTACAATTTCGCCGAGCTGGGCGAATTTTTCACCCGCGCGCAAAAATTACTCGACGGTCACGCGGTGACGTATGTGGTCGAGCCGAAGATTGACGGTGTCGCCGTCAGCGCGCGTTACGAGCGCGGGGCGCTGACGCTGGGCCTGACGCGCGGCGACGGCCGCATCGGCGACGACATCACGGAAAACCTGAAAACCATCCGCCAACTGCCGCTGACACTGACCGGCGCGCCGGAGGTGCTGGAAGTGCGCGGCGAGGTGTTCATGACGCACGCCGGGTTCGCGCGGCTCAACGCCGAGCGCGAGGAGCAGGGGCTGGAATTGTTCGCCAACGCGCGCAACGCCACCGCCGGCACGCTGAAGCTGCTCGACTCGCGCGAGGTGGCGCGGCGCCCGCTGACGGTGGTGCTGTACGGCGTCGGCGAGGTGAGCGGGAGCGGGTTTGCGTCGCAAACCGAAATGCTCGCGCGGTTACAGGCGCTGGGGTTCAACATTCCCGAATGGCACCAGGTCGCCACTGACGGTGCGGGGGTGCTGGCGGCCATTCATGCACTGGATGCGCGGCGTGAAAAATTCGCCTACCCCACGGACGGCGCGGTGGTGAAGGTCAACGAGTTCGCCGCGCGCGCGGAACTCGGCTCGACGGCGAAGTCGCCGCGCTGGGCGATTGCGTACAAATTCGCGCCCGAGCAGGCGGAGACACGGCTGACGGCGGTGACCTTCCAGGTCGGCCGCACCGGCGTCATCACGCCGGTCGCCGAGCTGGAAACCGTGCAGCTCAGCGGCACGAAAGTCAGCCGCGCCACGCTGCACAACGCCGATGAAATCGCGCGCAAGGACATCCGCGAGGGCGACGTGGTGGTCATCGAGAAGGCCGGCGAGATTATCCCGAAAGTCGTCGGCGTCGTGCTGACCAAGCGGTCACCGTCAGCGGTGCCGTTCGACTTTGCGGCGCGGCTAGCCGAACTGGGACTGGACGCCGGCCGTGAGCCGGGGGAAGCGGTTTGGCGGCTGCGGCAGCCGTCGCGGGAACAGCAGGTTCGCGCCCTCGCGCATTTCGCCTCGAAGCAATGCCTGGACATTGACAACCTCGGCCCGGCGGTGGCCGAGGCGCTGATCAACGCCGGTTACGTCAAGACGCCGGGCGACCTGTTTGCCTTGCGACACGAGCAATTAATCCTGCTGGACAAACTGGCCGACAAATCCGCTGACAATCTGCTCGCCGGCATCGCAGCGGCCAAACAGCGCGAACTGTGGCGGCTGGTTCACGCGCTGGGCATTCCGAACATCGGCGCGCAAACGGCGCGGGATTTGGCGCGGCATTTTGGCGGCCTGGACGCGCTGGCCGACGCGACTTACGAGAGCTACTTCCGCAAAAAAACCGGCAAAAAAGGACAGGCACTGAAGGCCGCTGACAATGTGGTTGCCGGGGTCGGCGCGGTGGTGGCGGAAAGCCTGCTGGTGTGGTTCACCGACCCGGCGCACCGGGCGCTGCTGGAGCAATTGCGCGCCGCCGGGGTGAACTTCAACGCCGCCGCTGACCGTGACCGCCCGCTGCCGCTGGCGGGCAAGATTTTTGTCATCACCGGCACCCTCTCCAGGCCGCGCCCGTGGTTCGAGGAGCAAATCCTCGCGCTGGGCGGCGCGGTCAGCGGCAGCGTCGGCAAAAAGACCACCCATCTGCTGGCCGGCGCTGACGCTGGCGGCAAGCTGGAAAAAGCGCGGCAACTGAACATTCCCGTGCTGGACGAGGAAGCGTTTGCCAACGCGTATCTCAAAACTATATGAACCGATATTAACCGCGGAGGCGCGGAGACGCGGAGGAATTTTTCACCACTAAGGCACGAAGACACGAAGGCTGTTTTTTTCAACAAACCTTGGTGTCTTGGTGGTGCGAGTTTTTTTAGAACTGATGGCGGTAGCCCGCTGTTAGGCCCCAAGGTTTGTCGTATTTGTCGCCGAAGCTGGCTTCGTAGTCGAGGTGGAGTTGGTTGTTGGTGTCCAGTTGCCAGATGAGGCCGGCGCCGAGTTCGGCGCGGGCGCCGTCGGTGTTGGCGCGGGTGGCTTGATAGCCGTTCCTGATGGCGCCGCCGCTGCTGATGGTTTCGACGCCGCTGATCTTCACGTAGGGTTGGAGCGCGCCGCTGTTGGTGAGGTTGATGGTTCTGCCGAACAAGGAGCCAATGCGGAATTGCAGGGCGTCGAAGTCTTGGGCGCCGATGGTCATGGGGCCGGCTTGATAGTCTTCGGCGAGGATGTGCAAGTAGTTGACTTGGAACTGGGGTTCGACAAACCAGCCGTCCTGGAAGGTGAATTTGTTGCCGATTTCGAGGCTGCCGCCGATATTTACATCGCTGTAGCTGGCGGTGAGTTGGGTGTTGTCGTAGGGGGCTTTCAGGTTGTTGTCAATGCTGGCGGCTTTGACGGTGGCATCAATGTAGAAGCCGCTGCTGTGGAGCCAGGTGGCGTAGAGACCGCCGTAGTAGGAGTTGAGTTCACCGTCAGTGTTGGGGGTGCGATAGTCTATATCGCTGCGGCCGTAGCCGGCGAAGACGCCGAGATAGAGGTCACTGTCAGCGGACAAGGTGAACTTGTGGTCAGTGCCAAGATCCACGCCGTAGATGAGTTGCTCGTAGGCTTGGCCGGCGACTTTGCTGCCGACGTTGAGTTGTTGGCCGTAGCTTCTGAGCCAGATATTTTCGATGAGGCTGTTGTATGGAACGCGGACATCCTTGTCCGCCAGCGGGCGGGACGCCCGCGGTCCATAGCGCAGTTCACCCATGCGCTTGAGCAGGCTGTCTTGCTGGGCGAACCACATGCTTTGCTGGATGGCGATGGCGCTGTTTAAGACGGCTCCGACGGGGTTGGTGCCGAGTTGGGTGAAGTGGGGGTTGCCGGCGGCGTCGTGGCCGTCCTGGGTGTATTCGTCGAGGCCCCAACTGAAATTATCCCAGAGCCAGTTTTCCTTGTTCTCGCCGGTGACGAGGGTGTTGGCGACGGTGTTGGGGTCGCGCTGGCCGTCGCCGCTGGCGATGATTTTGCCGCTGGGATGGCTGGCGGGGTCGGTGTTGCCGGTGAGGGTGCTTTTGGCACCGGTGTCGCTGTCGATGGGGAAGTACCAGGCGCCGTCGCCGCTGATGCTGTCGCTGTGGAGGGTGATGTAGTTATCGGGCGCGCCGAGGCGGATGACGCCGTGGTTGTCGATGCGGTCGGCGGCGGAGTGGTTGGTGAGGTGCCACGCGCTGTCGCCGCCGATGAGGAGGCGGCTGCCGTTGAAGGCGCCGGTGCCGGTGGACGCGTGGTCGAGGCTGACGGTGATGACGGCGGCGTCGTTGGCGGCAATGTCGCCGATGAGTGCGCTGTTATCGAGGTTGACGACGGTGAGGCTGGTGCCGCTGCCGGTGAGGTCGCCGGTGGCGGCGCTTTGCGTGAGGTTGACGGTCAGGCCGTTGGTGCCGGAGCTGAGGTTGGTGAGGTTGCCGTCCAGGGTGCTGTCGGTCAGGTTCAGGGTGTAGCCGTAGTCGTAGCTGCCGTCCGGCTTGGTGCCGCTATCGGCGACAGTCACCTCGCCCGTGATGGCCGCCCCGTCCTGAAAGGTGATCACGTGATTGTTATGGCCGGAGATGCGCACGGCATGGCCTTGTTCCGCGGTCACGGAGCCGCCTTTGAACACCAGCAGGTCATGCGGCCCGCCGCTAATCACCACGCCGTGGGCATCCTGGCCGGTGGTCTTGATGGCCACGTCGGTCAGGATGGTTTCGGCGCTGGCGAGGCCGATGAAGTAAAAACCGTGCGCGGCGGAACCGCTGGTTTCAACCGTGCCGCTGGTCAGGTAGATGCGGCCATTGGTCGCGTTGGTGCGCACTACGCCGAGGGAGTCGTTACCGTGGGTCTGGATGACGAAATCGGTGATGTCCGTGATCCCGCCATAGATTTGCAACCCCCGCGCATTCTGCCCGGTGGTGACCACTCGCAGGCCGGTGCCGAGGAATGAGGTGCCGGCGGCGACGCTTCCGCCCTCGGTGGCGAGGCCGGCTGATAAGTCGCCGCTGGTGCGCACGGTCAGGTTGGTAAACCGCACGACCGGGCCGCCGCTGTACACCCCGTGGATGCCGTCCGCCGCCGAGCCGCTGGTGGTGATGCTGACGTCGCGCAGTTCCACGCTGGAGCTTTGGGTGGCCATCGCGGGGGCATTCATCATGATGCCGTGAGCGCCATTGCCGCTGGTGTCGATGACCACCTGGCTCAACAGGCCGGTGGTGGTGTTGGTAAACTGCGCACCGTAGCCGGTGGAACCGGTGGTGGTGATGGTGCCGCCATGCAATTCTATCCGGCTCTGGCCGTAAGCGTAAGCGCCATAGCGGCCGCTGCCGGTGTTGAAGGTGGCGCTGAGGATGATGTTGGTGCCGCTGTAGAGGGAGCCGCTGCCGCTGACTTGCAGGGCGGCTTGGGTGGCGGTGCTTTCGTAGGTTTGATCCGATTCCACCACCGTGGCGCCGCCGGTGACGACTTTGTTCTGCGCGAGCACGTTCAACGCGGTAAAGAAAGCGAGCAAGCACACGCTCGCTCTGACTCCGAGCCGACGGGCGAAGCAAACGCTGAGGGCGCAGAGGGTTAGGAGGGTTAGTTTGGGGTTCATGTTGGTTCTTTCGGTTGTTGGTTGGTGGTTGTTTTTTTTGAGCTTCATTAACGCAAAGGCACAAAGGGACAAAGGCGCGAAGATTTTTTTTGGTTTGGTTTTTTAATTAACAAAAATCTTTGCGTCCTTTGTTCCTTTGCGTCTTTGCGTTAATGAAGCTCGTAGTTTTAGTTGGCGCCTTCGGCGT
>JAISBF010000119.1 GCA_031266335.1 Verrucomicrobiales bacterium
CCTTGGTTGTCGTTGACGCGGAAGCTGAATTTGACGGTCTGGCCCTCGTCAACGGCTTTTTTCACCAGCGGAATTTCGGTCCACGGTATCGCGGCCTCGACGATGCGGGTGTTGCCGTCATAGTTGATGGCGAGTTGGCCGTCTTTGACCGCGCCGTCTTGCGGGCTGGCGGGTTGGCGCGGGTAGAAGTGTTTGCGCGGCATTCCGGGGGCGAAGCTGCGCCAGATTTCCGTGCCGCCGCCGTGTGCGTCGGCGACTTTGTTCAGGGCGTATTCGTAGTCCGTGTCGGCGCGCGGGATGAAGTTGTCCATGGTGCCGGGCGGGAACGGGTACATGTCAGGCTTTTGGTCGGACGGGATGACGTTGAAGGCCAGTTGCACGTTGTCGAATTTGGGCGCGCTGCCGAAGGGCAGGACGGGCCGCTGACGGTAGGAGTATCGGCGGACGCCTTCAGGCCAGGCGTAGTCTTGTTTGACTATCACCTCGGCCGGCACGACGCTGCCGTAGGCGGGCAACTGGGCGGCGGCGCCGGCGATGCGGTGGCCGTCCCGGCCGTATTTGGCCGCCCAGTTCGCGCCGGTTTCCCAATCCTCGCCGACCAGCTCGGCGCTGGTGCCGTCGGTTTTTTTGGCGGCGGGGTCGGGGTCGAGGAACACGCCGCTGAGGGAGGTGCTAGTCCAATTATTAGGTTTGACGACGATGCGGATTTTGCCGGAGACGCGGAAGGTGAGATAGGCACCCTGACCGTATTCCTTGAGGTTGGTGGTGACCAGCACATCGTCAGTGGCGAGGTCGCGCACTTCGATTTTGTTGTTGCGGCGGCCTTGCTGGTAAGCGTCCCAATCCACGAAGTAGAGGGAGACGAGTTTGGTGGTGTCGGCGGGCAGTTCGAGGTCAACGCCGATTTGTTTCGCGGATGGCACCCACGCGACGAAGCTGCGCTCGGTCTTGGAGCCGGGCAGGAACAGGGCGCTGTGCTCGCGGACGTCTTTCCAGTACGCCCAGTTTTCCTCCTGTTGGAGGATGGTTTTGTCAGGGTCGTATTCACGCGCGACGGCGGGGTAGAAGTTGTCGTCGGCGTTGGCGGTCGCGAAGCGCAGGGTGCCGGGGTCGGGGGAGTTGTCGGCGATTTTCACGGCGAAGTAGAGGTACTGGTCGTCGTAGGCGAGGTGACCGATGGCGAAGCCGGGTTTTTGCGTGACGTCGAATTTGACCATCGGCAGCCACGCGGCTTCCATCAGGCTCGGCCCTTGGTCGCCGCTGGCGATGACGGGGAGCGGCAGGATGTCTTTCCAGTCGTCAAGGTTGCCGTCCACGCTGACGGTGTGCTTGGCGATGTAGTTGACGTGCAGGTTTTCCTGATGCGTCGTGTAGCCGTCGGCGCCGGCGTCAAACTTGAACGTCAGCGGGTAAGTGTTGTCGGTCGCGGCCTCGCCGCCGGTGACGGGGATGAGCACGTGCTTGGTCTCGCCGGCCTTGAAGTCGAGCTTGGCGGGGACGTCCAGCGCGAGCTTGCCGAGGCTGACCGTCAGCGCGCCGGCGACGGGGCGGTTGAGAATGTTGGTCAGCGTCAGGCGCAGCGCGGGCTTGCTGCCAACGGGGGCGGTGAGGTCGTGCGCGGCGACGTTCAGCGGCTCGATGCCGCTAACGGCGGCGGCGGCGATGGCCTTGACGAGGCGCTCGAAGGAGCCGGGCGCGCCGTTGGTGCGGAGAAAATTGCCCGTGCTGTTGAGCGGGACGCTGATGGTGCCGCCGACGGGCAGCGGGTTGCCGTAATAATCGAAGGCAATGAATTCCTTGTCAGGGTTGGCCAGCGTCAGCGTGGCGTCGCGCAAAACCTCGATGACGGCGAGTTGTTTCAACAGGGCCGCGCGCTCCGGGGCGTCCGCTGACAGTGCCGCGAGCTGGGCGGCGAGCGCCTCCTTGTGCTTGATTTCCGCCATGCCGCGCACGCCGCGGAACAGCGTGGTGTGGGTGTCGTAGGCTTCCTTGAGGTCGCCGACGATGACCACGGTGCCATCGTCAGCGGTGCCTTGGTCGCCGTCGAACACCATCACCCACGGCAAGCCGTTCTTGAACAGCAACTCGCGGAAATTGCGCTCGCCGATGAAGTGCTGCGTCGCGCCGATGGCCGCTGCCGTTGACCACGCGTGAATGGTCTGCGTTTGCTTTTGCGTGCCGTCGGGCAGCGTGACGCGCGCGCGGACGCGGGTGGAGATGTTGCCGTGGAAAATACCCATCGAGCGGTCATAGCCGGCGGCGCGGTTGGAGGCGACGATGGAGGCGACGCGGTCGTCGGTGTTGGCGACCCAGCTTTCAGTGTCCCAAACTTTCACGCGCCCGTTCGGCCCCTGGCGGTCGTGCCATTTCCTGAACAACACGGGCGAAGTGAGGCCCTGATAGTGAATGGTGCAGGCGTCGTACCACTTCAGGAAATCGTCCTTGCCGTCGCCGAACAGTTTGTCGTTAGAGTTGGTGGACGAGTCGCAGCCGGTGATGAGCACGTCGGCGCCGTCCTTGCGCGCGTCCTCGACGCCCAGCGCCATCGCCGTGTAAATCTCGCGGTAACGCAGCATGTCCGCGCCCCAGCCGCTGATGCTGATGCCTTCCCACGGCTCGTTCCACAGTTGGACGGCGGTGACGGGGCCTTTCGGCCAGCCGAACTTGCGGCACAAATCGGCGACATAGACGCGGTACTCGGCGTCATATTGCGGCAGCCAGGCCAAATCCTGTTTGGTGTTCAACATCACCCCGTCAGCGTTCAAGTGCGGGCGGCCGCGGCCCAGCGGCATGATGTCGTTGCGCCCGGCCTCCAGCGTCAGCAGGACGGTGATATTGTTCTTGGCGTACTCGTTCAACTCTTCCTCCAGCTTCGCCATTTGTTTCTCATAATCAGGGTCGGACTTGCGGTGGAAGCCGGTCTCGCGGCGAATCGCCTGCACACCGAGGCGATTCAGCACCGGGACGCCGACCACGTCGTCGAGCGAGAATTTCGGATACTGCAAGCGCTCGGTGGTCGCGGCGAAGGTGCGGACGCAGGTGGTGCCGAAGACGCGCCCGTGCTGGCCGAGGTCGAAAATCAGCGCGTAACCGCCGAATTTTTCCGGCAACGCGGGGCTGACGGTGACGACCTGGGATTTTTTCGGCTCGATGTTGATGTTGACGGGAATGGCGGGCAGGTCGGCGATTTTGTACATTTCCGGCAACCAAAT
>JAISBF010000138.1 GCA_031266335.1 Verrucomicrobiales bacterium
TGCCGCTTGCCGCTTGCCGCTTGCCGCTTGCCGCTTGCCGCTTGCCGCTTGCCGCTTGCCGCTTGCCGCTTGCCGCTTGCCGCTTGCCGCTTGCCGCTTGCCGCTTGCCGCTTGCCGCGTTTAAGGCAAATTTTGCTCGCATAGGGAATTGCAAGTTTTTTTCCCGCCCATTCCCAATACGGTTGACGGAGGTTAATTCCGTCGCCACTACCAGCGGCGACACGCCAGTGTCGCCTAGCACTGTACCGCGGCGGCGGCCCGCCCGGGCGGCCGCAACCATTTACCCCCACCGGCCCGGCCGCTTGACCCCGGCTCTGCCATATCCGGAATTTTATCTAATATAACCCCAAATCACCATGAAGCACCATACCCATAACCCAATCACCCTGATAACCTTATCCGTCCTGCTGGCCGTCGGCGGGCACGCGCAAACCTGGACTAATCCGAACGGCGGCGAGTGGGGGGCGGCGGACAATTGGAATCCGGCCAGCGTGCCGGGGGCGGCGGGAAGTTACGACAGCGCGACTTTCACCACTATCAGCGGCGATTTGCAGACGGTCACTCTCGGCGGCAATTATAAGTTGAACCAACTGTTCGGCACCATCGGCGGGCAGAAAACCCTGGTGTTGGTCGGGCCGACGGGCGCTGCCAGCCTGGTGTTCGGCGGGGCCGGTGCCGCTATCACGGTGAACCAGGACATGACTTTGCAAGTTAATGCCGATCTGGCGCTGGACGGCGATTTGACGTTGGATGCTGCCGCCGGGCGGCTGGTGCTGGGCGAGGCGTACACGCTGGCCACCAACGGTTACAATCTGTCGGTCAGCGCGGAGGCGGGCAAACGGGTGGAGATTTTGCGCTCCTTCGGCGGGGCTGGCACGGGACTGGTCAAGACCGGCCTCGGCACGCTGTATCTGGGCGGCGGCAACAGTTTTGACGGCGGGGTCACGGTCAAGTCGGGCATTTTGCAGGTGGGCCACGATCTGGCTCTCGGCAGCGGCACGCTGACGCTGGGCGACAGCGCGTCACCGACCGCCGGTGTGACGCTGGAGGCGGTGGGCGCGGATCGCAAGGTGGCCAACGACCTGGCGTGGGACAGCAACTCCTTGTATATGGTCGGTAATTATGAATTGTACCTGGACGGGGCGGGCCGGATCGACCTGGCGAGCGACCGCACCGTGGATGTGTCGCCGCAGGCGACGCTGACCTTCGGCGAACAGATCAACTTTGGCGGCAGCGGGAAGTTCGCCAAGACCGGCGTGGGCACCCTCAACCTCCTGGGCACCGACAACACCTTTACCGAGTTCAACTTGAGCGCCGGCAGCGTGCTGGCGGGTAACGGCAACGGCCACTTCACCTTCGGTGCCGCCGACCCGGGGCACAACCCGCTCGGCACCGGCGACCTCAACATCAGCGGGCCGAGCAGCCGGTTGCAGGTTTATGCGGGCGTGTATGGAGCGTATGAGGCCGCGGAGATAGTTACCACTACCACTTCTACCAGGTACTATTACCAGACGCAACACGCTGACGGTTACGTTTCGTTGCAAGGCGCCGTCCGGCTGGATTACGGGGCGACCTTTGAAGTGTTGTCAAAGAATCCCCCGGTGTTCGCGCCCGGGCCGGATCCGTATGACGATTATGTGTCTGCTTACGGTTTGCGCGCTTTGACCAGGATTGAGGATGGCGCCATCCTTGACGGCGGGGCGAATTTGTCGGCGGCCGGCAAAAAGAGCCAGTTCATCTTTCACGGCGATGTGGAATTCAACGGCGGGACTTTTGTCAACGCGCCGGAAATTTACCTGGTGGCGGCGAGTTATAATGAATACTGGCATGATTACCGGGACGGCAGCGGCGGCAGCTATTCCGGTGACTGGGACAATTACGCGACCATCTCCGGCACCGGCATGGCGGACGGCGCCGGTTTGGTGGTGCTGCGTTCCGCAAGCCAGGTCGAGGGCGCGTATAATTATATTTATCTGAGTTCAAGCGCGGCCAATTTCGGGGCGGCCGAAATCCGCCTGGAGCAGGGGATTCGATTTGCCCTGGGCAATAACGACCAAATCAAAGCGGGCAGCAAGCTGACGCTGGGCAGCCAGACGACCCTGGAGACCTATGGTTATTCGGCCGAATTCGCGGACCTGGCCTGGACGGACAGCCCGGTTTGGGGGGACGCTGCCAGATGGTATTTAAGCAGCGGAAATACTGTCGGCGGAACCGGGGAATTGTATTTTTCGGGCCAGCCGCGCGGCGGTCTGGGCACGCTGTTGCTTGAAGGCTGGCGAGTCGGCGTCGATCACCTGCTGTTTGACGAGGACATTGCCGGCGCGGAGTGGTTCGACCGCCTCAAGCTGACGGGGTTCAACTGGGCCTTGGGCAATGAAGTGGTGGCTTACGGCGACGGGCGTTACGAGTTGCGGCCTGTGCTGGTGAATGAGACCGCCACCCGTTACGAATGGAACGCGCTGGCGGACTTCGGTGAAGGCTATGATAAAAAGTACAATACCAGCGCTGATGATGGCGGCAACTGGGACATGAACCGCAAGCCGGACGGCGCGGGCTTTGAGATGGTTTTTGGCAATCTGGACGCCAATTTGGCGAACAAGTACATTTCCTTCGACTACGGCCAGTATGACAGCATGACCAAGACTTACGCGGGCATCACCCTCGGCAAGCTGACGGTCACCGATGACGCCACGGCGGGGAACTTCAGTATCAGCGGCGGCCCGTGGCTGTTTGACAACAACGGCGCGGCCGGGGTGATCGACCTGGGCGCTGCCGCGCGCACGCTGACGCTGTCGCCGCAGCAGTTGCGCATTACCGGGCACGGCCTGTCCTTGCAGGGCAGCAATACCAACAGCATCCTGAGCATCGGCGGCATTATCAGCGGCAGCGGCAATCTCAATGTGGACGGCGCGGGCATTTGGCGGTTGAATGCCAACAGCGGCACCTACACCATGTACGGCAATGTCAGCGGCTCCAGCGTGGCGATCGGCACCGGCACGTATTTCACCGGCACCACCTTCCTGAACAATTCCGACGCCTGGCTGCAAATCGGCGGTACGGCGGCCCTCGGCAGCGGGCCGCTGGTCATCAACGCGGAAAACGCCGCCATCAGCGGCAACAACGCCACCGTTGCGGCGCGCAGCATCAAGAACCAGTTGATCTGGAACAGCAGCACCTTGCGAATCCAAGGCGCTGGCAGTGTGAATTACAGCCTGACGCTGGCCGCGAGCGGGGATCCCGCCAAGGATGTTATTACGCTGGACGTGGATAAGACCATCGCGCTCTGGGATTCGGTCGCGGCCACCCTCACCTTTAACATTGGTGCCGGCCGCAGTTTGCAAGGCACCGGCGGGCTGAGGGTGGAGGCATACCCGACGACTAGCGGCGTTTCCGTGTTGGAGTTGATGGATGGCAACAACACCTTTTCCGGCGGGTTAACTCTGGCAACGAATATCGGCTACGGCGATTTAAGTAATAATTTACGCGTGGATGCGGGAGTGTATGACGGTACTCGCATCGGTGACCTCACGCTTGGCGCGGTAAAGGCTGGGGAGAATTTCCTCGGTACCGGTGATATCACTTTTGACTACGGTAATCCCTCTAATAACGGGAGCGCGCAACTGAGGATTTTCCAACAGCCCGGCAAGACGGTGACCTTCACTGGCGGCATGACGGTGTCGAATACCAGTAGTAACTGGTCATATTTCAGCATTTATGGCGGCGGTGGCGGAACGGTCAAAATGGATCAGGTGAATTTTTTCAATAACAATTCGGAGTTGTATTTTTATTTGTACGGCAGCCGGGTACTGGAAATCAACGAGGATCAGGTGAATTTTAATTTAGGTCCCGGGAGGATGGATCTGGCTTTTTGGAATAATGACGCAAGTGGCGGAACGACAATAGGTGATTCCGTAATCAAGTCAGTGGGAACCACCGGCACGATTGGCACGTTGAAGTACGTGAGGACTTCGGGCTACACGCTGACTGTGGACGAGAGCGTCAAGAAACTGATGGCCAATGAATTTGTAGTTAGTAACAGCCGCCTGCAACTGACCAATGATTACCAGGTTAGCGGCGGGTTGCAGTTGGCGACCGCTGGGCGGGTGAATACGGACGGGTATATCAATCAATTCGGCAATCTTAACATGGTTGGTAACAGCAGCTTGGAGCTGGGTGATTCCGGCCAGTTGATTTTCTCCGGTATTAGCGCATGGAGTTCTGGTGTCGTCGGGGTGGTGCGTTTGAACATTACCGGTTCGCATAACTACTGGAACACCATCTCGATTACCGACGCCACGGAGCAGGTTTGGTTCACCAGCACCACTGGCTGGACGCAAACGCGGCTGAATGTGGTGGCGTTCACCGGTTACACGAGCGGCGCGGCCTTGGTCGCCCGGAGCGGCACGACCGCCGCATGGGAACTAGTCACCGCTGGTAATCCCGGCAACGAATGGGTCGGGCTGGGCGGCACCAGCAACACCAAATGGAGCACGGTCAGCAACTGGACACCAGCGGTGATCAATTCCAGCACGGTTTACGTGCCGGACGGCAACGGCCACATCGCCATTTTCCGTGACGCCGACGTGACGCCGGCCTTGAGCGGCAAGAACATCCAACTGGACATCAGCCCGACCCTGTGGAGAATCGATATTGAAAGCGCCAACCGCCCCAGCTTCACCATCAGCGGCAGCGCGATCAACTTCGCCGCCTATAACGGGACACAGGCAAGGCTTAATATATTTACCCCTTCGACCTTGACCATCAGCGCCCCATTGAAGCTCGATGGCGGCGGATTATATGTAAACAATGTGGGGCCTGCCAGTGTTACCCTTAGCGGACACATCAGCGAATCTGAACCTGGGGCCGCGATGGTTTATTATTCAACCAATTGGGATTATACACTCTATGTTAACGGCAGTAATTCTTTCACGGGCGGATTTACCACGAAGGGAACTTCGGATACCGTCGTGATTAATAATAGCTATGCCTTGGGAACCGGTACCATCACGTTTAATGGTACACAAATACGGTTCAGTAGCAGTGCCGTCCTGGCGAATGACATGGTTTTTGACACGAGTTGGTTTGTATCGCGCGGCCTTACCCTGAATGATGACAATCCGAATGACGATGACGGTTTTCTTGCCAGGAACACCAGGCTAACTGCGGATGGCGCCACCACCTTCGGCCCGAACTATCGCCTGGTTGACGGCGGGGACGGCAACCCCAAATCCCTGATCTATGCTTATGGCAACGTATTGACCATGCAGGGACAAAATACATTCAGCGGCGGGTTTTTGATGGCCAAAGAGAACGCGGCTAATTTGCGTATAGGCGCAAGCAGCGTCTTGATAGACCCGGCTGATCCTTCGCAGGGAATATTATCCGGTCCCTTGGGCACCGGTACTTGGACTTTGAATTCCGCTGTTGTCGGCGTGGTTTCTACCGACGGCGGCAATTACACCATCCACAACCCGATTATTGTGAACGGTCACAACTCTTTGGTTTTTAGGAGTAACGTTGGTAACGGCTCGCTGACCTTGGATTCATACCAACCGTTGAAATTCAACTCGACCTTGGATTATGAGCTTTGGAGTGACTATCTGGTGATATACAAAACACAGATTATCGATACCTCGAACTATATTTCTGTGACGGGCAGCAGCGGCGGTTATTCGCGTTTTTATAATACCGGGAATGTTTTTAAAAACTTTAATATCGGCCGTATTGCTACCTATACCAGTGGTTATCCCGGTGAAGGCCGATTGTCGATTGCCGCTGATAATGTGGTCAATGACGAGGACATGCGGATTGGGGTTTATGCGTGGAGCAATACGACGCTCACCGCCTGGAATGCCTCCTATATCCAGGTGTACGGGGCAGATCGCAAGCTGGATAACTTTTTGGATTTGCATTCGAATCTGACCTTTGAATCCTTGAAGGAAACGGGTGACGTGCCCGGCGGGGTCAAGGTTTCCGACACGCTGAAGTTGAGTTTCACCGGCAGCGGTTATTCGGATTTGAACGCCAACCTGGTCGGCAGCGGCGGCACGACCAACCAGCGGACGTTCAACGTGGTCAGCCCGTTTGTCAGCGGCTCCTACACGTCCAGTCCTGACGCGGTGTACGGCAAGACCGTGGTGTCCTTCGGGGCAGACCATGATCTGATCAATGGCGGCCTGCGGGTGTACGGCGGGAATAACTATTACGCGGCGCTGCGCAACGGCATGGCGAGCGAGCTGGAGTTGCTCGGCAGCAAGAGCTTTCGCGGTTTTACCGGAAACTGGCAAAGCGGCGACGCCTTTCTGGGCGCGGGTTACGACACGGACAAGACCAAATACGCGCTGGTGGTGGAAAATTACGGTCTGGTGACCACCACGCTCAGCGGCAAGGACATGGTGATCGGCGGGGTGGACACGCAGGCCGGGGAGTACGCGCGGGTGACGCCGTTCGGCCAGGGCGAGGTGTACATCGGCAGCGGCACGGCGCTGGTGCGGACGGCGGGGCGGGATGTGTACCTGGAGGACGCGCTGTTTGAAATCAGCGGCGGCGCGCTGGAGGTGACCGGCGGCGGGGATTTGTATCTGGGGGTGAAGCAGCAGATCGATTCGGCGGGTTCGGTCACCGAACTGCATTTCAACCAGAAGCTGTCCGGGGCGAACGGCATGGACGGCAGCGGGTTTCTGGACGCGACCAACGGCAGCCGGATCATCGTGGACACGGGGGCGGGCGGGACGCTGGAATTGCGGGCGGGGATCGGCGGCGCGGTGGTGTTGCAGTCCGGGGTGCTGGAGATGACCCGGGCGAACGGCCTGTCGCGGGTGAGCGACCTGTTGCTGAGCGGCGGCATCATCAACCTCAACCAGTACAGCCAGAGTTTGCAGGCGGAGGTCGGCACGCTGTCGCTGGCGGTGACGACCGGGGAGATCAATTTCAAGCTGACCGGGGCGTACCAGGCGGTGCAGACGACGCTGACCTTCGCGGACTTCGGGGACTGGAGCAACGACGGGGCGCTGTTCATCAAGAACTGGCGCGGGTTGACGACCGGGAACGGCGACGACCGGATCGTGCTGACCAATGTGAGCGACCCGACCCAGGTGTTCGGCAACATCAGCTTCGCGGGCTACGGGCCGGGGGCGAAACTGGTCAGCGTCAGCGGCGGGTACGAGCTGGTGCCGTACGCGGACACCTTTGTCTGGACGGGCCTGGACGGCGATGACGCGACGGACTGGACCCTGGTGGACAACTGGCGGGATCACCAGTCGCCCAACGCGGCGAGCGAGGCGGTGATTTTCGGCGACGCGGCGACGGCGCTGACGGCGCGGCTGCCGGCGGGCCGGACGGTGGGGTCGATCAGCTTTGGCGGGACGGCCGACCAGCAGTTTGTGATTGCGGGCGACAACAGCACGCCGCTGGTGCTGGACCAGTCGGCGGCGACGCTGGACGCGAGCATCACGCTGACCAACAACTCGGACGCGCGGATCGAGCCGGCGTTATACTTGAAGAAAAACCTGCGCCTCACCAACGAGGCGGGGGCGGACCTGGAGCTGCGCGGGGCGATTTACCACGACAGCGGCACGGCCCTGCGGGTGACCAAGACGGGGGCCGGGGTGCTGACGTTGTCCAGCGGGGAGAATAATTTCAGCGGCGGCCTGGCGCTGAACCAGGGCGCTTTGCGGATCAACGCGGATGAGACCCTGAGCAACGGGGTGGTGGTCAAGGGGGCGGTCGGCATCGGCGACCTGGTGATCGGCGCGGCCACCGAGGTAGCGGCGGCCGGGGCGGACCGCACGGTGAGCAACCGGGTGGTGATCGGCGGCGACTTCACGGTCGGCGGGGCGCAGACGCTGACGCTGGGCTACAACCCGACGGTCAGCGGCAACGCCAGCACGCTGAACCAGGACACGGTGATCACAGTCGGTGGGGGCGCGGCGCTGGTGGTGGCGGCGGACAACCGCTTTGCCGGCCCGGGCAAGCTGACCAAGGCCGGGGCCGGGGCGCTGGAGTGGCACAGTGTGCTGGACAGTGAACACGCCAGCGGGATCCGCGTCAACGCGGGCAGCCTGTTGTTAAGCGCGAGCAACGGTTATCTCGGCAACACGGAACTGGTCGGCGGGCTGCTGGCGGTGAGCGATAACCGGGCCATGAGCAGCGGCACGCTGCTGGCGCTGGGCAGCGGGACACTGCTGGCGGCGGCGGATCTGGACAGTGTGGTCAATGCTGTGAACGTGGCCGGCGGCGTCATCTTGACCATCCAAAACGCAGACCAACAGGGCACGGCCAAGGACCTGACCCTGGCGGGAATCATCAGCGGCAACGGCAGCGTGCTGAAGACCGGCGGCGGGACGCTGACGCTGACCGCCAGCAACAGCTACAGCGGCACCACCACGGTCAGCGAGGGAGCCTTGGTACTCGCCGCGGCGGCGGCCGCCGGCGTATCGGACCTATCTGTCCTATCCGACCTATACCTGGACTTCACCGGCACCATGACCAACACCCTCAGCGGCACCGGCGACTTGACCAAAATCGGCAACGGCACCGCCACCCTCAGCGGCGCCAGCAGCGGCTATAGCGGCGAGAGCCAACTGCAAAGCGGCGCCCTGGCGGTGGCAAACAATCACGCGCTAGGCAGCGGGACGCTGACGATGAGCGACGCGACCACGCTGATCTATAACGCCGGCATTGATTTGGGCAACGCCGTCACCGTCAACGACAGCGGCACCTTCCACGTAGCAAGCGGCACGGCGACGCAAAGCGGCAGCATCAGCGGCGCGGATATCTGGAAGACCGGCGGCGGCACGCTGACGCTGACCGCGGCTAACGATTATACCGGCACCACTACCATCGTCGGCGGCGAACTGCAACTGGGTGACGGCGGGAGCACCGGCAGTATTCTGGCGCTGAGCGACACGACCAAGGTTGTCAGCATCGGCAGCGGCGCGGCGCTGGTGTTCAACCGCAGCGACAATATCGCCATCAGCGGCACCAATTTCGTCGGCAGCGGCGCGGTGGTGCAGCGCGGCGGCGGGGAATTGCTGTTCGACGGCCCCGGCGCGGTGCAGGTTTTCACCGGCGGCGTCAGCGTCGAGAGCGGCACGATGAAAGTGGCGCACACCGCCAGCGTCAGCGGCACGATTACGATTGAGAGCGACGGCACCTTCGTGTTCGGCGAAAACACCGAGGACGGCAGTTTTGCCAACAACATGACCCTGGCCCAGGCCATCGCCGGCAACGGCGTGCTGGCGATTGACATTTCGGCGGAGTCGCAGGCGGTGGACACCCCGGCCACCATCACCTTCGGCAGCGGTACCGCGCAGGCGGCGGCCAACGGGGCGAATTTTCACGGCACGGTGGAGATGCGCAACACGACCTACCGCATCGACCCCAACTTGCAGGCGTTCCTGAACAGCGGCGTGACGAAACTGCGGACGGCGGCGGGCAGCTACGGCACCCTGGCGGCCAACAGCGGCAGCGCGCGGCGGCTCGATGGCGGGATGGAGTTCGCCGGCGGCGTGTTCCAGTGGAACTTTGACGCGACTAACAATCCGCTGGCGTATCTTTCGACCGGCAGCCTGGCGATCACGCAAAGCACGACCTTCCGGCTGAGCCTGCAAGACCGGGTGCAGACCAACACCAGCGGCAGCCAGGCGCTGGCCTCGCTGTTTGACACGGTGCGCGAGGGCGCGGACTCGCTGCTGCTGGCCGAGAGCGACACGGCGATTGTCGGGGCGATGAACTGGGCCGATTTGTACTACAACACCAGCAGTCCCGGCGGCGGGGCTTGGAAACCGCTGAGCGAGCCGCTGCGGCAGGGCATCTCCCAAAACGACACCGAGGTGGCCAGGGGCGTGTTCGACTGGACGGCGATTTCGGCCACCGGCGCGTTCGCCAACCAGTTGCGGGTGGGTTACGCGCTGGACCGGCTGGAAGTGTTCAAGGATGAGACGTTGGAACTGGCGCTGACGGCGAGCGACACGACCAACCGCTTCCAGACCGAAATCACCGACTATATCTGGGCGGGCAGCGCGACCAGCGACGGCCCGGAGTACCAGGCGAAGGAAGGCAGCGGCAGCGTGCGGTTCACCGACCTGACCGGCGCGCGCGGCATCGTGCTGGACTCGACCAACAGCTACACCGGCACCACCACCATCAGCGACGACACCACGCTGACGCTGGGCAACGACGAGGCCCTGGGCAGCGGCACCCGGCACACCGTGCTGGTCAGCGCGACCGGCGCGGACGCGGTGCTGGATGTCAACGGCCAGACGGCGAACGTCGGCGGGGTGAATATCGCCAACGGGGCGCAGCTTGATTTGAACGGCGGCACCTTGAACATCCTGGACAATGCGGCGGGTCAAACCGGCGTAACGGCAGTCGCGCAAGGCGGCGGCACGGTCAGCGGCAATAACGCGCTCACCGGCAGCGGCGTGCTGAACCTCAACTTCGGCAAGCTGGCCGTCAGCGGCAGCAACGGCAACCTGCACGGCAGCGGCAGCATCGCCAGCACCGCGACCGCCAGCCTCGATAGCGCCCAGGGCTTGGGCGACAGCGTGCTGACTGTCAGCGGCTTGTTGGAGTTCGTCGGCGCCACCGGCACCAACCTCAACGCCATCAGCGGCAGCGGCCTCGTCAGCGCCACCAGCGCGGCGAACGTGGTCTTGGGCGGCAGCAACAGCGCCTTCACCGGCACCTGGTCAATCGCCAACGACAGCAATTTCAAAGCCATCAGCGAGCGCAGCCTCGGCGCCGGCAAGGTCAATGTCAGCGGCACACTAACGCTGGGAGCGCCGTCGTCCCCGACGGCATGGGCACTCAATACCGCCAACACCATCAGCGGCCCCGGCACCGTGGCCAAGGACGACACCAACACCGTCACCATCACCCACGACAGCGGCACCGCCGGCACGCTGCTGATCAACAACGGCACCCTGGCCTTCACCGGCAGCGGCAAATTCACCGCCACCGGCAGCGCCGTCAACCGCGCCGCCTTGGCAGTCAGCGGCAGCGGTCATCTTCATGTCGGCACGCAATACACGCAAAATTCCGCCGCCACGCTAACGGTGGACACCAACAATCGCGGCGTGACGGACAACTACGTCACCGCCAACACCGCCACCCTCGGCGGCACGCTGAACGTGCTGAACTTCGCCGCGTTGGTGAACAGCGGCAGTGCCTCGGGCATCGTGGCCAACAACGGCGCGCTGCAATACATCCTCTCCACCACCGGCGGCACCATCAGCGGCAGCTTCGCCAGCGTGACCGGTGTGGACCAACCGGCGCAGGATTACCTCTACGGCGGCGGGCAGTTGATCAACGGCGGCAGCACCTACGCGGTGGGCTACGGCCTGCGCTGGTACGCGCCGGACGACACGCTCAACAGCGGCACCTTCACCGTCGGCAGCGGCAGCACCTTCGTCATCGACGCGCTGCCCACGCTCAGCGGGCAGACCGGCGTCGGCCTGGTCGATGTCGGCGGCGCCCAGTTCGGCTGGGACGGCAAGTCGCTGACCAAGGAAGGCGCGGGCACGTTGGTGCTTTCCGCCACCAACACCTACAGCGGCAGCACCACGGTGAACGGCGGCGTGCTCAACGTCACCGGCTGGACGGGCAGCACCTCGTCTGTCACCGTCGCCGGCGGCACGGTCAACGTCAGCGGGTTGCTCGGCGCGGGCGGGGCGGTCACGGTCGGCGTCGGCGTTGCCGGCGAATTGAATGTCAGCGGCAACGGCACGGTCACGGCGGGTGGCGACATCACCGTCGGCAACGGCAGTGTCACCGTTAGCGGCAGCGGGTTGCTGGCGACGGACGCGGACTTCACCCTCGGCACCGGCAGCCTGACCGTCAGCGGCAGCGGCCTGGCGACGGCGGGCGGGACGTATGCGCAGGGCGCCAACGCCACGCTGACGGTGGGAATCGCCGGCAACGCGCGGACGACGGCCTACGTGGCGGCGGCCAGCGCGACCCTGGGCGGCACCTTGAACGTGACCGGCACGACGCTGGCCGTGACGGCGACCAGCGCCTCGCAGGTGCTGGCCGGGGGGACGACGCGGTTGCTGCACACGAGCGGCGGCATCGCGGGGGATTTTGACACCAAGCTCGGCGCGGCGGCGGACGACGACGGCCGGGACTTCATCATCAGCGGCGCGTTCAAGACGGCGGACGGCCAGGATTATGTGCTGGGGCAGCAACTCGCGTGGTTTGGCAACCCCGGCGACAGCCACGGCGACTTCACGCTCGGCGCGGGCGAGCGCTTCAATATGGATGTGACCTTGAGCGACACGACCGGCGGCAGCGGCGGCTGGGACGGCAAAACGCTGACCAAACTCGGCGCCGGCACGCTGATCATGAGCGCGAGCGGCAATTACAGCGGCGGCGCGCGGGTCAACGGCGGCACGCTGGAACTGCAAAACCTGTACGGCGCGGGCAGCGGCACGGTCAGTGTCAGCGCCGCCGGCATTCTGAACTTGAGCGGCACCGGCAGTTATGCCACCACCACCACTGGCAGCGGCACGGCCACGGTCAGCGGCAGCGTGGTCATCACCGGCAGCAACTCGGTCGAGGATTGGCTGATTATCGGCACCGGTCTCGTGACCTCGCAGACCAATTTGGGCAACGGGGTTGTCACCATTGATGACGGCAACCTGACAGTCAGCGCCGACACCTGGACTTTCACCAACCCGCTCACCGGCGACGGCACGCTGACGGTGAATCTCACCGGCGACGGCACCTTCAACTTGGCCCAGAGCGCCACCCACGCCACCGCGTTTACCGGCACGGTGGATTTGCGGAGCGGCTTCTTCCAACTGGATAACGTGGCGGGCGGCGTCGGCGCCAGCACCACCAGCGGCACCGGCATCATGCGGAACGCCACGCTGAGCCTCGGCGCGAGCGGCACCACGCTGGCCGACAGCGGCACCTATTACCTGGGCGGCCTCTCCTTTGCCGGCGGCGTGCTGAAGATCAATATGGCCGACGCCGTGACCACCGGCGGCGCGCTGACGGTGGGCGACCTCGCCGCGCCCGGCGGCAGCGTGGTGCAATTGGACAACTATGATTTGGTCAGCGGCACCACGCCGGCGGGGCAGGATTGGTTCTATCAGGACAGCGGCAGCGCCCACGCCCGGCTGGTCGGCGCCACCGGCAATGTCACCGAGGCCGGGCAGACGCTGGCCTTGCAGGACTTTGCCGGCAACGCCATCGGCGACCCGAACCTGGCCAGTGTCAGCCAGAACGGCGGGATCAGCGGCACGGCCAGTTACAGCTATCGCGGCGAAGTCCTCGATGACGGCACGCGCAAGGGCTTGTATGTCACCTACGGCCTGACCGAGTTGGCGGCCAACAGCGGCACCTTCATCAGCGTCAGCAACGCGGGCAGCGCGGGCGACAACCTCCTGACGGTCAAATTGACCGGCAGCGGCGGCTTCGTGTTCAACGGCACCGGCGCCTACCGGGTCGGCAACGCGAACAGCGATTTCACCGGCAGCGCCGGCATCGTCAGCGGCAGTCTCATCGCGCACAACAACCACGCGCTGGGCCGCGCGTCCCAGATGTCCAATGCGGCCTGGTATGACTTGAACGGCTACAGCCAGACCGTCGGCAGCCTGAATAACAGCGGCGCGCTCAACTTTAACGGCGGCACGTTCACCGTCAGCGGCACCAGCGGTAATTCCACCAGCACCGGCACCCTGAGCGGCAGCGGCGCACTCATCGTGCAGAGCAACACGCTGACCGTCAGCGGCAGCAACCCGCTGCTGGCCGACACGACCATCAACGCGGCGGCGTCAGTGATCCTCGACCATGTCGCCGGCCTGGGCAGCGGCGGCGTCACCGCTAACGGCTTGTTCGTATTCAACGCCGCCAGCGGCACCAATTTGAACACCATCAGCGGCAGCGGCCTAGTCAGCGCCACCAACGCTGCCAACATCGTGCTCGGCGGCAGCAACAGCACTTTCAGCGGCACCTGGTCAATCGCCAACGACAGCAATTTCAAAGCCATTTCCGCCGACAGCCTAGGCAGCGGGAAAGTGAATGTCAGCGGCACGCTGACCCTGGGAGCGCCGTCGTCCCCGACGGCATGGACGCTCAACCCCGCCACCACCATCAGCGGCAGCGGCAAACTGGTCAAGGACGACAACAACACTGTCACCATTTCCCACAGCAACAGCTACAGCGGCGGCAGCGTCATCAACGGCGGCGAACTGAACCTGGCCAACCTCAACGGCGCCGGTACCGGCAATCTCACCAACTCCGCGACTCTGCGCCTCAGCGGTTCAGGTATCTTTGCCAACCACATCAGCGGCCCCGGCGTCAACACCGTCAGCGGCAACGGAGTCAGCATCAGCGGCAGCAACAGCCTGTTCACCGGCACCTGGAACGTGACCGGCAGCGGCACCATGACTTCGCAGCAAAACCTCGGCGCGGCCGGCAGCACCGCGATGAACATCGCCGGCGACCTCGCGCTGATCCTCGGCGCGCTGGATTACGACTTCAACCAGCCGCTCACCGGCAGCGGCACCTTGCGGGTGCAGAACACCGGCACCTTCAACTTCGTCGGCAACACTGGCACCTCTTTCACCGGCAACGCGGTGCTCGAAAATAACCGCTTCAATTTGTCCGGCAACAACACGCTGACGCTGGCCAACGCCACGCTGACGGTGGGCGAGGGCAATTACACCGTGGTTGGTACCGGCACGCAAAACATCGGCAACCTGACGCTCAACAGCGGCACCATCCAGTTCACTTTGGCCGCTTCCGGCACCGCCGCCGAGGGGATGGTCAACACCGGCACGCTGACGTTGAGCGGCTCGACAGTGGTGGTGGTCAACACCGGCAGCTTCAACAGTACCCTGCCGTTGCTGCGACAGGACGAGCGGCAGGGCATCCAGTTGGTGGCCAGCACCGCGCACAGCGGCGCGACCCAGGTCAGCGGCAGCAACCTGCTGGACCAAAACGGCAACCAGTTGACCGCCGCCACGCAGAAGGACATCGCGCGTAGCGGCACGGTGACCGCCAGCGGCACCTACGACTTCGCCGCCACGGTCAGCGGCAGCGGCCTGTATCTGGCTTATCAACTGACCGCGCTCGACTTGTTGGCCGGGCAGACCACGACGCTGAACGAGGACAACGGCCTGGTTCCCGGCAGCGAACTGCACGCCATCATCACCGGCAGCGGCAACCTGCGAATCAGCTCGACCGGCGCGCTGGGCATCACCGTCAACGGCGCGAACAACACTTACAGCGGCACCACCTTCGCCGACAGCGGCACGCTGATCCTCGGCGTTAACAATGCGCTGGGCGACACCGCGCAGTTGCACATTTCCTCCAGCGCGGCGGTGCAGGTCAACGGCCAGACCCAGACCGTCGGCGGCCTGGCCAACAACGGCCTGCTGGACTTTGGCGGCGGCACGCTGACCGTCAGCGGCACCGGCGGTAATTCCACCAGCACCGGCACCCTGGGCGGCAGCGGCGCATTGATTGTGCAGAGCAACACGCTGACCGTCAGCGGCAGCAACCCGCTGCTGGCCGACACGACCGTCAACGCGGCGGCGTCAGTGATCCTCGACCATGTCGCCGGCCTGGGCAGCGGCGGCGTCACCGCTAACGGTTTATTCGTATTCAACGCCGCC
Source organism: Verrucomicrobiales bacterium (assembly GCA_031266335.1). Lineage (GTDB taxonomy): Bacteria > Verrucomicrobiota > Verrucomicrobiia > Methylacidiphilales > JAAUTS01 > JAIRPN01. The sequence continues at coordinate 15,624 of JAISBF010000138.1, forward strand.
AGCGGCACCAACCTGAACACCATCAGCGGCAGCGGCCTCGTCAGCGCCACCAACGTGGCCAACGTGATCCTCGGCGGCAGCAACAGCGCCTTCAGCGGCACCTGGACGATTGCCAACAACAGCAACCTCAAAGCGGTCACCGCTAACAGCCTAGGCAGCGGGAAAGTGACCAACAGCGGCACGCTCACGCTCGGCGGAACTACTAACTACTCCCTACTATCTACTAACTACTTCAGCGGCACGGGAGTGCTGCTGAAAAACGACAACAACACTGTCACCATCAGCCACAGCAACAGCTACAGCGGCGGCAGCGCCATCAATGGCGGCGAACTCAACCTAGCCAACCTCAACGGTCTGGGTGCTGGCAATATCAGTAACTCCGCGACTCTGCGCCTCAGCGGTTCAGGTATCTTCGCCAATAACATCAGCGGCCCCGGCGTCAACACCGTCAGCGGCGCGGTTGACGTAAGCGGCTCTAACAGCCTGTTCACGGGAACTTGGAATGTGACCGCCAGCGGCAGCGCCTTGTTCAGCGGCACGCACAACCTCGGCGGCGCGCTCGCGCTCGACGTGAACGGCGCGGCGACCCTCGGCCAGTTGGCGGGCGACTACACCTTCACGCCCGTCCTGGGCGGCAGCGGCACGCTGACCGTCAATAACACCGGCACCTTCAACTTCGCCGCCGGTGCCGGCAGCGACTTCGCGGGCGTGGTGGTGCTGCAACACAACCGCTTCAATTTGTCCGGCGACAACACCCTGGCGCTCACCAACGCCACGCTGACGGTGGGCGCGGGCAACCATACCGTGGTCGGTAGCGGCACGCAGAACATCGGCAACCTGACGCTCAACAGCGGTACCATTCAATTTACTTTGGACGCTTCGGGCACCCAGGCGGCGGGCCTCGTCAACACCGGCACGCTGACGTTGAGCGGTTCGACCGTGGTGGTGGTGAACACCGGCAGCTTCAACCAGGCGCTGTCGCTGCTGCAACAGGACGAGCACCATGACCTCCGACTGGTGGCCAGCACCGCGCGCAGCGGGGCGACCCAGGTTAGCGGCAGCAACCTGCTGGATCAAAACGGCAACCAGTTGACCGACGCGACGCAGAAAGACATCGCGCGCAGCGGCACGCTGACCGCCAGCGGCACCTACGACTTCGCCGCCACGGTCAGCGGCAGCGGCCTCTATCTGGGCTACGAACTGACCGCCCTGGAACTGCTGGCCGGGCAGACCACCGTGCTGGATAACGACATCGCCAACGCAGTGCTGGCGGGAGCCGACGAACTGCACGCGCGGGTCAGCGGCAGCGGCAATTTGCAAATCTCGGCCAGCAAATCGATCACCGTCAACAACGGCGGCAACAGTTACAGCGGCACTACTTCAGTGGTTAGCGGCACCCTGATTGTCGGCAACAGCGGGGCCTTGGGCAACACGTCCCTGCTGAATCTGGCCGGCAGCGCCACCGTCGATTTGAACGGTAACAGCCAGACGGTCGGCGCCTTCAGCGGCGCGGCCAATTCGACCCTCAATCTCAACGGCGGCGAACTGACCATCAGCGGCACGGCGCGGGACAGCGTGAGCAACGGTTCGCTGACCGGCAGCGGCACTGTCAATGTGAACGATGCCAACTTCACGGTCAGCGGTTCCAACTCGATCAGCGGGCTGGTGAACATCGGCGCTCCCGCCGTGGTGACGGTGAACGATGTCAGCGGCCTGGGGGTCAGCGAGATCGCCGTCAGCGGCAGCCTGGTGTTGAGCACCACCAACAGCGGTGTCCTGGCCAACAGTCTCAGCGGCACCGGCACCCTGGTCAAGCAGGGCAACGCCAGCGTGACCATCGCCCAGGCCAACGACGACTTCACCGGCAGCGCCTTGGTCAGCGGCGGCACGCTGGCCTTGACCGACCTTGCCGCGGTCGGCACCGCGGACCTAGCAGTCCTATCCGACGCATCGGTACTATTCAACACCGTCGCCGGCACCCTGCAAAACAACCTCAGCGGCGACGGCACGCTGTACCTGCTCGGTGCCAGCCTCACGGTTGACGACAGCCAAACCGTTGACGTGGGCCAGGTGAACCTGGTCAACGGCAGCGTGACGCTGGACACCGCCAACGTGTTCGGCCGCAACGTGCGGGTGGACGCCGCCAGCCAGGTGAACTTCCTGCGCGACGGCGCGCGGCTGGGCCACGTGGAGAACCACGGCCTGTTGAACTTCAGCGACGGCGGCTTCAAGACCGTCACCATCGGCGACCTCTCCGGCGGCGGCGTCATCGCCATGAACGTCAACATCAGCGCCGAGCAGGGCGACCAACTCGTCACCGGCAGCGTCACCGGCACCCACGGCATCCTGCTCAACCGCCTGGACCAGCCCGGCAGCGTCACCGGCAAGGAGAAGATTTTGCTGGTCGAGACCGCCGACAGCAGCGCCGGCGCCTTCGTCAGCGGCACGCTGGTGGACGGCATGTACGGGTATGCGGTGGTGGACGGGGCCAGCAACCCCAGCCTGGACGGCAACGCCAACCACTGGTGGCTGATGGGCAGCGGTCTCAACACCGACGGCCGGGTGATCCTTTCGGTGGCCGGCGCGGCCAGCCTGGGCTGGTTCGCCGAGCAGGACAGCCTGCTGAAACGCCTGGGCGATTTACGGCTGGACTACGAGCAGCTCGACGACCGGGCCAACTTCGCCAAGCACGCCGAGGGCGATGTCTGGGTCAGGGCTTACGGCCAGCAGGTCAACGCCGGCGGCAACGCCAGCGGCGCGTCGTTCCGGGACACCCTGTGGGGCACTGATATTGGCGCGGACAAGCTCTGGCAACTGAATAAACGCAACCTGCTCTACACCGGCGTGTATGGCGGTTACGGCCAGTCTTCCCTGGACTTCCGGGGCCTGGCCGCCAGTGCCGAGAGCAACAGCTATCAGGGCGGGGTGTACGCCACCTGGCTGCACGAGGCCGGCTGGTACGCCGATCTGGTGGGCAAGGCCGCTTATCTGGACAACAGTTTCGAGGTCTATGACCAGGGCGGCAAGAACCGCGGCGAGTATGACAACTGGGCGGCGGGCGCCGCCCTGGAACTGGGCCGCAAGATCCAGTTGCCCGGCCAGTGGTTTATCGAGCCGCAGGCGCAGGCCAGCTATGCGCATGTCTTCGGCAGCGACTACGCCACCCGGGGCGGCAACAGCATCAAGGTCAGCCAGGGCGACGCCGACATCCTGCAACTGCGTTTCGGCTCGCTGTTCGGCAAACTCATCAGGTTGCACGGAGTTAGCCTGTTGCAACCCTATGTCAAGGTGATGGGTGTCGAGCAGGTCAGCCGCGGCGGCACCGTCCGGGCCGACGACGGCCAGTGGCGCCCCAACTACGACGGCCTGCGCGCCCAGTTCGGCGCCGGCCTGATCTGGCAGTTGGACGACCAGAACCAGCTCCACCTCGACTACGAGGCCGAGTTCGGGGAAAAATTCGACAAGCCCTGGGGCGTCAACGCCGGCTACCGGTATCAGTTCTGACGGTTAAAAGAGGGTGGTTACGGGGCCAACGCGCGGCGGGTTTAAGAATGGGTTCTTCCTTCTCCCGTTGCGCGGTTTGCCCTGTGTTTGCCGCTGGATTTTAAGAAAAGGGGCTGTTTCGGCCTTTAGCTACTACAGCCCCAATTTTATCTAACGAGTTTGAGTTGCCGAATTGAATAACTGGTGCTTCGCCCACCTGAGTCATCCTGCATTATAACTTCTGCAGCGAGTAAAGCCTTAATGTCGCGTAAGGCGGTATCATGTGAACACTTAGTGATTTTGGCCCACTTGGTGCTGGTTAATTTGCCGTGGAAGCCGTCTAGCAATTTGTTTAGCATGTGACGTTGGCGGTCATTGAATTGTACATTGGAGAACTTTTTCCAGAAGGCAGTTTTATTGTTAACAGCTGACAAAATTTTGTCCGTGGCTGCTAAGGAGCGGTTAATGCAATTCAGGTACCATTCCAGCCATAAGGTGATTTCGGTGTTACCACGCTGGGTTAGTTCCAGAATTTTGTAGTAATCACCGCGCTCTTTTTGAATTTGAGTGCTGAGGCTGTAAAAGCGTTTGTCGGTTTCATCGGCGCGGCAGAGTTGCAGGTCGCCGATGGCGCGGGCGATGCGGCCGTTGCCGTCTTCAAAGGGATGGATGGTGACAAACCATAGGTGTGCCAGTCCGGATTTTAACATCGGGTCGAGTTTTGGGTCTTTGTTGAACCAAGTCAGAAATTTATCCATTTCTCCCGGTAGTCTTTCCGCGTCGATGGCTTGGAAATGAATGCGTTCTTTTCCCATGGAGCCGGAGACAACTTGCATCGGGCCTTTGGTGTCTTTTCTCCATTTGCCGACGGCAATTTGATTCAGGCCGCTGTAACTGCCGGGAAACAAAGAGGCGTGCCAGCCGAATAGTCGCTGCTTGGTGAGTGGTTTTAGATATTCCCGTGTGGCATCCAGCATTATTGCTACCACGTTGTCGATGTGGTGGCTGGGGGTGGGCAGACCTGCGGTGGGCAAGCCAAGTCGCCGGGCAACCGATGAACGAACCTGTTGCCGTTCCAAATTTTCGCCTTCGATCTCGTTGGATTTGACGATATCCAGAGTCAGGGTTTCCAGTTGCGCCTCGTTTTGCAAGGACAGTCCGAGGGCTTCCATTTTTCCCAACAGCTTGCCTTGTTGGTAACGAACGGATGCCAACAACGGGCTGATGACGCGATCATCCCATGCAAAGCCAGTCCAATTGGGAAGCTCATGAATGAAAGTCATGCCGCGACCTTAAAATAAACTACGCAAAAAACAAGATTATTCTACGCGAGTTATGCGTAGAATAATGCGTAATTTATCATTTAAATTCAGGTGAATTGGTTGATGACCGAGAGAATGCATTTTTTAAGTTATACGGTATCGCGCCAACTTAAAAAATGTTTCCCCCTTAACCCCGGGTCAGTTTGGCTGATAACTTCTTAATCACCGCCAGCCGTTCCTGGTCGCTGCCGCCGGTAGCTTTGGGCGCCCGGGTCGCTTTTTTCCGCGCGGTTTTCGCCGCCAGCGCCTCGGCGATGCGCTGGGCGCGCGCCGACTGGGGCGGCAATTCATCCGCCGGCCGGTCGGCCGTGCCGTCGGGCAAGTAGAGATACGCCCCGCAATTCTCGCAGATGAACAAATCCGTCGCGTGCGCCAGCCGCTGCCGCGAACCGACCGGCACGCTGATAAAGCAGGCGCGACAGATCCACTCCTGCACCGGCGCCACGCTGCGGCGGCCCTTGACCTTGAGCCGGTCGTGATGAGAAAGCATCGGCGCCGGAATCTGCTTGCGCTGGCTGACGATGGCCCGTTCCAGCGCCGGGCGTTCCTTGGCGCGCGGGCCGGTGTTGCTGAGTTCAGCCTCGAGACGGGCCAGCGTCACCAGGTGGGTGAGGACTAATTGGGAAGGATGCATGGCGGCTCCGACACTAACAGCGCGGGGCCGCCAGGTCAATCCCCTCCTTCCGGGGGGAAGTTTTTTTAAGTTACGCGGCCCCGCGCCAACTTGAAAAACGTAAAACCTAACAAACTTAATGAACCTGCTGCCCCGGCCCCCGATAACGCAAATACACCGGCCCGCCGAGCAGTCCGCCGGCGATGATGATGAACCCGCCGCACAACGACAGCGCCGCCGAGGCGGCGGTGGTCATGCCCGCGAACCGCAGGAACTCCTGGAACGCCACCTCCCGGAGGCCGAAGCCGTTAATCGTCGCCGGAATCACCGTCAGAATCGCGATGAACGGCAGCACCGCGGCCAGGTCGAAAAAATCCAGCCGCATCCGCAGCGCCAGCGACACGAAATAAAACATCAGCACCAGGCACAAATGCGCCGCCGCCGACAGCGCCAGCCCGCCCCAGCAACACGCGGGATGCCGGATGAACACCCGGTACGCCTGCCCCGCCTCCGCCAGCCACGCCCGGCCCGGCAACTTGCGCCACCACGGCAGCGCGGCGCCGAGGTTGGTCCACTTGCTCAGCGCCACCACCCCCGCGCCCAGCGCGAACAGCGCGAGATAAGCCTGCGCGCTGACCCTGGTCAGCGGCGTCGCGCACAACGCGTCGTAACGGTTCAGCACCAGCGCCGTTGACACGATGAACATCGCGCCGAACCCGAGCAGCCGCTCCATGACAATCGACATGATGACCGTCGGCTTTTGCGCCGGCAACTCCCGCGCCGCGTAAATCGCCCGGACCACGTCCCCGCTCATCGCCCCCGGCAGGAAATTATTCGCGAACAAGCCAATCATCACCAAACGGCCCGTCAACCGCAGCGGCAGCCCGACCCCGCCGTTGCGCAGCAAAATCTGCCAGCGCCAAACCCCGAGCAGATTGGTCAGCGCGTAGGCGGCGCCGGCGGCCAGCAGCCACGCCGGCCTGGCGTCGGCGAGACTGCGGCGGAACTCCGGCCAGCCGTCGCGATTGGCGACATACACCAGCGCCAGCGCGCTGACCGTGACCACCGCACGGATTACCAACGACCAGGGAAATTTTTTGGCAGCCATGAATTACGCGTCTGAAATTACAACCCCGCGCCGGAAACTAAAGCGGTTTTTTCCCGCCGGTCGAAACTCCGGTCACGAAGACGCGAAGGCGCGAAGATTTTTTAACCACGGATGAACACCGATGGACGCTGATAGTTCGCGGTACCGCGTAAATTAACATCATCAGTGTCCATCAGTGTTCATCCGTGGTTAAAAAAAACAGCCGCTCCCTTGGCGCCTTCGCGTCTTCGTGGCCGGCGTTCTCCACCGTCAGCGCCGGCGCAGGAACCGGGCGGGGAACAACAACAGCAGGATGCCGGCATTCGCCAGCACAATGACCGGGCCGGTGGGTAAATCGGCGGCGAACGACAGCAGCGCGCCGCCCACCGCGGCGCACAAACCGATCAGCGGCGCCAGCAGCAACAGTTGCTTGAAATTCCCCGCCGCCAGCCGCGCCGCCGCCGCCGGGACGACAATCAGCGCGCTCAACAGCAGCGCCCCAAGCATCTTCAAGCACACCGTCACCGTCGCCGCCAGCAGCAGCGCGAACCAGTAATTTTGCCGTCCGAGCCGGACGCCCTGCGCGCGCGCCAGGTCGGGTTGCAGGATGCCGAGCGCCAGCGGTTTCAAATTCCACAACAACACCCCGCTGACCGTCAACGCCAGCGCCAACTGGACGAGAAGATCGCGTGGCGTGTTGGCGTAAATGCTGCCGAACAGCACGGCCTCAATCAGCCGGTGCTTGCCCAGGCCGCTGATGATGACGTAACCGAGCGCGACGCTGCCGGTGAAACTGAAGGCGATGACCGTGTCGGGCCGCAGCCTGGTGCGCTCGAACAGCCACGCCATCAGCGTCGCCAGCACCGCGCTGAACGCGAACACGAACAGCAGCGGGGGCGCCGTCAGCGCCGCCGCCTCCTGCAACAAGTAACCCAGCGCCACGCCGGTCACCGCCGCGTGCGCCAGCGCGTCGCTGAAAAACGCCATCCCGCGCAGCGTCACGAACACGCCCAGCAACGCGCACGCGGGGCCGAGAATCAGCGCCGACCACAGCGTGTTCCGCATAAACTCAATCTGCCACAAGTCGGTCAAGGTCATCGTCAGGCTCCAAATTTAACTTTCCGCCTCCGATGCCGCAGCGTCAGCGGCGAAGTTTGCAATCCGCTGACAGTGATCCGGAAGATTCCTGGCAGCTATTAAATAGTGCCGGCGCAGCACCTCGTCCGCCGAGCCGAGGCCGCACACCTCGCGGTTCAGGCAGCAGACCCGGTCGGAGACCAGTTGCACCAGGTGCAAGTCGTGCGACGCCATGAGCACCGTCAGCGCCTCCTCGTCGCGCAGCCGCGTAATCAGCCGCTCCAGCATGTGCGCGCCCGCGTGGTCCACGCCGGTCGAAGGCTCGTCCAGCAGCAGCAGCCGCGGGTTCCGCAACAGCGCGGCGGCAATCAGCACCTTTTGCCATTCCCCGCCGGACAGCTCGTGCAGGCCGCGGTCGGCGAGCTTCGCGCCGTCGAGCAATTCGAGCTTGGCCAGCGCCCGCTGACGGTGCGCGCCGCCGCCGAACCAGAAGCGCTGCGCGGGCAGGTGCAGCGTCAGCAACTCCAGCACCGAGAACGGCAGGTTGCGGTCGAACGCCGCCAGCTGCGGCACATAGCCGGTGGCGGCGCGGGAAAAATCCTTGCCGAACACAATCGCGCCGTCAGCGACCGGCACCAGGCCGAGCACGGCCTTGAACAGCGTGGATTTGCCCGCGCCGTTCGGGCCGATGAGCGACAAAATCTCGCCGCGCCGCACGCTGAGGCTCACCCGGTCCAGCGCCGGCGCGCCGTCATAGCGCACGGTCAGGCGGCGAATCTCCAGCGCTGACGGTGACGTGTTCACGGTTGCCAGGCCTTTTCCAGCGCGGCCAGATTCTTGCGCATCCGGACCAGATAAGCGTCCGCCGCCGGCGCGCCGATTTCCAGCGTGTCCAGCGTCCCGACCGCCGCGCCGGTCTGCCGCGCCACGGTCGTGAGCAGTTTGGGCGAGTAACCGTTCTCGGCGAAAATGACCCGCACCTGATGCTGCTTGACGGCTTGAATCAGCGCCTTCAACTCCGCCGGCTTCGGGTCTTGCTCCGGGAACCGCGCGATGCAGCCGAGGTAATTGAACCCGTAACGCTTGGCCAGGTAGGGAAACGCGTCGTGAAACGTCACCAGGTTTTTGTTCGCCAGCCGTCCCGTGGCCGCGCGGTAGTCAGCGTCGAGTTGCCGCAGTTTGGCGAGGTAAGCGTCGGCGTTCTGTTTATAGGCGGCGGCGTTTTTCGCGTCCGCCACGGTCAGCGCCGCCAGAATGTTCTCCACCTGCCGCTGCGCCAGCACCGGGTCGAGCCACACGTGCGGGTTCTTGTCGCCGTGCTCGTGTTCATGCTCCTCTTCTTCCTCCGCCGCGGCGCTGCCCGTGAAAAACTCGCGCGCGTTGTCCAGCAAGGCGATGCCCGCGCTGGCGTCCACCACCGTCAGCTTGCCGCCGCCCGTCTTTTTCAATAAATCATCCAGCCACTCCTCGACGCCCGCGCCGTTGGCGATGAACAAGTCCGCCGCCGCGAGTTTTTTCACGTCGGACGGCTTGAACTCGTAATCATGCGGGTCGGCCTCCTGGTCGATGAACATCCGCACCTCCGCCAACTCGCCGGCGACGGACTTGGCGTGCGCGTACATCGGCAAGAAACTGGCCAGTACCTGCAACTTCGCTGCCGCGCCGGCCGGCCCGGCCAGCAATAACCACCACAATAATATACCCGTTAACCGCGTCATTGATTTAAACATAATTGAGAATTGATTATCAATAGAAAGCCGGTTTGGCAAGCTTTTTATTTTGGGAGTTGCAATCGCAGTCCGACTGGTTAGCCTGCCATGCCTTATGGGAATCGCGCCCGACCTCTTGCTCAATGCCGACCAGCATCTCGGCGCGCTGGTCGGCCGGTATGGCCACTGGATTTACGCGCTGCTGTTTGTGATTGTGTTGTGCGAAACCGGGCTGGTGGTCATGCCGTTTCTGCCGGGCGACTCGCTGCTGTTCACGGTCGGCGCGTTGGCGGCGGTTGAGGTGCTGGACATGTTTATCGCCGTGCCGCTGTTCACGGCGGCCTCGGCGCTGGGCAGCAACTTGAACTATTGGATTGCCCGCTGGATCGGGCCGCGCGCGTTTCATTTTCCCAAATCCGTCCTGTTCAACCCGGCCTATCTGCAAAAAGCCCACGTGTTCTATGAAAAATACGGCGCCGGCATGATGTTGTTCGTCCGCTTTGTGCCGGTGGTTCGCACGTTCGGGCCGTTCGCCGCCGGCGTGGCGGCGATGGATTACCGGAAATTCCTGATTTACGACAGCATCGGCGCCGTGTCCTGGAGCACCGCCGTCACCGGTCTGGGCTTCTGGCTCGGCAACGCCGTATTCTGACCGTGCCGGCCCGACTCGCTGACGAGGGCGGCGGGTTCAACGTCAGCGGGCCGGGAAATTGAAATTTTCCTTGTCTGGTCACCGTTAGTTGGCGAGCATTTGCATGTGCGTGTTCTGGTTATCACTTCGGCGTTGTGTTTGCTCGCGGGCGGCGGGTTGATTTGGCGGGCTTGCCAAATTCCCGTTTACACTGACGCTGACGCGCCGGCGCGATTGTCGGTGGAATTGGAAAAATTACCGCGCGAGCAACGCTTCGAAGAATGGTACACGCAACTCGCCGAGTATGAAACGGCGCACAAAAGAATTTACGACTGGGGACAGGGGGGCGCGGCGTTGGGAATTGGCGGATTGTTAGGCGCGGCGTGGCTGGCGGCGCGGAAAAAATTTTCCCGCGCGCGCGGCCAGGTGGCACTGACGGTGATGTGGCTGCTGGCGTGGGCGACACAGGTGCCGTGTGTGGCGTGGTATTATGGGGTCAGGCAACAGCGTTTTGATTATCCGGTGTGGGGTGACAGCATTGGCATTCCGATGTTCTCGCGGATCATCATGAGCATCGTCAGCGCGATTGTGACGACGCCGGTGTTGCTGGCGCTGACGGTGGGTTGGTTAGGCACGGAAAAATTCGTGTTCCGCAAACCGACCGCCGCGCTTGAATGGGGGCGGCTCGTGTTGCTGGTTTTGTGGATGACGCTGTTAGTATTGCTAGTCATGATCAGCGTCGCTGACGGTAAAGTTACGTTCATCATTCCGTGTACGCTGGGATTGGCGACACTATTTGCCGTCGCGTTCGGCATGGAAAAAAACACCGCGCCGCGCAATCCACTCACCGTCAGCGACGTGAATTTCGCCCGTTGGTTCAAATTCACGCTGATTCACCCGGTGTTGTCGCTGGTTTTTTTCGGCGCGTCGGCAATTTTTGCAAGCGCGAACCTCCTGGGAATTTTAGCCTACAGTCTGTTATGGTGCAGTTTCATTATCAACCTGCCGGGCCTATTGATTCTTCAGGCATTGCCGTTGCCATACCGTGTTGCTCCTAATATGCCCCACCGCAGCCTATCTTTTTTGCCCGCGATCATATTGACCTGGGCGCTGATCGTGGCGGCCGCGTGGTTTCTGCACCGTTGGCTGCACCGTCAGCGAAGCCACAGCAGCCCGAAATGAATCCACAACGGTATCGTCACCAAGCCCGCGACGGTGCCGATGAGCACCACCCGCAGCGCCGTCGGCACGTGCCCGCCGTAATGTTGCGTCATCACCACCGTGAACGTCGCGGCAGGCATGGCGGCTTGGACGACCAGCACTTGTTTCAACATCAGCGGCAGCGGCAGGAATTTCGCGGCGGCGATGATGATGAGCGGCATCAACAGCGAGCGCGCGAGCAGCGCCGTCGCGCTCACCCGCCTGGCGCGGAACAACTCGCCGACGCCGTTGACGGTGAAATCGCTGAACGACGCGCCCACCATCAGCAAGCCGCACGGGATGGCGCATTGGCCGAGCAACGCCAGCGTGTCCCAGACGAACCCCGGCACATATTCGCGCGCCGGCAGCAGGTTCAGCAACAGCGCGCTGACGATGGCGATGAGCGGGGCGTTAAGGATGCCGCGCCAGCCCGCTGACGGCGACCCGCCGCCGATGAGCCAGGCGATGAGCGTCCACAAACAAATCTCCGAACCCATGTTGTAGGCGAAACACACGCCGACCGCCTCCGGTTGCAACAACGCGGCGATGACGGGGATGGCGAAGTAGCCGTAGTTGTTGATGCCCGTGGTGGCGGCGAAGGTGCGGCGTTCGACGTTGTATTTCAACCCCGCCGCCCGTGACAGCAACCAGCCGAGACCGACAGCGACGAGCACCAGCGCCACGCACAGCAACGGCGCTGACAGTGACACATCCGCGTGACGCAGGGCGGGGTTGCCGATGATGGAGTCGAGGATGAGGCACGGGTACAGCAAATTGACGACGAGGCGGAAAATAGTCCGGTCGCCCTCGCGCCGCAACACGCGCAACCGCCGCATGACCAACCCGCTGCCGATGACCAGAAACACCGTCAGCACCGGCGCCAGCACCGCATAATAATCGCGCATGAAAAACTATAACCGCGAACAGACGCCGGGACAAAGCACAAAAAGAATCCTTGACCACCAAGGCACGAGGGCTGTTTTTTTAAACAAAACTTCGTGCCTTGGAGTCTTGGTGGTGCAAGTTTTTTGGGAACTGGCTCACTGGCGTTGAATCAAGGTACATTGCTATAGATTGACTGTTGGCGTCCCGTCCGGCAAAGTGCCGGTTAGTGAAAGTTTCCAAAAAGAGCGAGTACGGCGCGCGGGCGTTGGTGGAAATCGCCATGCGTTCGCGCAATGGCGAGGACTGGCACCAGATTGCGCAGATTGCCGAGGCCAGCCGGATTCCGGAGAAGTTTTTGGAGCAAATTCTGCTGGTGTTGAAGAACGGCGGTGTTTTAAAAAGTCGTCGCGGGGTGGACGGCGGTTACGCGCTGAATGAGTTGCCGGAAAACATTCGCCTGGACCGGGTGGTCGGGTTGCTGGATGGCAATCCGGTCGGGAATGCCAAAAAGAGCCGGGCGGGCGACGCGGCGGATGCCGGGGCGCGGATTTATCACGAGTTGATTCAGCGGGCGCAAGAGGCGGCGCTGACAGTGTTGCGGCAGGTGTCGCTGAACGATTTGGTGGAGCAGGTGCGGAAGCAGCGCGTGGTGACGGGGGAATCGCTGGAGTATCAAATATGAGTTATCTGCCGGACATCGCCACGCGGGCCGCCCAGGTTGAGTTGACCAACGAGGAAATCAAGCGTTACAGCCGGCATTTGATCATGCCGGAGGTGACGATTGAGGGGCAGAAACGCCTGAAGGCGGCGCGGGTGTTGGTGGTCGGCACCGGCGGCCTGGGGTCGCCGCTGCTGGCGTATCTTGCGGCGGCGGGCGTGGGCACGATCGGGGTGGTGGATTTTGACACGGTGGATTATTCCAACTTGCAGCGGCAGATTTTGCACAAGACTTCCGGGGTCGGGCAGCCGAAGGTGGAGTCAGCGGCAGCGGCGATGCGGGACATCAATCCGCACATCACGGTCAACACCTATAATATGGCGTTGCGCGCGGAGAACGCGTTGGAGTTGATTAAGCAGTACGACCTCGTGGTGGACGGCACGGACAACTTCGCCACGCGCTATCTCACCAACGACGCCTGCGCGCTGCTCGGCAAGCCGAATGTGTACGGCAGTATCTTTCGCTTCGACGGGCAAGTCACGGTGTTTTGGGCGGCGCGCGGGCCGTGTTACCGCTGTCTGTATCCGGAGCCGCCTGATCCGGGGCTGGTGCCGACTTGCGCCGAGGGCGGGGTGCTCGGCGTGCTGCCGGGCGTCATCGGCACCTTGCAGGCGATTGAGACGGTGAAGCTCATCGTCGGCGTTGGCGATTTGGCGGTGGGGCGGCTGGTGTTGTTTGACGCGCTGAAGCTGAAGATGCGCGAGTTGAAAATCCGCAAGGATCCGACTTGTCCGCTGTGCGGGGAGCACCCCACCATCAGCGGGCTGGTGGATTACGATCAGTTTTGCGGCACCGCGCCGGTGGACGCGCCGGCGCGCAAGTTGCTGGCGCTGCCGGAACTCGCGCCGCTGACGCTGAAGGCGCGGCTGGATCGGGGCGAGCCGGTGACGGTGCTGGATGTGCGCGAGCCGCACGAGTTCAAGATTTGCGCCGTACCGACGGCGAAATTAATCCCGCTCGGCGAGTTGCCGCGGCGGTTGCACGAACTGGACAGCGCGGCGGAAATCGTGATTTATTGCAAGGGCGAAATCCGCACCGGGCAGGCGTTCCGTCTGTTGCGGCAGGCGGGGTTCGGGAAATTGCAGGCGCTGGAGGGCGGCATTGAGGGGTGGGCCGAGGAGGTTGACCCGGCGATGCCGATGTATTGAACCCAGCGTCAGCGGAGCTATTTTGCGTATGAAACACATCCGGCCATTCAACTCGTTCCTGTGGGGCAATTCCATCGCGCTGTCGTGGCTGTGGGGGCTGGGGTTGTTTTTCTCGGTGCAGATGACCTTTTTGTTCGGCACGGCGGGGTTGCTGGGCTTCGCCCTCCTGAACGCGCTGGGCTTGTTCCTGTTCGGGTTCCTGACGCAGAAAATCGCCCGGCGCGACAGCGGGGAAGAGTCGCTGGACCGTTTCTTCAAAAAGTGGTCGCGGCCGTTTCGGCTGAGCTTTTACCTGTATCAAGTGCTGGCCATCACGCTGACGGTGTTCGCGGTGGTGAATTATTTGCTGCTGCCGCTGCTGGCCTCGCGCTGGCCGGGCTGGGCGGAGCAAGGGAAGATTCTGCTGTTGATTTCGCTGGCGCTGGTGGTGTTGCTGGTACTGTCAGCGGCCTGTCTGGTGGGCGAGGAATTTCGCATCAAATCCCTCAAGTACGGCCATTTGTGCCAGGGCGCGCTGCTGGCGACGGCGGTGCTGCTGGTGTGGTTTGGCCTGCCGGCCGCGCCGGCTGACGGTGGCGCGGGAAGTCTGACACTGTCAGTGGCGCGCGAGCCGATGTTCTGGGGCTACCTGATCCCGATTCTGGTCGGGTTCCTGGTCGGGCCGTGGCTGGATTTGCAGCAATGGCAGCGCGCCATCCAGATTCACCGGGAGCACACCAGCATCCGCCTGAGTTACTTTTTTGGCGCGACGTTGTTTTTCCTGCTGCTGGTATTTCACGGGCTGGTGGCGGAATTGGTGTTTAATAGCGCGTGGTTCTCGACGGCGCTGATTACGCCGGCATTCGGCGGGTTGCAGTACGCCCACGACCTGGTGGTGCGCTACATGGAAACTTACCGCGACTATCTGTCCTGGTGGGTGCCGTCGGGTTATTACCTGTTTCTCGGCCTGGGGGTGCTGACCACGCTGGACAGCGGGTACGTGGCGCTGAAGTGGTTTTTGACGGAAAATGTCAAGACCAGTCAGAACCCGTTGTTGTCGTTCATTCCGGCGGGCCTGGTGACCTCGCCGATTCCGACTTACATCTTTGCCGGCCTGTTCACCGTCTTTGCCGTGGTGGTGAAACTGGAAGTGGAATACTTCATGGTGTTTTACGCCTCGTTTTTCGTGGCCTACGCGACGCTGGGTATCGCCCGTTGTTTTGTGCCCAATTCACAGCACGCGCTGCCGCAGGTGAAGCTGTTTGCCATCGGCAGCCTGTCGGTGGTGGTGTTCGCCTGCGGTTATTTCATGCAGCTGGCGGCGCTGATGATGGCGGGATCGATTCTGCCGATGCTGTATGTCTGGTGGCTGGTGTTCAACACCGACCTGCTGCGCATCGTGACGGAGAAGGCCGGGGAGGTGATCGACGCGGCGGCGGAAATTCCCGTGTTGCGCAAATTGTCACAGGCGACCCAGCGCGCCATCGGCGGCGAGACCAAGGAGGTCAGCACCGGCAGCCATTTCGAGGACAAATGGTTCGTGCATTCGTTCATGGCGACCTACGCGGACACCAACTCGGTCGGCAACGTGTACTTCGGTGTGTATGCGCTGTGGGTGGGCAAGGCGCGGGAGTTGTTTTTCAATTACGTGCTGCCGGGCTTCGATTTGAAGACCACGCCGTATTACATCCTGACACGTTCCTTCGAGCATAAATACATCACCGAGACGCGCGAGTTCGAGCGCATCAGCGTGAAAATCCGCGTGGCGGAATACAACCGCAAATTTGCCACGCTGGAACACCAGGTTTACGATTCCGCCGGTCACTTGCTGGGCAAGGGGCGGCAACAGTTGATTTTTGTCGCCGCGCGGGATTACAAATTGCTGGACATCCCCGGCGAAGTCATCAAGGCGTTCATGCCCTATCTTTGACGCTTAAAAAAAATTAACCGCGGAGACGCGGAGGCGCGGAGATTTTTGGTTGGACACAGAGGAACACGGAGTAGGCACAGAGAAGCACAGGGTTTAGGTTTAATTTAAAAAAATCTCTGTGTCCTAATGCGCTGTTAGAACTGGTGCCGGTAGCCGGCGGTCAAGCCCCAGGGTTTGTCGTACTTGTCGCTGAAGGAGGCTTCGTAGTCGAGGTGGGGTTGATTGTTAATTTCACCGCCCACTTGCGCTCATACCCGCACATACGCCCAGCCGCTTCGGTGTCTTTTCATTTGAGGCAACTCGCACGGATGGTTTATTTTGTTTTTTATCCGTGTGCATCGGTGTCCATCCGTGGTTAAATTAACATGCTTGCGCCAACCATGAATCTTGACGAACTTTACCAGACTGTCGTGCTCGACCACGCGCGGCGGCCGCGCAACTTCGGCGACTTGCCGCAGGCCAGCGCTGTCGCCGAGGGGGTCAACCCGTCGTGCGGCGACGAGGTCACGGTCAGCGTCAAGCTCGCCGCTGACGGTGACAAAATCGAGGACATCAAATTCAAGGGCGCGGGCTGCGCCATCAGCCAGGCATCGGCGTCGTTGATGACGGTGAAGCTCAAGGGCAAAACCCGCGCCGAGGCGCTGGCTTTCGAGCACGTGTTTCACGACATGCTGACCGCCGCGACGCTGCCGGTGTATCCCCAGGGCTTCGGCGACTTGCAAATCCTGGAAGGCGTCCGCAAATTCCCGCAGCGCGTCAAATGCGCCACGCTCGGCTGGAACGCGTTGAAGCAGGCGCTGACGGCGGCCGCGTGAATTGAAAATAATCCATTGAAAATCACCCCCCGCGCCGCATGCTGGTGGCATGTTGACTTTGGCGGAACTTTCACAACAGGCGACCATCAGCGGCGGCGGGGAATTTGACGAAAACATCTGGGTGCAGATTGAGACTCTGCGCCAGGGACGCACGCAGAACGACAAGCCGTTCTTCGATCTGGAGGTGGTGGATGCCAACGGCCGGGCCAAGTTCAAAATCTGGTCGGACGCGCCCGCCTACGACAAATGCCGCGACCTGCAGAGCGGGGATTTTTGCGAGTTGAGCGGCCGCTTTTTCATCAACAATTTCGGTCTCAACGTCAGCCGTCCCACCCTGCGCGGCCTGGGCGACGGTGAAATCGAGTCTTTTTTGCAGGGGTCGCCGGCCGCGGCCAAGTTGAACCAGGAAAACTGGGATTTCATCGTCGGCGTCTGCACCGCGCTGAAGGAGCCGCGCCTGCGCGCCGTGTCGCTGCTGGCGCTCAAGTCGCTGGAAAAAAAATGGCGCCGCGCGGCGGCGGCGCGGACTTATCACCACGCGCGGCGCGGCGGGTTGCTGGAGCACACCAGCCAGATGCTGCGCGGCGCCGTCGCGCTCGCGCCGCTGTACCCGGAGGTGTGTCCCGACCTGCTATGCTGCGGCGTGCTGTTTCACGACGCGGGCAAGTTGTGGGAAAACGATTATCCCGAGCGCGGCTTTGTGTCAAAACCGAGCCGGCGCGGCGAGTTGCTCGGGCACATCACCATGGGCGTGGAAATTGTCAACCGCTTCTGGCACGAGGCGAAGGCCGCTGACGGTGAATTATTCGCCAACGCGGCGGAGTCGGAGCTGGTGCGCGACCATTTGCTGCACCTCATCGCCTCGCATCACGGCGAGATGGAATTCGGCTCGCCGGTCACCCCGCGCACGCCGGAAGCCTGGCTGCTGCACTACATTGACAACATCGACGCCAAGCTGGAGATGCTGCGCTGTACTTACGCGGAAAAGAGCGAGGTGGTGCCGGGCCTGTTTGAACGACGCCCGCCGCTGGCCGGCATGATGGCCGCGCCGCTGGCGTGGAGCCTAGCCGCCAGGGATAAAGCGGATTAAACGCGGAGACGCTGAGGACGCGGAGATTTTTATTGGGTTCGCGTTTCCGCGTTAGCTGTATCCAGCCCAAACAAAATGTATTTCTCTGTGTCCTCCGCGTCTTTGCGTTGAACTCCTCATTCCAGCCGCTCGATTTTCGCGCCAAGTTTTTTCAGTCGTTCGTCAATGCGGGTGAAGCCGCGGTCAATCTGGATGATGTTCTGGATTTCGGACACACCGTCAGCGCACAGCGCGGCGATCAGCATCGCCATGCCGGCGCGGATGTCGGGGCTGCTCAGGCGCGCGCCGCGCAGGCGTTCGGGGCCGATGACCACGGCGCGGTGCGGGTCGCACAGGACGATGCGCGCGCCCATGTTTATCAGCGGGTCGGTAAAGTAGAG
>JAISBF010000181.1 GCA_031266335.1 Verrucomicrobiales bacterium
GAGTCTGCGAGTCTGCGAGTCTGCGAGTCTGCGAGTCTGCGAGTCTGCGAGTCTGCGAGTCTGCGAGTCTGCGAGTCTGCGAGTCTGCGAGTCTGCGAGTCTGCGAGTCTGCGAGTCTAACATGGAAGCATAATTTAGTGAGGAATAGATAGTTGTCAAGATTTTTTTTAAGTTGGAGTGATTCCGCGTTAGCTTAACAAACTTAAAACACTCTGCGTCTGAGAACCTATCCGAATAACATCGGATACAGCAAACCGTCATTCCGAGCGGAGCCGAGGGATCGGCGTCAAATAATCAAGGCAGATGTGGTTAACTTGGTATGATGTCGCCCCAACCGTTATGCCAAGCCACGTTAACCCGATCCCTCGACTGCGCTCGGGATGACGGTGAGAAAAACCAAGGTTATTCGATAGGTTTTTTAGAATATTATATGGCTTGACCCCGCAGATGGTCTAGTCTGGGTAAATGCCAGAGCAGGTCAGAATCCCTCGTGTGATTCACTATGTGTGGTTTGGACACCGACCCAAAGGCGCTCTTTTGGAGCACTGCATGCGAACGTGGGTCGAACGACTGCCTGGCTATACCATCATCGAATGGAACGAGGATAATTATTCCTCGGTGCATCCCTTTTTTGAACAAGCCTGCCGGGAGCAGCAGTTTAGCTTTGCCAGTGACATTGCCAGGTTGGATATTTTGTACCGGCACGGCGGCATCTATCTGGATACGGATGTCGAAATAAAAAAGAATTTGGACGGGTTTTTGCGGGCGCGGATGTTTATGGGACTGGAAGCCGATTGTTTTTTGGGCACTTCCTTGATCGGGGCGGTGGCCGGGCATCCGTTGCTCAAGGGATTGTTGGGTGAGTATGACAACTTGGCAGCGGGGCGATATGTGGTGAACAACGGCATTTTGACCCGATATTTGCTGCGCCATTATCCCGAATTTAGATTGGTCAATAGGAAACAAACCCTGACTGGTGGAATTGACATTTATCCCAAGGAATGTTTTGTCATGCCGCCATTGTTTAGTGCCGGTGGTTATGCTCGTCATCATGCCGTCAATTCATGGCAGGATAAGTGTCAGCGTCCAATGGTTAAAAGAGTCGCCAATTTTTTATTGGGCGATGCATTGTATTTGCATCTGGCACATCATAAATCAATCCGTGCCAATGAATTTTATCGCATTTATCGCCAACACAACCCAAGTATATTCGGTTGCAAGTCATCCAAAGGGTGAATAATCAAAGAATTCAGTACTGTAACTAAGTCGTCGTCATGCCTGCCGTTTCTTTTTATCTGGCTGATCAAAATCCGCAGCGGGACAAATCGCTGGGAATCAGCGGTTACACGCTGGGGTTGTGGCAGGCCTTGCGCCGTAGCGGTAAAATCCAGGTGCGCGGCTTGGCGTCGCGTTCGTCAATTTGCCCTGATGCTTCGTGTCGCCGGCTGCCGCTGCGCAGCGATCAGGCCGCATGGCGTTTGCTGGTGGATCAATTGCATTCCCCGTTGCTGCCGCCCGCGGAGATTTACCACTATCCAAAGGGTTTTTTGCCTCGATTGTTACCAGTCCGACGCCCAGTGGTGGCGACGGTGCACGACACTATTATTCAGTTTTACGCCGACCATTATCCTCACACCCGTTCACGGGCCGCCTTCGCTTATTGGTTGTCGCAGTTACGGCATACTCTGCGGCGGGCGGATTTGGTGATCAGTGTGTCGGAGTTTGCCAAGCGGGAGATTTTGGCTTTTTGCGAGCGTTACGGCATCAATCCGCCGCCGATTTGGGTCACCTATGAGGGGGTGATGGGCGAGGAAACTCCGGCGATGCCGGGCGACAAACAAAACTATGTCATGGCTCTGGTTTCCAAACAACCGCACAAGCAAAGTATCAGGCTGCTGGAATTGTGGCGGAAATACGAGCAGGAGCAAAAGGACGACTTGCAACTGCGGTTAGTCGGTTCTTTGCCGGATGAAGCGGTTCGGTTGGTGCGTCATTGTCAGCGGGTCAGCTCGGCAGGATTTCTGGATGCTATCCGGTTGCGGGAATGTCTTGGCGGTGCCAGGGCACTGCTGTTGCCTTCGGAAGTCGAGGGATTCGGTTTGCCTGCCATCGAATCGGTGTATGCGGGAACCCCGGTGGTTTTTGTCAAGCATACCTCGGTAGAGGAAATTTTGGGGCCGGCGGCACGGGCGGGATTTGACTTGTTAGATTATGCTTCATTTGCCGCGGCCATGCAGGTTGTATTGAAAATTTCGACGCAGGAAATGGCGCAAGACATGGCCTGGATCAGGGAACGATATAATTGGCAGGCAGTGGCAGAACGAACTTTGGCCGCCTACCGCCAAGTCCGTCGGGCTGCCGAGATTTGAACTCGGGACCTCTTGTACCCGAAACAAGCGCGCTACCAAACTGCGCTACAGCCCGTAATACTTCATGGGTTTTACGCCAAGAGCAAGATAGCATGAAGGAAATCCCGAATAGTTTCAAGCGCGATGTTGAAAAAAACATCGCGCCGGCCAGCGGGTCATGGTCAGCGGGTACGATTTACTGGCAGACGAACGGTTTTTTCGCGACCGCCGGCGCGTTGACGCCTGGCTTGTATTCGATGTTCCATTTGGCCGGGAATTTGGGCGGCCAGTTGGTCGGGTTGAATTGCACCACCGGCAGCGGCTCGTTATCGTCGCCTTTTTTCTGGATCAACAAAAACGCGTAAAACACGCCGCCCGGTTGCTCGCCGATCAGCACCTTCAGCGGATAGGTCGCGCCTTCCTCAAGGGTCATCCATTTGCCCGCCCACAAATTCTGCGCGGAGCCGGTCCCGGTTTGAACTTTCTGGCGCAATTCGGGGTCGTTGTTGATGACGGTCAGCAGCGAGCCGTCGAGCACGTTTTTGCCCTTGAAGTTCACCACCAGCAGGTCGTCGCAATGGCCGACGAAGCGGTATTGCCCGGTGACCGGCGAGGTAAACGAGCCTTTGTACACGATAATCCAGCGCCGCGGCTTGACGTATGCTTGCGCGCCGAACGCCTCCGGCGCAAAGTCCGCGCGTACCACGGGGATGAACAACTGGTAGAGCGCCAGCGGTTTTTCCGTCCGGTAAAAATCACCCGCCGGTTTGTCCGGCCAGCCGCTCGTCACATATTTGACCACCGCCTCGTGATAGTCCCGGGTGGCGGTGTTTTCCTTTTCCATGACTTTGGCAATCTTGGCCTGCAACTCCTTGATTTGGTCCAAGTCCTTGGGTTTCGCCGTGCCGTCCTTCTGTTTGGCCAGCAACGGGATCAGCTCGCGCGTGAACGGATCCGCCTTGACGCCGGCCTCCGGGTCGCCGGCCATGCTGGACGGATTGCGGCTGCTGGTTTGCTTGAAATCAAACATGTAGCCGATCAGTCCGCCATCGTCAGCGCTGGCAACCTGGCCGAACGGGTTGGACATGGTGCGGAACACGGCGGAAGTTTTGCGCTCCGCGTTGGAGCTTTTTTGCGGAGTGGACTGCTCTTGGGCTTCCGTCAGGGCGCCCATTGGCAGGGAGGAAGGCGGGGCGATGGAATAGGCGGGCGCTGAGGATGTGTTGGCGCTGGAAATCTGGTCAATGCTGAAGGACGGCATCTGCGGCGCTTCCAGCGCGGCGTCATCGGTTTGGGGCGTCGGATTTTCCTGAATGTCCTCCGGCAAATCCGGCGGTGACGGGATGTCAGTGGCAGCGGCGGGCAGGGCGTCGCCGGAAGGGACGATTTTGGGCGTCACCGCCTGGATGAGAATAATGCCGCTGATACCGAGGAAAATAGCCAGATGCAGAATCAGTGAGATGCCCAGGGCGCCGATTGGTAAAAATTTCTGTAATTTCCGCAGGCTGTTCATGCGGCAATGATAACAACTAACCCGGCATATCCAATCCAGAAATTTGCCGTAAGGATGCGGTTTTTTATTTAATCTGCGGATTAACCCTCCGCTTCCTCCATGTCCTCTCTGTAAAAATCAGAAGTTTTGCAGTCGGGATTGCCGCAACAGCAAACGA
Organism: Verrucomicrobiales bacterium; assembly: GCA_031266335.1. Classification (GTDB taxonomy): domain Bacteria; phylum Verrucomicrobiota; class Verrucomicrobiia; order Methylacidiphilales; family JAAUTS01; genus JAIRPN01. The sequence goes on from JAISBF010000181.1 coordinate 4,019, forward strand.
GGAACGCCAGTCGTCTCAAAACACAAGATTCCCGTAACCTCCAGCCGGTCGCCGTCCCGGGCGCCGATGGCCTCGCCAGTCACGTCCAAGCCCAGCACTCTGGCGTCGGCGGCGCAGCAAAACATGATCATTTGCGCCAGGCGGAACGACTTGACGCTGCCGTCGGTTGCCGCCAGCCATTGACCGGTCAGGCTGACCTCGGCCTGATCGTACACTTGCCGCAGGTCGGGCGCGCTGACGATCAGGTTAAGTTCCAGCAGATTCAGTTTCACCGGGTGTCTGTTCGCTTGTGCCTGGCGGAGTCGCAAATCTTGTCGCAGGGCCGACTGGTCAATGCCCAGCAATTGATAAATATTCATGCCGTCGGTTGCCGGGGCGTAGCGGCGGGCCAGGAAACCCGCGGTCGGATGATCCCGGGGCAGAGTGACGAACAGCGCCACCGGCGCGGCTAGCGGCAGGATGGCGAGTGTCAGCGAACGCCAGCGGCAGCGTGCGGGCCGGGCGGTAGGCTCGATGAGCAGCGGGTATGACAGCGCCAGCAGCCAGCAGACAATGGCGGCGCTGATGCTGAACGGATGGTAAGTCGTGTTTTGCAGTTCGGCCAGCAGTCCGCTGGTTTGCAAACGAAAAATCACCCCGCCCCACAGGCCGAACAACACCGCGGGCAGCAGCAGCGTCAGGCGGGAAAACAGCCAGGAATTTAACCGGGAATTTAGCATATTCACCCGCCGATTATTCCGTAAAACCATCGTTCCAGGGGCAACCAGGCCGCGACCAGGGACATGGCCAGCACCAGCGCCACCAGCCAGCTGGCCAGCGTCAGCACAGTGCCGCGGGTGAAAATGGTTTGGTACATGAACAACAGTTTCAGGTCCAGCACCGCGCCCAGCCAGAGAAAAGCAAACAAGGCCGCCAGGGGATAACCGGCGAAAGACCTGGCCACGAAAGCGTCGGCGGAACTGCACAGGCTGGCGACGACTGACAGTCCCATGAAACCGGGAATGAGCAGGGCCGGATGGAGATCGGGCGGGGCATACGGCGGCAGCGCGGTTTGTACTCCGGCGGCCAGCAGGCAGCCTGACAAATAATAGAATGTCACGTTGAGAAAGTCCGCCAGGCCGGTCGCCAGGCAGGAGGCCGTCAGCGGATAGCGGCGGGCCAGCCAGCCGGCCGGCGGGTTTTCCCACCAACCCGGCTCGACCATGGGAGCGGCGACCAGTTCGGCGCGCAATAGTCGCGTCACCGGCCGGCGGGAAAACACCAGCGCGACGGTCACGGCGATGAACACCGCCCCGCCGGCGCGAGCGCCGACCATCAGCCACGGATGATCGTACTGGAAAGCAATCCAGGTGCTGATGAGGCAAACCGGATTAAGCGCCGGACTGGCCAGCAGATAAGCAATGGCGGCGGCCGGTGGCAACCCGTTGCGGAGCAGGCGACGCACCAGCGGCGCGCCGACACATTCACAAGAGGGCACCAGCAGGCCGGCAACAGTTCCGAGCAGAATGCCGCCGGTCGTTGACCGGGGCAATCGCCCGGCCAGCGCGCGAACGGGAACCAGCGCGCCAATGCAGGCGCCCAGCAGGGAACCGGCCAGCAAAAACGGGAGGCCCTGCAGGAACAGGCTCAGAAAAATAATCTGAAAAGTGGGCAGCCAGGTGGTCACGCTGACCGCTACCTTAACCGGGTCACCGGTCAAAGTCAGGCGGGAATTGATTTTTACCACGAAGACACCAAGGCACGAAGGGATACCGTTTTTTAGTTTTCTGGTTTTTTAGTTGGCGCGGTACCGCGTAACTTAAAAACAAAAAAATTGCATCCCTTCGTGCCTTGGTGTCTTCGTGGTAAAAATCAATTCCCGCCAACCCAAATGTCATTTTACATCGCGCTGTTGCGCGGCTATAGCTCGAATCAATGCGACGTGTTGCCATGATATTCATTGTGGTGCTGGCCGTCGGCGGCTTTTGGTGGCGCACCGAGCCGGTGCCACCGCCCGTTGAGTTGCCGACCAATCCGGTGCCGTGGGAACAATTTTGGCGCCAGTACTTGGCCCCGACATTGCCGGTGGCCGCCGCCTTTGCCCTGCCGTTGTTTCCGCCGGACGGCGTCGGTGCTTATGTGCGGCGCGGTTTCGGCGAGCGGCAAAACCTGGGCGAGGATTGGGCCTTGGAACCGGGACGGCAGGCCGGGGCGGTCACGGTCAGCGCCGTGGCGGACGGGGTGGTGATTTTGGCGGATGATTTTGGCGCGGTATGGGGAAAGGTGGTGATTATGTTGCATCGTCTGCCGGATGGCGCGCCATGGCCGGCGGTGGAATCCATGTACGCCAATCTGGCGTCCCTGCGCGCGCGCCGGGGCGACCGGTTGACCAAGGGGGCGCCGGTTGGCACTTTGGGAGATGGGTCGGCGACCGCGACGCCGGAATTGCATTTTGAAATCCGCACGGAACTGGGGCGTCTGCTCGGACCGGGCGAGGGGGATTGGGCCGAGGGGTGGGTCAGTCCGAGCAAATTCATTGCCACGCGCCAACATGCCGGGCGCTGACGCTGCTGGACTGATTTTTACAGGGAGACCACGGAGTTCATGGAGAATTAAACCAAAAACTCTCCATGTCCTCCATGCACGCTCTGTAAAAAATCCTTCGCGCCTTGCCGCCTGCTTCGCAGGGGAATCAGAAGCGGCGTGCATTTGCCGCTTTAGTTGTTGCGTCTTCGAGGCCGGCCGGAGTTTTAATAGTCAAAAACCTCGCGGCAGCTGGTTCAACAACCGGTGCCTGCCCACCGTCAGCGGGCGCGCAATCGCGCTGGCGATGAACTGCTTGCCGCCGCTCACCGCCGCGACTAACGACTGCCCGCGCGCCAGCAGCGCCGTGATCGCCGCCGAATACGTGCAGCCCGCGCCGTGCGGCCTCAGCTTCTTGTCGCGCGGCGATTCGAGACAATAGACCTGCCGCCCATCGTAGAGCACGTCAACCGCGCTCGCCGTCCGCAAGTGCCCGCCCTTGATGAGAAACGGCACGCCCCAAATTTGCCAGCCATCCACCGCCGCCGACTCCGCCTCGTCGAGCGTGCGGATGCTCCGCCCCAGCAACACCGCCGCCTCGGCCACATTCGGCATCACCAGCGCCGCCAGCGGCAGCAACTCATCCGCCAGCGTCCGCACCGCGTCGCGCCGGAGCAACAGCCCGCCGCTGGTCGCCACCATCACCGGGTCCACCACCAGCGGCGGGCGGCGCGCCACCGTCAGCGCCGCGAAATTTTTCGCCACCGCGCGGATGATTTCCTTGGAATACAACATCCCCGTCTTCATCGCGCCGACGGG
>JAISBF010000204.1 GCA_031266335.1 Verrucomicrobiales bacterium
CGCCGCTGACGATGAGTTTGCCTCTGGGGTGGCTGTCGGCGGCGGTGCTGCCGGTGACGGTGCTTTTGGCGCCGGTGTCGCTGTTGACGGGGAAGAACCAGGTGCCGTCGCCGCTGATGGTGTCGCTGTGGAGGGCGATGTAATTATCGGGTGTGCCGAGGTGGATGATGCCGTGGTTGTCGATTAGGTCGGCGGCGGAGTCTTTGGTGAAGGCCCATACGCTGTCGCCGCCAGTGATGAGATTGCCACCGTGGTAGCCGCCTTTGCCGGTGGCGTTGTCGTCGAGGGTGACGGTGACGGCGGCTTCGTCGTTCTGTGCGATGTCGCCGAGCAGGGTACTGTCGCTGCCACTGACAGTGAGGTCGATGACGGCGTGGTCGCTGGCAGTGACGTTGCCGCTGAGGGTGCTGTTGTCAAAATTTATCACACTGTTTGACGAGCCGCTGGCAGTCACCTCGCCATCCACCGAACTGTTGCCGGTCACGCTCAGCGTCAGATGAGAGTTGTTGACGATCGACACGCCGTTATGCACCTGTGTGGCATCGCCAAGGTCCACGCGAATGTCACCGTTTGGATTGGCGTTGCTGACGAACAAACCCACGGTGCCGGTGATGTCCGCGCCGCTAACGGTTACCCGCGAAGTCGAGCCAATAACACCGATGCCCGCGCCTTGGGCGGCACTGGCGGAACCACCGGTCATTTCGGCTGTGCCGTTCCCCGTGACCAACAGACCGTAAGCTGCCGGCCCCTCAGTGGTCAGTGTCGTGTCCTCAAGGATAAGCGTGCCATTAGCGCTCGAAAGGGCGGCGGCGATGGCGCTGCCGGTGGTGTGAACACTGCTGCTGACAACGGTCAGGGTGGAATAAGTTTCCGCCAGCACACCTACTTGGTCACCCTCGTTCAATACGGTTACGGCAACTCCCGCCAGCCTGCCGGTGGACGAGTTACTGAGCGTGACGCCATACCCATACGAACCGCTGGTAATAATGACGCCGCCGGTCACGTTTAGCGTGGAAGTGCCGGTCACAAAAATGCCGCGCCCCGCCTGTCCGGAGTTATGCACATAAATGTCACTCAATTCCACCCGTGAACCGCCTCGAAGATCAATCGCGTGTATGGAATTACCGCGATTCACAACCACGCGGACGTCGCTGCCCGTCACTACGGAAGTTCCTTGCAAAAACAACCCGCTGGCCATCGCCATCTTCATCTCCACATTCTCCAGGTGCGCCGTCGCGGCACCGTTAAGATTGATGCCTGAGGCGCTGTTACTGTTGGTGGAGATCGTGCCGCCAATCATAGTCAGCGCGGAAGAACCGCTCACATTGATGGCGTAACTGGAAACGCCGCCAACAGTGTTCACATTGACATCGCGCAGCAAACCAACCGCCGAGCCGCTCAGGATAATGGCTATGGAGTTATTGGCCGTGCCGGAGGTGGACAGCGTACTGTTAATCAGGTTGAAGGTCCCGCCGGTGGTCGTGCGCAAGGCGTTCTGTCCAAGAGCGCCCCCCGCGTTGGAAGTGCCGGTCAGCGTGACGTTCGTGCCGCTGTAAAAGCCGCTGTTGCTGACTTCTACCGCCGCGTTAGTGTTACCGTTGCTTAAGTGGGTTGTGTCGGCCTCCGTGACGGTGGTGTTGTTGACGATCAGATTATCGCCCGCCGCCCCGTTGACGGTCAGCGGCAGCGCGGTTAATCCGCAGATGGCGCAAATGAATATGGCCACGTTTAGGTTAGTTGGATTGGTTTTTATCATAGCTGGTGGGTTGGTTGTTGGTTTTGCTGGCCACAAGAAAGCACAAAAAACACAAAAATTTTTAGAACGGTTTTTCTCTGTGTTTTTTGTGCTTTTTTGTGGCCATTGAGTTGTTCAGGTAACGATGGCGGTTTCGGGGTCGCTCCAAGGGCCGGGTTGGAGGGTGGGGCTGAGCCAGGCGGCGACAGCTTCCAGGGCCTTGCCTTGCGCTTCGATGCCGAAATGTTTGGTGAGGTGTTTTCTGGTGACGGTTTCTTGCTGCCAGTCGTCGGTGCCTTGCAGGCGGTATTTGAGCAGGACAGCGTGGCAGTTCGGGGCGGCCAGATATTTTGTCGGGTGGCCGGCTTGGTTGTTGAAGAAGTAGAAGTCGGCGTCGTGGTTGTGGCCGGTGTGGATAACGACGACGGGGGCGTCGGTCGGCGGGGGCAGCGGCTCGTGTTTGATGTGGTGTCGCGGAGGGATGCCGAGTTGTTGCAAGATTTCATCGGTGATTTTGTCGGTTTTGCCGATGAGGTAGTTGATGAAGCCGCGCAGGATGACCAACAAGGCGCTGACGGCCTCGTCCTTGGCGACGACGGTGAAGTGGTTTTTGGTTTCCTTGGCGTCGTTAGCTTGCAACGCAAGTTCCAAGTGGTCGTTGACGGCTTTGAGGGCGAGGATGCGCCGGGCGTCGAGATCCCATTGGTCAGTTTTCTGGTTGGCCTGGGCGGTGGTTTCGATGAGCCGACTGTAGCCCAGCAGGGCGTGGGGTTCGGCGGGGATGTTTCGGTGGGACATATGCGATTTTCCTTGGTTAGTTGTTGATATTCAGTTGGTTAAGACTGAAAGCGGGGTGATTTTGACACGTGACGGGACGATTTTTACAGGTGTAAAAACCATTTTTACACGTGACAAAATGAATTTTACACCTGACAAAACCGTTTTTACAGGTGTCGGAACGATTTTTACCGGTGACAAAATGGGGTTTACACGTGACAAAATCATTTTTGCACGTGTCAAACTGGTTTTGACAGGTGATAAAACGGTTTTTACCCGTGTCAAGACGGTCTTTTCCCGTGAGAAAGTCCCCGCCCCGCGCCGCTGACGCTGGCGGGTGGTTGCTTGCCAGATGGGGAATGAAGTGGGTAAAAACGAGCCGGGAAATTAAAGAATCGGGGCAGTAGTCATATTGAGCGCGTGAGCGCGTGAGCGCGTGAGCGCGTGAGCGCGTGAGCGCGTGAGCGCGGTGTACTTACTTTATGACTGATCTTTTTCATCTTCAGCGGGTTTTGACAACTCGGTTGGACGATTTGACGGATGGGACGATATGGAATCTGGTTGTCTTGCGCAAGGGTTTTTTTCGTTTTTTTTTTAACCACGGATGGACACGGATGAACACGGATAAAAAAACAAAAAAAATAATCTGTGTCCATCCGTGTCCATCCGTGGTTAAAAAAAATGTTTATCCATGATGCAACGTCAGCGTCGCGCGCCGGCCGGTTGTTTCCTCGCTGACGGTGACGTTGCCGCCGGCACCGCAGCGGACGCTGACGTTGAATGCGCGATGGGTCAGCGTCAGCGTGTCGCCGTCGCGCGTTACCGCCGGCAGCGGGTCGCGCGTGTCGGTGAGTTGGATGAGCAGCGCCGCCAGGCCGGGGTCGCTGACGTTGAACAATATTTCCTGCGTCGCGTAACCGGCGCCGACCTCGGCCTGCGCTGGCGTGTCGCTATGTACCAACGGCACCCGCTCCAGCCCGCGCAACGCTTGCAGCCGCAGGTAGCAACGGCTGCCCGCCGAGTCGGCGTGCATGGTGGCGTTCAGCGGCACGTGATAGCGCGTCACTTGCGGCAGATCGCAGTCGCTGCGGTCGAGCACGAGGAACGCGGCGGGGGCGAGCTGGACGACGGCGCGCCAGTGGTGAACGGCGCGGCGCAGGGGGACGTACGGTTGCACGGCGGTTTGCGCCATGATGACCGGGGTGTAGGCGACCGCGAAGGGCAGGGGAGCGTCATCGTCAGCGCGCTGCGTGATCCAGCCGCGGTTGAATTGCCAAAGATAATTCAGCGGCGCGAAGTCGCGCGGCGCCCAGCGGCTGTGACCGTCAGCGGCCACCTTGCGCCCGCCGGCTTGCGGGTAGCTGAACGCGGAATCCACCAGCCACGCGCGCCCGTCGCCGAACAACTGGAGGCTGCCCTCGTCGTTGTGATGGTGCCCCCAGGCCGCGCCGCCGCGCAACACCAGCAGCGTCTCGTTGCCGTCGGCGGTCCTGGCGCGGAAGAAATAGCCCAGCCCGCGCACATATTCATTGCGCCACGGCGGGGCGGCGGGCGGCACCGTCAGCGGGCGGTCGCCGTCCAGCTCGCGGTAGGCCCAGCCGAGCGCCGCTGCCAGTGACTGGTTGGACGGCGCGATGGCCTCGGCGTAATCGTGAATGGCCAGCCGGTAAATGTCGCGCAAATCGACGCCGTGGTCGCCGAGCGCGACGGCGTGGCGCTTGCCGCCGAAGTTGGCGTCGCGCGGCGTCAGCGTCGCCAGCAGCGCGCCGACCATGCGGTGAAATTGCGGGTCGGCAAAACCGTCGCCGACGCCGTCGTCGCGCCGCCGCCGCAGCGTCGGCAGCACGGTGAACAGCACGTGATGATAATAGGTATGGCTTTCCTCCCACACGCCGCTGCCGGGGTAAACGTGATATTCCAACTGCCGCCGCCACATCGTCGTGAATTTGTCCCGCCACGCCGGGGCGTCGGGATGCCGGTGGAAAATCTGCGCGGCGAGGCCGGGGAAGTTGAATACGTCGGTGTAAAAATTCTGGTTCGCCATGCCGGCCATGGTTGGTTCCAGGGAATCGTCAGGGTCGCCCATGCTCATGGACGGGCCGCCGATATAGTAATGGTCCGAGTGGAACAGCGCGCACAGCCAAGCGAACCACGCGCGGCCGCGCTGACGTTGCGCCGCGGTGAGCCGGTCGTTGGCGGCGAGCCATTCCCAGTCCGGCAACTCCTGCCCGGCCAGCCGGCGGCTGACGACGGGGTTGCTGTAGGCCGGGCCGGAGCCTTCCCAGCAGCCGTACACGCGGGCGCCCAGCTCGTCCATGAGATTCTCGACGCGCTGCGCCACCGTCAGCGTCCGCGGAAAATCCCACTCGGGCCGGTCGGGGTGCTGCCAGGTCGGCGCGGCGCTGACGGTGGCCGGCGGCGGCTCCGGCGGCCAGGCGGCGGTGACGGCCAGTTGGTCGGCCAGCGGCATGAGGCCGTGCTGAATCCAGACGCGGCGCAACAACCCCTGCTGGCGGCGATAGCGGTCGCGCGCCGGTTGGTGCTCGAATTGCGCCAGCGGCGTCGGGTCATAATCGGCGGGCAGCAAGTCGGCCTGCTTGGTCAGCGTCAGCGCCCACGAACGCCGACCGTGCCGCAGCCAGCCCTCGACGGAAAAATGCGCCTCGTTGCGGTTGGCCGGGCGGGCGGGGATGAGTTCCGGCGACGCGCTGCCGTCGGCCTTGGCCTCGGGCGGCACCAGGCGGCGGCTGTCGCGGTCGTTGGGCAGCCAGCGGCGGGACCAGGCTTCCAGAAAATTATGCGCGTTGCCGCGCCAGTGCCCGCCGCCGAGCGTGACGAAGCCGACGGCGTCGTCACCGTCAGCGAACGACAGCGCGTAGCCGTCGGAGTAATCGTGCAGTTGCGAGAACTGGTTCCAGCACGCCAGCCGGGCGAAGCGGCGGTCGAAGAAATATTCCACCGGCAGCGTGGTGTGGCCGCCGCCGCTGTCCAGCAAGTGAATCCGCGCCGGCGCGGCGCCGAAGTCCCACACGATTTGGTCGCCGCTGCCGGCGTCGAAATTTTCATCCACGCGAATGAAGTCGCTGCCGGCGTCGAGCGTCAGCCGGGCGGAGTAGATTGATAATTGATTATTGCTTATGGTTGATTGGGCGCGGAAGTCCGCCACCACGCGCAACGGGCCTTGCTCGACCAATTTGGCGCTGACGCTGACGATGGGTTTGCGCGTGTCGAAGAATACCCGGCCGCGCCACGGGTTGCCGCTGACGCTGACCCGGCGCACCGGCGTCGGCGCGTCGTCACCGTTGGCGGACGACCATTCGCCGAGAAAAATTTCCGCCGCCCACGCGCCGCTGCTGATGACGGCGGTGGAGTTCGCCGCGTCGCGCGTCACCGTCAGCGGCGCGGGCATGGCGGGCGCCGGCGCGGTGTCAGCGACGAGTTGATAATGCTCGTCCGCCCGCAGCTCCAGCGCCACGAACGCCTGCGCCGGGTTTTCCCGCGAGCGTTGCGCCGCGAATGGTTTGCCGCTGACGGTGTCGCGCAACGAGAAGGTTGCCGCGGCGGGCGGCACGTCGGGCGGCACGCTGACGGTGAGCAGTTGCCGTCGGTGATTGAGGCCGAAATTTTCGTTGAGGATGATTTTGCCGTCCGTCAGCGGCACGGTTGGGGAGGTGGGGAATGGCGACATAAATGCGGTCTGGTTGATAATGCTTCCAAGCAAACCAGCTTGCCAAGTCACGTAAGAATGGCAAACAGTATTTGCGGCGCGGCTGGCCGCGGGGCCGGATTTCGGGCGACGCCGGCGCGCGCTGACGGTGATGTCGGTAAGCTACATTTGATGCGCTAATTCAGCTCGGAAGCCGTGAACGGCAGCGGGCAATTGCCGCCGCTGGCTGCCCCGATTGCCATTTCGCGGGCGGCTGCAAAAATTACGTGACAGAGACGCTGATAGTGATAATCTGCTTTGTAGCAGATGAATTCAAAAGCTCCCATACCCTTGCCACTGGCGATTGTCGGACTGTCTTTCGGCCGTCATATTCTTAGTGAACTCAGCCGGCCCGAAATTGCCAAGTATTTCAAACTGGTCGCCGTGGCGGATTTTCGCCGGGAGGTGGCCGACGAGCAGGCGGCGAAATACGGCGCGCGGGCGTATTATTCGCTCGACGAGGTGCTGCGCGACGACAGCATCGCGGCGGTCGGCCTATACACGCCGCCGACCGGGCGGGCCGGATTGATTCGCGACATCATCCGCAGCGGCAAGGATGTGATGACCACCAAGCCGTTCGAGCTGGACCTGCGGGCGGCGGAAGCGGTGTTGCGCGAGGCGCAGCGGTTGCATCGTGTGGTGCATCTCAACTCGCCCAGTCCGCTGGCGTCGCCGGAATTGCTGCTCAGCCAGGAATGGGCGCGACAGCACGAGCTTGGCCGGCTGATTGCCATGCGCGCGGAGGTGTACGCGTCGTATTTTGACCAGGCGGACGACTCCTGGCTGGACAACCCGCTGCTGTGTCCCGGCGGCGTGATGATGCGGCTGGGGATTTATTTGATTAACGATGTCATCCAGCTGGCGGGGTTGATTGACCAGGTGCAACTGGTGACCTCGCGGGTGCGGACGGGCCGGCCCACGCCGGACAACGCGCTGCTGACCGTGAGCTTCGCCGCGGGCACGCTGGCGTCGGTGTTCGCGTCGTTCTGCATCGACGACGGCGACTGGTATAGCAATGGACTGGTGCTAAACTACGAGCGCGGCACCATTTACCGCAACATCGGCGTGACGGACGTGTCGCCGAAAGTCGGCAACTCCAGCCTGTCGCTGGTGATGGCCGATCCGCGGCTGCCGCGCGACGAGCATCGCAGCCGCGTGGTCGAGCACCGGGTGCTGGCGGACACCGCGTCGGGGCAATACCAGTGGGACGAGTTTTACCGCGCGATCGTCAACCGCGAGACCGTCAGCGACGATTATCTCCGGCGCATCGTCGAGGGGGTGCGAATTCTGCAATGTATGCAGGAACCGGGCGTGGTGCACAAGATGGCGGCGGCGTGATATGAGCATCGGATTGTTGCCAGCCGCGCCAGCGTCAGCGTCAGCGACGGTTCCCCGCTGACGGCGCGCCGTTGAATTTATGAATATGAACATGCACGTGATTGACTGGGCCTTGCTGGCGTTGCCGCTGGTACTGGTATTGATTTCGGGGATTTACACCAGCCGCTACATCAAGGGCGTCTCGCACTTCCTGTCGGCGGGTCGATTGGCGGACCGGTATTTGCTGGCGGTGTCGCAGGGCGAGATGCAGGCGGGCGCCATCACGTTCGCGGCGGCGTTCGAGGTGAT
>JAISBF010000213.1 GCA_031266335.1 Verrucomicrobiales bacterium
GGAGTTTTGCCCATCCCATTCCCCATGCGGCAAGACTCCGTCTGTTAATCCCACCCCCGTCATCCTGAGCAAGCGCAGCGTGTCGAAGGATCGGCTCGCTCCATCGCTGAGTCAACCCGCCCCTTCGACTCCGCTCAGGGTGACGCGCGGGGAAAGACCAAGCGCCAACTCACTATTTTAACCAACCACAAACCAACAACCAAACAACCAACATGAACCCCAAACTAACACTCCTCATCCTCTGCGCCCTTTGTCCCACTTCGTTAAGGTCATTGGAGCGCGCGTGTATTTGCGCGCTGCTACTTTGCGCCTCCGCGTTGAACGTCTTCGCGCAAAACCTCATCGTCACCTCCGACACCACCGTCAGCGGCGCGCATTACGAAAACAACGGCAACACCTACGCCGCGCTCACCAACACCGGCACCTGGACCTTCACCGGCAGCGACGTCACCCTCACCGGCACCGCCGCCAGCGGCAACGGACGCTTCGGCGCGAACTTCACCGGCGGCGGCCGACTCAATCTCACCAACAGCGAAATCAACGCTAACTTCTACGGCCTCCAACTCACCGACACCTCCGCCGCCACGCTGACCAACACCGTCATCAACTCCGGCAGCGTCGCCAACGGCCACGGCGTTTACCTGACCACCTCGTCCACGCTGACCATGATTGGCGGCGCCATCACGACCGGCGCCACCGGCGCGGCTGGTGTAAGTGTCGCCACCACCAGCGGCGTGAGCTTGTCGGACTTGACCATTAACTCCTACGGCGCCGGCGTCTCGGTTGGCGGCTCTTCCACCGCGACGCTCAACAACGTCAACATCACCACGCAAAATGCCGGCGGTTTCGGCCTCTCCAATTCCGCCACCGCCACCTATGTCGGCGGCACGGTCACGACCAACCGCATCACATCGGCGAATCAGCGCGGCATCAGCGTCAGCGGCACGGGCACGGTGTTGGAGGCGTTGCGCGATGTTGCCATCTTCACCTATAACGGCGACGCCAGCTACGGGCTTTTTGTCGAAAACGCCGCCATCGGGATGATTGATCAGGTGCAGGTCGAATCAAATGGCTGGGTCTCGCACGCCGCTTATTTCAGCAGGGCTGCCTTGATTGGCCCGATTACCAATTCGTCTTTCCAAGCGAGCGGCGCCGCGTCGGGCATGTTGATAATCAGCTCTACCGTCGCGCAAGCCGACCGCGTGACGATTAGCGCCAACGGGCAACTGTGGTTGGCCGCCAGCACCTTCACCGGAGCGATGGAGTTGCGGTTTTCCTCGTTCAACGGCACGAACATCAGCATCGCCTCGATGCAGGACTACGCGCCCGCGGTTTACATCAGCGAAACCTCCACGCTGACCATCAGCGGCGGCAGCATTGTCACGCGGGGTGACAACTCCAACGCCATCTCGATGGAACTCATCCCCTCCCGAACCGGCGCCGGCTCCACCGTCTCGCTGAACGACGTGAACATCAGCACCGTCGGCGCGAACTCCCACGGCATTAGTATGGCCGCCAACAGCGTCACCCCGGAGGTGCAAACCTTCGTCTTTTCCGGCGGCACCATACAAACCGCGCAAAGCGCCGCCATCGCCATCAACACGCCATTCCTCAATCCCAACGGCACCCCCGCCAACGCCAGCCAACTTCACGGCATCGGCACGGAGTACCGCGTGACACTTAGCGACGCCACCGTCAGCGGCGCGGCGGTGCTGCAAGTCGGCAGCATCATCACCGGCACTGACGCCGGCGGCGACTTGGTGCCCGTTGACCGGCAGACCGTGGCGAACATCACCGTCAGCGACCACACCACGCTGATTGGCGACGTTAACATTGACGACACCGCGACCGTCACGCTGGGCTTGGCGGATCGTTCCACCCTGACCGGCGAGGTCATCGTCAGCGATTCGGCCAGCCTCAAAGTCGGCTTGGATGACAGCGCCCTGACCGGCAACACCACCGCCGGCAATGACGCCGCCATCACCCTCACCGGCAGCAACGGCGCGACCATCACCGGCACGCTGACCGGCAGCGACAACGCCACCATTGAAGTCACCGTCAGCGGTCCCGGCAGTTCGTTTATCGGCGACACCAACCAAACCGATGACAGCCAAATCACCGTCATCCTCGACCACGGCGCCACCGGTAGCGGCGGTTTCACCGGCGGCAACCTCAGCGTCGGCGACGACAGCGAGTGGCACTTCACCAAAGATTCCGCCGCCGACCATATCGACAGCCACGGCGTCATCCGCGTCGGCACCTCCGGTAACTATATCGCCCTCCACAGCGACACCATCAGCGGCGACGGCACCTGGTACTTCCCCATCGACAGCGACACTGGTGCCAAAAGCACCGTCAGCGGCAGCACCGCCGCCACCAGCCACCCGCGCGGCATCATCAGCGCCACCGGCGACGGCCTGCGCGACCCCAACACCGTCGCCAACACCCTCGTCACCGGTGAGAACAAAGCAAACTGGCTCTGGGACAACTTCAGTTGGGGCCTCGACGAATACACCCAGGACGGCCACGACTCCGCCGGCAACCCGCACTTCACCCAACACGGCACCAGCCCTATCGGCGCCGTCCTCAACAGCGCCATCGCCATCCAGCCAAGCCTGTGGGTCGCCCAGCAAGACAACTTGCTCAAGCGCATGGGTGAACTGCGCTATGGAGCGCGGGCGTCTCGCCCGCCAGCGGGCGGGACGCCCGCGCTCCATAACCTCATCGAAAATATTTGGCTCAGAAGCTACGGTCAACAGCTAAACGTCGGCAGCCAAGTATCAGGCAAAGCCTACGAACAACTCATCTACGGCGTCGATCTCGGCACTGACCATAAGTTCACCATCAGCGCTGACAGTGACCTCTACCTCGGCCTCTACGCCGGTTACGGCCGCAGCGACCTCGACTACCGCACTCCCGGCACTGACGGTGAACTCAACTCCTACTACGGCGGCCTCTACGCCACCTGGCTCCACAGCAGCGGCTTCTACCTCGACGCCACTTTCAAGGCTGCCAGTGTCAACAACGACTTGAAAGCCCCCTACGGCAACACCCAACTCAAGGCCAGCTACAGCGACGTGAACCTCGGCGGCAGCCTCGAACTCGGCAAGAAGTTCACCTTTAAAGATGACTGGTTTATCGAACCCCAGTTCCAAGTGAACTACCTGCACATCCTTGCCGAGAACTACACCGCCGGCCCCATGACCATCACCGCCCAAGACCTCGACGCCCTGCAACTCCGCATCGGCAGCCTCTTCGGTAGAACCATCAACCTCACCAACAGCGGCGCGTTGCAACCTTACATCAAGATCAGCGGCGTCGAAACCATCAGCAGCGGCGGTACTCTGCGCAACGGCTACCAATCCACCCGCGCCAACACTGACGGTGCTCGCGTTGAACTCGGCGCCGGCCTCATCTGGCAGTTGGACGCTAACAATCAGTTGCACCTAGACTACGAAGCCTCTTTCGGCGACAAATACGACAAGCCCTGGGGCCTGACCGCCGGCTACCGTCATCAATTCTAAAAGCACCTTGGGCCACAGAGAGACACAGAGCAGACATAGAGATTTTATTAAACTAAACATCAACTCCGCGCCTCCGCGTCTCTGCGGTTAAGTTTTGTTGAAAAAAACCTTCGTGTCTTAGTGGTGCAAAAACCTCCGCGCCGATTTTTTTGCGTTGTCCTTTTGCACTTTGAATTTTACACTTTGCTCTCCTCTCTATGCACATGGTATTTGTCTGTACCGGTAATGTTTGCCGCAGCCCGATGGCGGAAGGATTGTTCCGTGACATGGTGAAGACGCGCGCCGGGTTCACGGCGGCGTCAGCGGGCATCGGCGCGGCCGACGGCCAGTCGCCGAGCGCTTATGCCGTCGAGGCGATGCGCGAACTGGGCCTCGATATCAGCGACCTGCGCAGCAAGATGATTTCGGCGAAAATGGTCGCTGACGCCGACTTGATTCTGGCCATGACCTACGGTCAGCACGACACGTTGCAACTGCTGTTCCCCGCCGCCGCGGATAAAATTTTCCTGCTGCGCGACTTCGAGACCGCCGCTGACGATGCGCCGGCGGGCCGCGAGGTGGCCGACCCCATTGACCAGTCGCTGCCGGTGTACCGCCGTTGCTGCGAGCAAATCCGCAACGCGATCAAGGCCATGCTCGACCAGTTGCTGGACGACCGCGCCGGCGCGCCGGACCGGGTGCTCATCGCCGGCGATGCGTCCGCCGCCACTCTGCGCGCGGCGCTGACGAAGGAATTGCAACGCCACGGCCATATCGTCGAGGACCTGGCGGTCAGCACGGAGCAGGGCGCGCAGTCGCCGCCCGCGCAAGCCGCCGCGGTCGTCGCCGCCGTCAACGCCGGGCGCGCGTCGCTGGCCGTGTGGGTGGGCAAGTCCGCCGCCGCCGTCAGCGCCAGGAGTTTTCCCGGCTTGCGCCCGGTCACGGTGCACGACGCGGAGGAGGCGCGGGCGCTGCGCGAATACACCGACGCCAACGTGGTGGTGTTGCCCGCCGACGAGTTGAATTTCAAGCAGGCCGCCGCCATCCTCAACAGCTGGCTGGGCGCGAACACCGACCGCTCCCGCGCCGCCCGGCGCCGCCAGGCCATCGCCGCCCTCAAGGCCCGCATCAATATGCACCCCACCAACCCGAACCTGGAACACGCCGACCCCGAAATCTACCGCGCCATCAGCGCGGAAAAGACGCGGCAATTCAACAACATCGAACTCATCGCCTCGGAAAACTTCACCAGCCGCGCGGTGATGGAGGCGCAGGGTTCGTGCCTGACAAACAAGTACGCCGAGGGCTACCCCGGCAGGCGCTGGTACGGTGGTTGCGAGCAGGTGGACACGGTGGAACAACTGGCCATCGACCGCGCGCGCCAGCTGTTCGGCGCGGAACACGTGAATGTGCAGCCGCACTCCGGCTCGCAGGCGAACACGGCGGTGTATTTCTCGGTGCTGCAAGTCGGCGACCGCATCCTGACGATGGACCTGGCGCACGGCGGCCACCTGACGCACGGCCACCAGATGAATTTCTCCGGCAAACTGTTCACGGTGCGCCACTACGGCGTCAGCCCGCAGACCGAGACGATTGATTACGACGAGTTGCAAAAAGCGGCGGCGGAGTTCCAGCCGAAAATGATCACCGTCGGCGCGTCGGCCTACTCGCGCGTCATTGACTTCAAGCGCATGGGCGACATCGCGCGGTCGGTGGGCGCGTACCTGTTCGCCGACATCGCGCACATCGCGGGCCTGGTCGCCGCCGGGGTACATCCGTCGCCCGTCGGCCACGCCGATTTCGTCACCACCACCACGCACAAAACCCTGCGCGGCCCGCGCGGCGGGCTGATCATGTGCCGCGCGCCATTCGCCAAGGCCGTTGACGCCGCGGTGTTTCCCGGCTTCCAGGGCGGCCCGCTGATGCACGTCATCGCCGCGAAGGCGGTCTGTCTCGGCGAGGCGTTGCGGCCGGAGTTCAAACAATACCAGCAACAAGTCGCCCGCAACGCCAAGGCGCTGTGCGAGGGCATGAAGAAAAACGGCTACCGCATCGTCAGCGGCACCACGGAAAACCACGTGATGCTGGTTGACGTGCAACCGCAGGGTTTGACTGGCAAGGAAGTGCAGGAAACGCTCGACCGCGCCGGCATTACCGTCAACAAAAACGCGATTCCGTTCGACAAACAGTCGCCGTTCAAAGCCGGCGGGGTGCGGCTCGGCTCGCCGGCGGTGACCACGCGCGGCATGCAGGAGGACGAGATGTTTGACATCGCCAACTTCATCCACGAAGCGCTGTGTCAGCGGCACGACGCGAAGGCGTTGGCGGCGTTGCAAAGCAAGGTGCGCGCCTTCACCATGAATTATCCGTTGCCCGGCTGACAGTGAACCGCCGGGCCACAGCATTTAATCCGCAGGTTACGCAGATGAACGCAGACTTTCGCGACTATGGTTTGGTACCCGGCGGCAATGCTTCAATTCCTCCGTGCGCTCTTTGCAAGCAACAGACCTTCGACCAGGCTGCCGGGCGATGATTGAATTGGTAATCGCCCGCCATCAGGAAGACCTGGCGTGGACGCGGCACGTGCCGCCGACGCTGACCGTCACCGTGTACAACAAAGGCGCGCCGCTGCCGTCGCCCGCGATCACGCTGCCCAACCGCGGGCGCGAGGCGCACACCTACCTGCACCACCTCGTCCACCGCTACGACTCGCTCGCGCCGCTGACCGTGTTTACCCAGGGCAAACCGTTTGACCACGCGCCGGACCTGCATCAAACCCTGCGCGCCATCGCGACCGGCGCCCTCACGGTCAGCGACTTCAAGTGGCTCGGCTTCCTCGTGGACACCGACGACCGGCGCGGGCGCCGCCTGTTCGTCCCGTGGAGCAAAAACCCGGCGCGCGCGGAGTTGCCGCTGGACGAGTGTTACGAACAACTATTCGGCCAACCGTCACCGGCACAATTTCGTTTCCACGGCGGCGCGCAATTCATTGTCAGCGCCGCGTGCGTCCGCCGCCGCCCGCTGGAGTTCTACCGGCGCGCGCTGGCGCTGACAGTGCGCGAGCCGCTGGCCGCGCATTGCCTGGAACGGATTTGGGACGCGGTGTTTGGCGTCACCGGCGTCAGCGAGGAGTTGATGCAAGGCCGCGCGACGGTGTACTTGAAGAAAATCAAAGCCAAGGGTATTCCCCTGCCGTGAAGCAACTGTGTAGTGAAAAAAGATTATGGGGCGGTTTTGGGAGGGGTAAAGGGGTGATGGTGGAGGTCAGCATTGAGGTGAATGAGGAGCTTGCGCATGACGGC
>JAISBF010000218.1 GCA_031266335.1 Verrucomicrobiales bacterium
CTGGTGGCGGTAGCCGGCGGTTAGGCCCCAGGGTTTGTCGTACTTGTCGCCGAAGGAGGCTTCGTAGTCGAGGTGGAGTTGATTGTCAGCGTCGAGTTGCCAGATGAGGCCGCCGCCTAGTTCGGCACGGGCACCGTCGGTGTTGGCGCGGGTAGATTGATAGCCGTTCCTGATGGCACCACCGCTGCTGATGGTTTCGACACCGCTGACCTTGATGTAGGGCTGAAGTACGCCGCTGTTGGTGAGTTTTATACTGCGACCAAAGAGGCTGCCGATGCGGAGTTGCAGGGCGTCGAGGTCGCTGGCGGTGATGTTCATGGGGCCGGCAGCATAATCTTCAGCGAGGATGTGGAGGTAGTTGACTTGGAACTGAGGCTCGATGAACCAATCATCGGCGAAGGCGAACTTCTTGCCAATTTCAATGCTGCCGCCGATGTTCACGTCGCTGTAGTTGGCGGTGAGTTGACTGCCGCTGTAGGGGGCTTTCAAGTCGTTGTCCACACTGGCGGCTTTGACGGTGGCATCGATATAGAAGCCGCTGCTGTGCAGCCAGGTGGCGTAGAGGCCGCCGTAATAGCTGTTGAGTTCACCGTCAGTGCCGGGGGTGCGGTAGTCGAGGTCACTGCGGCCGTAGCCGGCGTAAACGCCCAGATACAAGTCACTGTCAGCGCTGATGGTGAACTTATGGTCAGTGCCGAGATCGACGCCGTAGATGAGTTGTTCGTAGGCTTTGCCGGCGACTTGGCTGCCGATGTTTAGCTGTTGGCCGTAGCTTCTGAGCCAGAGGTTGTCGATGAGTTTATGGAGCGCGGGCGTCCCGCCCGCTGGCGGGCGAGACGCCCGCGTTCCATAGCGCAACTCACCCATGCGCTTGAGCAAGCTGTTTTGTTGCGCGAACCACATCGCTTGTTGGATGGCTACGCTGCTGTTGAGGACTGCGCCGGCGGGGTTGACGCCGCTTTTGATAAAGTGGTCGCCGTCTTTGATGATGGTGTCAATGCCCCAGTCGATGGGATCCCATTGCCAGTGCTCGGTGCCGTCGCCGCTGACGATGCTAGGCAGTACGTCGTTGGGATTGAGTTGGCCGTTGCCAGTGGTGTCGATGTGGATGGTGCCTTCGCCGTCAGCGGTGCCGGTTACGAAGATGGAGCCGCCGTCGCCGGTGTCGCTGTTGACGTTGATGTTGACGGTGCCGGTGTGGGTCATGTTGTCGAAGGTGACGTCGTAGTCGCCGATGTTCCATACTCCGTTGTTCTCGCCGTAGTTGCCGCGGCTGTCTTTGTCGAAAGTCCATACGCTGTCTGTACCGGTGATGAGATTGCCGCCGTTGAAGCCGCCAGTGCCGACTGAGTTGTGGTCGAGGATGATGGTCAGCGTGCCGTCGCCTTGGTTGGCGGCGTCACCGGTCAGGGTGCTGTGGTCAAGGTTCACGGTCAGCGCGCCGCTGCCGCTGTTGGTGATGTCGCCGTGGAGACCGCTGCCGCCGCTGACGGTGACATTGCCGGTGCCGCTAAAATCCGATGTAGTGATAATGTTACCCGCATTGGCGACATCCACGTTACCCAAAATAACATCACTGACGGCAGTGCCGCCCACTTGCAGTAACTCGCCACCGCTTGAGGCCAAGGTGCCGCCATTGATGATGACGCTGGAATCTCCCACCTGCAACACCATCCCCGTGCCGGTGGTAATAATGGCGCTATTATTGATGGCAAGAGAAGCATTCCCGTTAATCTGTACACCGTCGCCAGAACTGGTCACTTGCGAATTATTCACTACCATGATACCGGTGCTATATGGCACCAAGGCGCCCTCCGAAATATTGTCACACCGCATCATGACATTATTCAACTCGACGTAAGAACCTTCTGCCGCTACCGCGCCCAAGCCGCGCGTGCCGGTGGTGTGAATGTACAAATCAGACGCAATCAAGGTACCGCTGTTACTGGCTGTCACACCGTAAGAATTGCCGCTGCCGCCGGTGGTCACGGTGCCGCCGCCAATGGTGACATACGAACTTCCGGTGGCACGAACTCCAGCCTGTGCCGCGGCAGATTCGATGTTGAGGTCCACCGCTGCAATTCGCGCGCCATTGATGGCATGAATCCCATAACCGGCGACAACCACAATACGCAATTGCCGTCCGTCAATTGCCGAACCAACGCCTGAGGCATACAAGCCACCGCTGCTCGCGCCGCCGGTAGTGGTATAAAGCGTGGCATTGGAACCGGTGATTTGTCCGCTGCCGCTGGCAAACCAAGCATAGGCGCCACTGGAATCGTACCAAGTGCCGCTGACGATGCCGCTGCTACCGGCATTGGCGGTCACGGTGGAACCGCTGCCGGTCAACGCGCCGCTGTCGGTGAAGGCGGCCGTTAGGCTTGATGGCAACGCCGCCATACCGCTGACGGTCAGCAGCAACGTGGCCCATTGGGTTAGTTTATGTGTTTTTTTCATGTTGGGGATTTTCATAAGGATTTTTATCCGCAGATTACGCAGATTTTTTTAATAGGTTTAATGGCCACAAAAAAACACAAAAAGCACAGAGAGAAACGGGTTTAACAAAGTTTTGTGGGTTCTGTGTTTTTTTGTGGCCATGTTCGTAGTTGGTTTAGTGGCGGATTAGTTGGCGACCTCGGAATGTTTGGCGGTGTAGGCTTTGGCGCCGAGGACGATGATGTCGCCGGGGATGAGGAGCCAGAGGAAGGCTTGGTCTTCGTTGGCTGGCAGGTAGTTACGACGGATGGGGGCGATGAATTGGGTGCTCATATGGCTTTCTGGTTAAGGTTAGAGGCAGGTTTTTGCGGGGTTGCAAAGGTCTTTTACCGGGTTGTAAAAGGCGTTTACGCGGTGGTAAAAGACCTTTACGGAGTTGTAGAAGGCTTTTACAACTGCGTAACGCCTTCTCACAAAGGGGTAGTCAGCCGATTCGTGGCTGCTGTTGGCGACCACATCGGGAATGAAGTGGTTAAAATTCTGCCGGGAAATCAAGGAGTCGGGGCAAGCGCCGTGCTCAGAGCGAGAGAGCGAGAGAGCGAGAGAGCGAGTAACTTACCCGCCCGGCTGCCGCATTGTCAAGCTCGGAAATCATGGAACGGAAAGTAGCGAGTTGATTGGCGGCGTCAAGGGGAATTTTTAAAGTTTTTTAGGTTTTTTTATCCGCGGATGAATGATGCCGATTCACCAAAAACACGGCACCGGATACAGTCGCATGTTTTGGTCGTGGGTAATCAGGCTCATGTTTTCCACAAACGCGGCGGCAACGAGCAATCGGTCAAACGGGTCGCGGTGCAACCACGGCAGTTTTTCCAATTCGACAAGGTGCCGCCCGTCGAGCGGCAACAGGGTGAAATCATTGTCTTCGAGCAGGTGCAAAAATCCGGTCACGCCACCGCGAAAGGAAAGTTTTTGCAGACTGAGTTTGATGGCCACTTCCCAAACGGTGACGATGCTCGCGAATTTTTGATTGGCGCGCGAGAGTATCGCGTCACGCGCCCGCGCGGACAGGCGGACGTCACCGTTGAGGAACCAAATGATGACGTGGGTGTCCAGCAACAGTTTCACGGGGTTTGATACTCGCCAAAATCGGCCAGCGGCTCGTCGAAGTCGGCGGTGGCGTGGAATTGCCCCTTGGCACAGCCGAAGACCGGTGTTTTGGCGCGGCGCGACGCAGCGGTGGTCGGCTGGACGATTATTTCCAGTTCAGTGCCCACGTAATCATCGGGCAGCGGCAGGGTCAGCGTGTGGCTGTCGGTGGTTAAAAAGGTGTGCAACATGGGGTGATGTTACTATAAAACATGGAAATGGCAAGGATGGCTGCTGACAGCTCCGGGCTTGGAGACGCGAAGACGTGCAGTTTTTTAAGTTGGCGGGAGCAGGGGTGCGTAACTCAATCAACTTAAAAAACCAGCAACCGTTAATCGCGCGGACTCAAAATCGCACGGCCAAATCCCACAACAGGCCGCGATAGCCGAGGCGACGCATGGTGGCGGTGATTTCGTCCGCCTGGTCGGGCGGGAAGATGCGGTCGCGGCGGCCGTGGAAGGATTGCTTGATTTGCTCGTTCATGGCGCTGACGTTGACCGCGCGGGAAAAATAATACGCGGGGCACAACAGGTCGGCGTCGGCGGCGATCTGGCCCTCGCGCAAGGCGAGGCGGTGCAGCGCGGTGCCGGCGTGGATGCGGACGCCGGAGGCGGCGATGACGACGCAATGTTCCAGCCGCGCCAGGTTGGCGAGGCCCTCGGTCACGGTCAGCGGCGTCTCGCGCGGGCCGCCGAAAATCACGAAATGCGCGCAGGGGATGCGCAGGCGGTTGCAGGTTTCCTGAAACTCGAACACCCGCGCCATGCGGAACGGCTTGCCGAGGCCGCGCAGGGTTTCGTCACTGGCAGCGTCGGTGCCGAGTTCGATGGCGCGCAGGCCGGCGCGCTGGAATAATGCCAGCTCGTCCTGATCCAGGTGTTCCGGGGTGAAATACGCGGCCCAGCGGACGCGCGTTTGTTGGCGCAACAGTTCCTCCGCCAGCGCCACGGCGTGACCGGCGGCGTCGTTGAACACGCTGTCGGTGAAGAAAATTTCCGTCACGCCGTGGTGCTCCAGTTGTTTGACGTAAGCCACGACCGCGCGCGGGTCAAGCGGCGCGAAAAAGCCGCCGTCCACGCGCGGGTAGGAGCAATAGACGCAGCGATAGCGGCAGCCGCGCTTGGTGAGGACGCCGGGGATGCCGCCGGCCCGGAGATATTGCGTGAGCAGCGGCACGTCGAGCAGCGGGCGCGGGTGCCGGTCGAAACCGCCCGACATGGTCAGCGGCGGCACCGGTTCGTCGGCGAGCAATTTTTTCGCAATGCTGACGATGTCCAGCTCGCCCGGCCCGGTGACGCCGCAGTCGGCGCCGCTGGCGGTGAGCAATTCACGCGGCATCACGGAAAAACCCGCGCCGCCAAGGATGATTTTCGCCTGGCGGTGGCGGCGAATGTCGGCGCACAAATTTTGCAACAGTGCGCCGGTGTTCAACTCATCGTCAGCGAGCGAATTGACCGTATCCACGTTGCGGACGGAGATGCCGACGAGGTCGGGCGCGAAACCGGTTAGCGTCACCGGCAGCGGCTCGGCGGGGAACAGCAAATCGTGCACCCGCACTTCGTGACCCGCGGCGGCCAGCGCCCCGCCGATCATCATCAGTCCGGCGGGCCAGACGTGATAGGGCGCGGTGCGGGTGTTGGCGGAGATGAGCAAAATTTTTGCCATGACGGTCAGCGGTTAAAAACCAAACACCCGGAAGTCGGCGCTCGCCAGCAGCGTGTCACCGCGCCGCACCTCGCCGCTGGCCATGACCACGCGGCCCACATTCCCGTCCCGGCGCACCGTCGCGGTCAGCGTGTCGCCGATGGCGGCGTCACCGTGAAATTCCGCGTGTTCCAAGCCGACGAGATAGCCGCCGGGCGGCACGCGAATGCCGGCGAGCCAGGCGCGGTAGGCGTCGGCGGCGGAGAAACTTTGCGCCAGGAACTCCAGCAGGCCGGCGCGCGACAATGCGCCGCTGCCGGTGAGAAAGATGTTGTCCGGCCGCACCGTCAGCGTCGCCGTGTCGGGCGCGGTCAAGTCGTCCACCAGCAGCATCGGCGGGCGGTGCGCCATCAGACCCGTGTGAAAACCGCGCATGGCCGGTCAGTCCAGCGAGATCAAATTCTTGGCGATGTCGCCGCGTAAATTTTCCACCCAGTTGCGGTAGTTGCGGTGGATGCTGTTGTCGCTGACCGTCAGGTTGAAACTGTTTTTGTAGGTGATGGCGAAGCCCTTGGTGTCGTAGGCGATTTGCACCACGACCTTGTGCTTCCTGATGTTCAGCGTCGCGGTGACGGTGTGGTCGTCCACCACCTTCGCCTGCCAGCCGCGCACCGGGCAGCCAGCCAGAATTGCCTGTTTCATCTTCGCCAGGCCGACCGGCGCGGGGACGGTGAAAGTCACCGGGTCGATGATGGGCGTGACTTTGACCGTCACTGTCTGGCCGTCGCCATTGACAGCGGTGTATTGGGGTTTGGTGTCTGCCGCCAAGGCCGCGCGGCCAGTGAACAGGCCGGTCGCGATGATGGCCGCCAGGATGATGAATAATGATGTTTTCATAGGATATGACCATGAAGCTAGCAAGCAGTTGACAAAAATCAACGCGGTTGTTGCGGGGCGCGGGAATCAAGCCGCCCCCTCCGGCGCGCCGCGTCTCCCCCAATTCCTCCATGAATCTCTTGGTAAAAAAATATTGTTCGGCTAAGTTTTAACACCGGCCGATGAAAAAACGTAATTTTCCTATTGGCAAAAACATACCGCCACGCTAGAACAAAAAGCTCTTATGCCGAAAAAAGCAGCCAAACACCATAAGTCCAAGCCGGCCGCGCCAGTCAAAACGGCGCGCCAGCCGGTCGCCAAAAAGGCCCCGACGCCAGCTTCCGCCGCGAAAAAATCGGCCAAGGCCAAGCCCGCCCGCGCGCGGAAATCCGCGCCGGCCAAGACCGCCGCGAAAACGGCGGGCAAAAATAATCCGTCCGCCGCGGCGCGGTCGGGCGCGACCGTCAAAGTTTTCGGCAAACCGCCGTTCCCGATCAAAAGCGCCAAGACCGCGCTCACGGCCGCGGCCAGCACCGCCGTCAAACCCGGCAAACGCCGCCACCTGGGCGCCAAGTTTTTGGCGCAGCAAAAAAAGAAACTCGTTGAACTGCGCGAGCACATGCTGGAGCAAATGCAGGGCGTGACGCAGACCAATCTGCGCTCCCCCGGCGACGACGCCCAGGTGTCCGCCTTCGGTATGCACCAGGCCGACGCCGGCAGCGACGCCTATGAAAAGGATTTCGCCCTGAACCTGCTGTCGCAGGAACAGGACGCGCTCTACGAAATCAACTCCGCCATCAAGCGCATCGAGGACGGCACCTACGGCAGCTGTGAAATGTCCGGCCAGCCCATCCCGGTCAGCCGCCTGGAGGCCATCCCGTTCGCCCGGTTCACCATCAAATGCCAGTCACAGCTTGAACAGGAGCAAAAGGGCCGCGCCCGCTGGGACACCAGCGCGCAATTCATGGACAGCGTGGAGACCTTCTACGAGGAAGAGGAAGCCGAGGAAGAAGACACCGACAAGGCCAAACTGAAGGAATAATTTTATGGGAGTCAAACCAACCAAGAAAAACGCCCGTCGCCGTCGTTCGCGCCGGAATCACAACAAAAAGCGCATCGATGTCAGCGCGTCGGCGCTCGATTACAAAAACCCCGACATGCTCAAGAAGTTTCTTACCGAACGCGGCAAGATTCTTCCCCGTCGCATCACCGGCATGCCTTCCAAACTGCACCGGAAGCTCGTCCGCGAAATCAAGCGTGCACGCAACGTCCTACTGGTAAAATAATATGTCCCGCAAATGCGCCATCACCAACCAGCAACCCTCCCGCGGTTCCCGCATCAACCGCAGCGGCAAAGCCAAGCGCGAGGGCGGCATCGGCACGCACATCACCAAGGCCACCCCGCGCACCTTCACGCCCAACCTGCGTGAGAAACGCCTCTGGGTGCCCGAACTGAAAAAATACGTCACGGTCAAACTTTCCGCCCGCGCGTTAAAAACTATGGACAAAAACGGCATTTATGCCACCTTGAGGAAGGCCGGCGTGGTTTGAGGCTTGCGCCGAATAAGATTGCCAGTCGGCGGAAAACCAAGAAACATAACGGCAAAACTTGACAGTGGTCGCGCCCGGCGCGGCCAGGCGTCAAGACCAACCAAAACTTAATCAGGAGAAATCATCATGGCCTTTAGCGTCATCAGCAAAAAAAGCGGCAAGACTTACTTTCTGCACGGCAAGGAACAAGAACTGAAAGGCGGCCATAAGGTCACCTTGTACTACTTCGCCGGCACCGCGGGGGACAACGCCCTCAACGAACTGCCGAGCGGTTACGTGGTGTCCGAAAACAACCGCACCGGCTTGCCGCTGCTGAAGAAAGGTTAACCCCGCCAAGTCCGCAAAAAGCGCACCCTGACCGGTGCGCTTTTTTATTGGGATTTGCCCGGCCCGCGCCATTCCCGCATGAACCGCCCCGTCAAAAAAATCCACTTCCTCGGCATCTGCGGCACCGCTATGGGGGCCGTCGCCGCCATGCTCAAGGACCAGGGTTACACCGTCAGCGGCTCCGACGAGCGCGTCTATCCGCCCATGTCCGACTTTTTGCGGGAGCGCGGCATTCACCTCATGGCGGGTTATCGGGAGGAAAATCTGGCCGGCGCCCGGCCCGATTTGGTCGTGGTCGGCAACGCCGTCTCCCGCGGCAACCCGGAACTGGAGGCGGTGCTCAACCAACGCTACTATTACCTCTCCCTGCCCGAAACCCTCCGGCAGTTTTTCCTGCGCGACTCCCACAACCTCATCGTCAGCGGCACCCACGGCAAAACCACCACCACGGCGCTGCTGGCCTGGCTCTTGCAGGACGCCGGACTCCGGCCCAGCTACCTGATTGGCGGCCTCCCGCTGAACTTCGTCCAAGGCTGCGTTCATAATCCCGATGGCAAACACTGGGTTATCGAGGGGGACGAATATGACACCGCCTTTTTCGACAAGCGCAGCAAGTTCCTGCATTACCTGCCCGAACTCGTCATCATCAACAACATCGAGTTCGACCACGCCGACATCTACCGCGACCTCGATGAAATCAAGCTGACGTTCCAGCGCCTGGTCGATATCGTCCCGCAAAACGGCATGATTGTGTTCAACGCCGACAACGCCGCCGCCGTCAGCGTCACCCGCCACAGCAAGGCGCAACTGCTGGAAGTCGGCTTCAACCCCAACGCCGCCATCCGCATCACCAACGTCAGCGCCGACGCGCGCGGCTCCCGCTTCGACCTGCTCGGCCACCGCTTCCTGCTCCCGCTGCACGGCAACCACAACATCCACAACGCCGCCATGACCGTCGCCGCCGCCCACTGTTACGGCCTCAGCCACGCGCAAATCGCCGCGAGCATGGCCAAGTTCAAAGGCGTCAAACGCCGCCAGGAACTCCGCGCCGAACTCAACGGCATCGCCGTCATCGACGACTTCGGCCACCACCCGACGGCGCTGACCGAGACCATCGCCGCGCTCCGCCAGCGTTATCCCGGCCGCCGGCTCTGGGCGCTGTTCGAACCGCGCAGCAACACCACCCGCCGCGCGGTGTTCCAACACGAGCTGCCCGCCGCCCTCGCCCGCGCCGACGGGGTCTTTATCACCCAAATCGCCCGCGCCGACCAGCTCGCTGAGCATGACCGCCTCAACGTCGAGCAAGTCGTCGCCGACCTCAACCGGCGCCACGTCCCCGCGCATTACGCCGCTGACGCCGACGAAATCGTCGCCCAACTCCCCCCGCTGCTGCTGCCCGGCGATGTGGTGGCGGTGTTCAGCAACGGCAGCTTCGGCGGGCTGATTGAAAAGCTCATCGCCAGGTTAAAATAACTGGCGGTTTGCGCGGATGATATTTAACCGCGGAGACGCGGAGGCGCGGAGGTTGTTTGATGGCCGCAAGAGAGCGCGCGGTACGCAAAGGTTTTTTAAAAAAGTGTAGCGCGGCGTGCTTTGCGTTCTTTTGTGGCCATAATATCTTGATTATTAATCGGTTATATTTCCATTAGTGACGGAGTTGTTGCCAAAATGATGGCTTCTACCGGCGGTAGATGCGTTTCTACCAACGGTAGAGTGGCTTCTACCGCCGGTAGAGACGCTTCTACCAGCGGTAGAGACGGTTCTACCGACGGTAGAGGGGCTTCTACCGACGGTAGAGACGGTTCTACCGACGGTAGAGACGGTTCTACCGGCGGTAGAGACGCTTCTACCAACGGTAGAGAGGCTTCTACCAGCGGTAGAGACGTTTCTACCGTCGGTAGAAAGGCTTCTACCAGTGGTAGAAACGCCTCAATGATGAATAGGACGACGTGAAATGAGATGAAGCCTGCGCAAGTCTTTTAATCCGTGTGCATCCGTGTCCATCCGTGGTTAACTATCCTTGCCGCGCAGCTTACGACCGCGCCACAGGACGTAAATCACCGGATAGATCAGCAGTTCCAGAACGGCGGAGGTAATCACGCCGCCGATCATGGGGGTGGCGATGCGTTTCATGACGTCGGCGCCGGCGCCGGTGCTCCATAGTATCGGCAGCAGACCGAACAGGATGGCGCTGACGGTCATCATTTTGGGCCGAATGCGGTGTACGGCGCCTTCTTGCACCGCCAGCAGTAAATCATGGACGCTGTTCATCAGCCCCCGTTTGGCGCGGTCGTCGTAGGCGTGGTCGAGGTACATCAGCATGACCACGCCGGTCTCGGCGTCCAGGCCGGCCAGCGCGATCAGGCCGACGGCGGCGGCGACGCTCAGGTTGTACCCGAGCAGGTATAGCAGCCAGCAGGCCCCGACCAGTGAGAAGGGGACGGCCAGGCACACGATCAGCGTGCGGACCAGCGATTTGGTGTTCAGGTAAATGAGCGCGAAGATAATCAGCAGGGTGAACGGCACGATGAGCAGCAGCCGTTCCTTGGCGCGCTGGAGATATTCAAACGCGCCGGCCCATTGCAGGTAGTAACCGGCGGGGAAGGCCACTTGCCGGCGGATTTGCGCGGCGGCTTTTGACACGAACCCCGTCAGGTCCGCGGCGGTCGTGTCCACGAAGACGAAGTTGACCAACTGCCCGTTTTCACTGCGCACGGCGGGCGGGCCGGCGGTGTAACGCAGCTCCGCCAGCTCGGCCAGCGGGATTTGCGCGCCGCCGCCGGTGGCGACCAGCACGCGCCCCAGCGCGGCGAGGTCGTCGCGGTAATCGCGCGCGTAACGCACGGCGACGGGGTAGCGTTCCCGGCCGGCCACGATTTGGGTGACGGCGGCGCCGCCCACGGCCAGCTCGATGGCGTCGTTGACGTCCTCGACGCGCAGGCCGTAACGCGCCAGCGCCTCCCGCTTGACGGTGATGTCCAGGTAGCGGCCGCCGGTCGCGCGCTCGGCAAACACGCTGCGCACGTCGGGGAAGCCGGTGAGGGCGTGTTCGATGCGTTCGCCGAGGCGGTTGAGTTCCGCCAAATCCTGGCCGAAGATTTTGATGCCGAGATTGGAGCGGAAGCCGGTGGTCAGCATTTGGGTGCGGGTTTGAATCGGCATCCAGAAGACGTTGGCCATGCCCGGCGTCTTGAGGCGGTCGTTCATTTCCGTCAGCAACTTGTCCCAGGTCATGCCCGGGCGCCATTGCTCCTTGGGCTTGAGTTGAATCACGGTCTCGAACATCGACAGCGGCGCGGGGTCGGTGGCGGTGTCCGCCTGGCCGGCCTTGCCGAAAGCGGTCGCCACTTCGGGGAACTGCATGATTTGCCGGTCCTGGAGATTCAACACCCGCGCGGCCTCGCTGATGGCGATGCCGGGCGTCGCCGTGGGCATGAACAGGATGGCGCCCTCGTTCAGCGGCGGCATGAACTCGGCCCCCAGCCGCAGGATGGGGTACGCCGTGGAACCCAGAATCAGCGCGGCCAGCAGCATGGTCCACCAGCGGCATTTGAGCGTCCAGTCCACCAGCGGCCGGTAGAGCCGGAGCAACAGGCGGTTGACGGGGTTTCGGTGTTCGGGGGTGAGGCGGCCGCGGATGAACCACAACATCAGCGCCGGCACCAGGGTGACGGACAGCAGCGCGGCGAACAGCATGGCAAAGGTCTTGGTGAACGCCAGCGGTTGAAACAGCCGGCCTTCCTGGGCTTCCAACGTAAACACCGGGATGAAGGAGACGGTGATGACCAGCAGCGAGAAAAACAGCGGCCGCCCCACGCTTTTGGCGGCGGCCAGGATCACCGCGCGGCGCCGCTCGCCGGTGAGCGCCCCGCCGTTTTCCTCCCCGGCCTGCTCCAGTTGTTTGTGGGCGTTCTCAATCATGACAATCGCGGCGTCAATCATCGCGCCGATGGCGATGGCGATGCCGCCCAGCGACATGATGTTGGCGGTCAGGTGCAGGCCGCGAAACAGGATGAAGGACAGGATGATGGCCGCCGGCAGCATGAGAATCGCCACCAACGCGCTGCGGAGATGCCAGAGGAACACCAGGCAGACCAGGCTGACGATGAGGCTTTCCTCGATAAGTTTTTCCCGCAGCGTCTTGATGGAGGCGTTGATTAACTCGGAGCGGTCGTACACCGGCACCACCTTCACGCCCGGCGGCATGGCCGGCGCCAGCTCCCGCAACTTCTGCTTGACGCCGTTGATGACGGTCAGCGCGTTTTCGCCGTAGCGCATGACCACCACGCCGCCGACCGTCTCGCCCTGGCCGTTGAAATCCACCAGCCCCTGGCGCATATCCCCGCCCAACGTCACGGCGCCCAGTTGCCGGATGAGAATCGGATTGCCGGCGGCGTCCGTCTTGACCGCGACTTGCCCGATATCGCCGAGGTCTTTGAAGTAACCGCGCCCGCGGATGTAGAACTCGGTGGTGGCCACCTCGAAGGTCTTGCCGCCCGCGTCGCGGTTGCTCTTTTGCACCGCGTCCACCACCTCCTGCAAGGTCACGCCGTAAGCCACCAGCTTGTCCGGGTCCAGATTGATTTGATACTGGCGGGTGTACCCGCCCATGGCGGCCACCTCGGCCACGCCCTTGACCGAACCCAGGGCGTAGCGCAGCGTCCAGTCCTGGAAGGCGCGCAACTGCGCCAGGTCGTGCCGACCGGATTCGTCCACCAGCGCGTATTCGTACACCCAGCCCACGCCGGTGGCGTCCGGCCCGATGGTCGGGTTGACGCCCGCGGGCAGGGCGGCGCGCGCGGCGTTGAGATATTCGATGACCCGCGCCCGCGCCCAGTAAAGGTCAGTGCCGTCCTCGAAAATCACATAGACAAACGACTTGCCGAAAATCGATTCGCCGCGCACGAATTTCACTTTCGGCGCGGAGATGAACTTGCTGGAAATCGGGTAGGTGATTTGGTCCTCGATCAGCGTCGGGTCGCGCCCGTTCCATTCGGTGTACACGATGACCTGCGCGTCCGAGAGATCGGGGATGGCGTCCAGCGGCGTCCGTTGCAGCGAGTACCAGCCGTACGCCACGCCCAGTGCCACCAGGAGGCAGACCAGCAGGGGATTGTTGCCGCTCCAGACCGTCAGGCGTTCGATGAGCGAGGATTCGGGGGTGGTTGTCATGGCCATGCTTCCCGGCTTAATTGCTGGCCGCGCCCGGCCGGTCGCCGCTGACAGTGTCGCCCCAGTCTCTCAGCACGCCTTGAATCCGGCTCTCCGAGTCGATGAGGAAGTTGGCGCTGACGATGATGCGGTCGCCCTCGTTGAGTCCCCGGCGCACCTCGTAAGTTTCGCCAAGCTGCTCGCCCAGCTCCACAAAGCGCGGCTCCAGGCGTCCGCCGCCGTGGTCGAGAAACACCACGAAGCGGTCGCCGGTCGGGATGACCGCCTCGAACGGCACCGTCAGCCGCTCGCCCAGCGGAGTCGCGGCGCTCACCTTGGCATACATGCCGGGGCGGAGTTGCCAATCGTCGTTGGCCAGCACGAAGCGCGCCTTCAGCCGCCGGGTCGCGGTGTTGAATTGCGGGTAAATAAACGCCACCCGCGCTGACCGTGATTGGTTGGCGAGCGCGGGGAAATGGACCTGAAACTCCTCGCCCAGCGCGACGTGCGGCGCCTGGTCTTCGGGAAATTCCGCCTCCACCCAGATTGGCGACAAGCGCGCCAGGCGGAACAACTGCTGGCCCTGCGCGAATTTCATGCCCTCCACGGCGGGTTTCTCCACCACGATGCCGTCGATGGGCGACTGCAAGGCGAACAGGCCGCTCAAGCCCTGCCCCTGCCCGGGGCGCAACGTCAGCGAGGTGTCGCGCAGCGTCAGCGCCAGCTCCTCCAGTTGTTGCAACTGCGCGTCGGACAAATCCCAGACCCGCAGCCGCGCGCGGAACCGCTCGAACTCCTGCGCCAGCAGCACCGGGTTTTCGCTGGCCATGAACTGCCGCGTGCGCTTCCAGTCGCGGTACGCCTTGAGATAAGCCTGTTGCGCCTCGATCCAGCCCTCGCTGAGAATCAGCGCCAGCGGCTCGCCCTGCCGCACCGCCTGGCCGGTGGTGTTGGCGTACAGTTTTTCGATATAACCGTCGGCGGCCTTGACATTGACATCGCGCAAAGTGGCTTCGTCAATGGTGACTATGCCCGGCGCCAGCAGCCGCCGGAGGAGTTTCTCCCGGCGCACGCTGCCGGTGCGCGCGCCGATGGCCTGCAACCGCTCCGGCGCGATGTGCAACGCCGCGCCGGCCGCGGCGACGGCCTGGTGCTCATGGTCAGCGGCCACCGGGTCGGCGGGCGGGTGGTGATTGGCCTGCGGGCCGGCGCCGGCCGACTTGAAGACCGGCGTCAACGCCATGCCGCACAGCGGACAAGCGCCGGGCTTGGACTCCCGGACCTCCGGATGCATCGGGCACGTGTAATAATCAATGTTGCTGTCAGCGGGCGGTTTCGTCGTCTTGCCGCAGGCCGCCAGCCAGACGCCCGCGCCCGCCAGCAGCGCCAGCCAGGTCCAACGTGTTAATAATCGCATACCTGGTAGTTAACGCGCGAAAGCAGGCAATCCCTCAACTCAAAGAAATTTTTTACAGGGAGATCATGGAGATCATGGAGTAAGTTTGTTGAGTTGGTGTAAGTTGGCGCGGTACCGCGTAACTCAACAAACTTACACAAACTTACTCCATGTGCTCCATGATCTCCCTGTAAAAAATTTCTTTGTTCCTTTGCCCCTTGGTCCCTTTGCGTTAATGTAGCTCCTGCCGATTATGATTGATCTTACCACCCCCGATTCCCCGCTGCTCAACCGCCTGCGCGCGGTGTACGGCGACACCGTCGCCGCCGAACTGGCGCCCGCCATCGGCCAACTGGTCGCCAACTACGCGGGCCGCATCCCGCCGCGCCCGGCCGGCTGGTCGGAGCGCGACGCGCTGCTCATCACCTACGGCGACACCATCACCGGCGCTGACGGTGTCGCGCCGCTGACGGTGTTGCATGATTTTCTGCGCCGGCACTGTCAGCGGGCCATTTCCTTCGTCCACCTGCTGCCGTTTTACCCGTTCACCAGCGACGACGGTTTTTCCGTCACCGACTTCCGCCAAGTGCGCGCCGACCTCGGCAACTGGGACGACCTCGCGCGGCTGGCGGACGATTACCGGCTGGTCTTCGACGGCGTCATCAACCACGTCTCCGAAGCGAGCGATTACATGAAAAAATACCGCGCGGGCGACCCGGCCTGCGCCGATTTCTTCATCGCCCTCGACCCCGCGACCGACACCTCCTCCGTGCTCCGCACCCGCAACCTGCCGCTGCTGCACGATTATCCCACCGCCAGCGGCGTTAAATGGCTGTGGACCACCTTTTCCCGCGACCAGTTGGACTTGAACTACCGCAACCCGCGCGTGCTGCTGGAAATCCTCGACGTGCTGCTGTTCTACGCCCGACACGGCGCCGCCATGGTGCGGCTCGACGCCATCCCGTACCTGTGGAAAGAACTCGGCACCAGTTGCGCCCACCTGCCGCAGACGCATGAACTCATCAAACTGATCCGCGACGTGTACGACCTGGCCGCGCCGCACGTCTTGCTGCTGACCGAGACCAACGTGCCGCACCGCGAGAACATCAAGTATTTCGGCGCTGCCGGTGACGAGGCGCAAATGATTTACAACTTCTCCCTGCCGCCGCTGATCGTGTGGAGCCTGCTCAAGGGCGACGCCGCCATCCTCAGCGAGTGGGCGCGGAGCCTTGCATTCATCGGCCCGCGCGCGACCTACCTCAACATCACCGCCACCCACGACGGCATCGGTATGCGGCCGACCGAGGGCCTCCTGTCCGAGCCGGCGCGCGCCGAGCTGGTGCAACTGGCCCGCGACCGCGGCGGCGACATGACCGGCAAGCGCAACCACGACGGCACCGTGTCGCCGTATGAACTGAACCTCTCCTACTTCGACGCCATCAACGACCCGCGCGCCGCCGAGCCGCTGGAACTGCAAGTCCGGCGCTTCCTGCTCTCGCAAGCCATCCCGCTGACCTTGATCGGCCTCCCCGGCATCTACCTGCACAGCTTGTTAGGCTCGCGCAACGACTACGCCGGCGTGCAACGCACCGGCCGCGCCCGCAGCATCAACCGCCAGCAACTCACCGTCAGCGTCCTGGAAAGTGAACTCGCTGACCGTGCCAGCCTGCGCGCCCGCGTCCTGTCCGGCTACCTGCGCCTGCTGAAAATTCGCGGCAACGAAAGCGCCTTTCACCCCGACGCGCGCCAGGAAATCCCCGACCACGGCCCCGCCATCTTCGCCGTGCGCCGCCAGAATCCGGCAACCGGCCGCGCCGTGCTGGCGCTGCACAACGTCAGCGCCGCTCCCGTCACCGTCAGCCTGCCGGAGGACGGCCACGACTTACTGGGTACCGGCATCTGGCCCGCCGGCCGCGCAATCCTGCAACCCTATCAAATCGTCTGGCTGGCGCGGGCCGTTTAAGATTTTAGAATTAAGATTTCCACGATTTGCGCCTGCGGCGAATTAGCTACCAACTCGCATCTGCGTTAATCTGCGTAATCCGCGGATTAATCATCCGTGGTTAAAAATTGCTTTGTCGTTGGCGGCTTTCCGCGCTTAATTGGGGGCATGATCGAAATCATTGTCGGAACCAATCGGCCGGGCGCTAACAGTCGCAAAGTCGCGACGCAAATCCTGGATATTTACCAACAGCAGGGCGCTGACGCCGCGCTGCTTGATCTCGCGGAATTGCCGCCGGAGATTTTTTCACCGTCAGCTTATGCGGAGAAACCCGCGGCCTTCGCCGGGTTCAGCGATCGCGCGCTCAAGGCGGACGGGCTGCTGGTGGTCACGCCGGAATACAACGGCGGCGCGCCGGGGGTGTTGAAATATTTTATCGAGATGCTGAAGTACCCGGACTGTTTCGCCGGCAAGCCGGTGGCTTTCGTCGGCGTGGCGGCGGGAAGCTGGGGCGCGTTGCGGCCGGTCGAGCAATTGGAGCAGATTTTTGTCAATCTCGGCGCGCCGGTCTATCCGACGCGGGTGTTCATTCCCGGCGTGTGCAACGAGCTTGACGCTGACGGCAAGCTCAAGTCGGCGGAAATCATCGCGCGGCTGGCCGGGCAGGCCAAGGGCTTCGCCGCTTTCATCGCGCGGTTACGCGGTTAAACTCAGGTCACGCCGCCGCGAAGTTTGGGTTGGTTAAAAATCTTCGCCTCTTTGTGTCTTCGTGACTGGAGTTGAAATAGCATGAAACTGCTCATCGTCAGCGTCGGCAAACCCAGACTCGACTACGCCAGGCGCGGCGCGGCGGAATATCTCGCGCGGCTGGCGCGTTATCTGCCGGTCGAGTGGAAGCAAGTTCGGGAAGGCGCGCGGGAGCAGGAGGGCGGGCGGTTGCTGGCGGCGAGCGAAAATTGTTTCCGCGTGGCGCTTGACGAACACGGCGCGCAAGTCACCTCGCGGGCGCTGACGGTGAGCTTTGAGAAATGGGAACGGCGGGCGGTGAAGACTGTCGCCTTCTTGATCGGCGGCGCTGACGGTCACGCGCCCGCGTTGCGCGAACGCGCCGACTGGCAGTGGTCGCTCAGCCCGCTGACATTGCAACACGAGCTGGCGCTGACGGTGTTGCTAGAGCAACTGTATCGTGTCCAGACCATCCGCCGCGGCGAGCCGTATCATCGGGAGTGACAACTCCGACCACAAAGACGCGAAGACGCAAAGTTATTTTTAATAAACTCCGCGTCTTCGCGACCGGAGTTCACTCCCCGATGATTTTGACGAGGACGCGCTTTTTGCGGTTGCCGTCGAACTCGCCGTAGAAAATTTGCTCCCACGGGCCGAAATCCAATTGGCCGCCGCTGACGGCGACGACCACTTCGCGCCCCATGACGGTGCGCTTGAGGTGAGCGTCAGCGTTGTCCTCGTAGCCGTTGTGCCGGTACTGACTGTGCGGTTTTTCCGGCGCGAGCTTTTCCAGCCACACCTCGAAGTCGTGATGCAAGCCGGATTCGTCGTCGTTGATAAACACGCTGGCGCTGATGTGCATGGCGTTGACCAGGCACAAACCTTCCGTGATGCCACTGTCAGCGAGACAGCGCGCCACCTGCGGCGTGATGTTGACAAATTCGCGGCGTTGCTTGAGGTCGAACCAAAGTTCCTGGCGGTAGGATTTCATCGGTTGATTTTAACCACGGATTAACCGCACCGTCAGGCGCGAAAATTGCTTAATTTCCACTTCTCAATGGTCGCCTTTGACCTAGATTAACCCCAGGCCACGAAAAGTGCGGCAACTGATTGAAGACTTGAAAGCGGCCGGCTGGTACCTGACCAACGACGGCAAAGGCAGCCACCGCAAATACGCCCACGCCAAGGTCGGGCGCAAAGTCATCATCAGCGGGCAAACCGGCGCCGATGCTTTTCATTATCAGGAAAAACTGGTGAAGAAGGCCATCCGCGAGGTGCAGTTATGAAAGTCGATTATTTGAAATTCGTGCAATGGAGCGATGAGGATGAAATTTACGTGGGTTACTGCCCCGATTTGTTCATCGGCGGCGTCTGCCACGGCAAGGACGAACGCAAGGTGTACGCCGAGTTGTGTTCTCTCGTCGCGGATGAAATCAAGGAACTGAACCGGCGTCACCAAGCCATTCCCCAACCGCAAGCGATGGTAGCGATGGCGGTGGCGGTTTGATTTTACCGCCGCTGACGGTGGCCAATGAAAAATTAGTTGCTAGTAAAGATTGACCATCGCTCGGTAGTCTTTAAATTCAAGGTCTTGTATGTCTTTGCGATTTTGGAAAGTTTCAACCATGAAAAAGAAGTTTTTATTGATGAAGTTGTCTCTGCTGCTGGTGGTTGCCTGCTCGTTTGCGCAGGAACAGGCGGCGGATAACGCCGAGCAACCCCAGACCAATGTGTATGCCATCGTCAAAAGCGGCGACGGCAGGCTGCAAGTTATCCGCGCCAAGGAGGTGGAAAAGAAAGACCCGGCGCTGGTTATTACGGACGAGGAAGACCGGCATACGGCCCGCCAGTTGAACATGCTGATTGACATCATTCCGTTTTATGTTGATGAGGATCAAAGCCTGCCGGATGACAACATTCAGAACATCGTGTTGCAATACGATAACCTGATCAAAAATTATCCCGAGTTGAAAAAGCGCCTGGTGGTTGACCGCACCAAGTATCAGGAAGTGCTGGACGCCAGAAAACTGCAACAGGCGGAAAAGGAAAAGCAGAAGGAGCAGGCGCTGAAGGATTTTACTGTCGAACAGTTTGTTGACGCCAACGATTACAAGTCGGAGGACTTGGAAGCCAGGATTACCGCCGGCGCGCAATTCAAGACCCAGTATCCGGACACGGCCGCGACCATTGACGAGTATTTGAAACCGTGGCTGGATCGTCAGGCCCTGCTAAAAGAGGGCAAGGTCAAGTGGGATGGCGAATGGCGTACCCGGCAGGAAATCCAGCAAATCCAGGAAACCCGCCGGGCTGAAAGACTAAAGACTTTCATTGAGCACATCAAGCCGGCGATCGTGTCCAACACCGTGGCCACGCAGCAGACCATGACCATCGTGGCGATTTTTTTGGTGGCCAGCGCCCTGGTCGCGTTGTTTAGTTTCTATTACGCGGTATTCCAGAGCAGAATTGGCGGCTTTCTGGAGTTCATTATGCTGGTGGTCTCCGTAATCTTCATGGGATTTTACGCATTTTACGTGGTGCGCATTTTCAACGCGCCTGGATTGCTGGCGGAATACGCAATCGCCCATGGCGGCAAGGCGGAGGACGGCGCCGCGCCGGTGGAAATTCCGCTGGATAGGCTGTATAAGCTATTGTATATCTCGCAGGGCGACACCCTGAAGGATTTGGAAAAAGCGGACTTATCGGTCACCCTGGGCGATGCCGAGGTCAATGAGGCCATCAACAAGTTGGTGCAATTCCGGCAGGATACGATTTCCGGCAGCCTGGGGGTGGCCATGGAAAAGATGAAATTTTACACTTATCCGACCAAGCTGCGGTTCCTGCAGCAAACTTCCTGCCTGGGGAAAAATTTTCTGCTGCGTTATGACTTGCATTTCCAGATCAACAATGACGCGATTACCTTTTACAAGTGCGATGTTTACATCGGCGACACGATTTTGCCCAGCGCCATTGGCAATCGTTTGTGGCTGCAATTTTACCATACGCTCAAGGAAGTGCTGCGCGCCTTTAATGTTTCCCGCAATTATCAATTGCAAAAGATTGAAGACGGCAAGCTGACGGTGGGCTATGTTTTGCCCGGCACTTCATAATATCCGGCGACGATTGGGGCTATGCGCGCAAGTATTGATTTGTTGAGGCAGGTCCTGGATATCGTCCTGTGCACGCTGGTGTTGCGCATTCTCATGGGCTGGCTGCTGGCTTTTCCGCGGCTGCTGAACCTGCTGTATTCCGCGTTGATTTTCGGCTTTTTCGCGTCCGTGGTCATCTGGCTGAAGCTGCCGTTCTCGATTCTGCTGGCCATTCCGCTGTTGCTGATGATGGCGGTGGCGCTGCTGCTGTCGTTCCTGCCGGAATTGACGCGGATTTACCAGTCCGCCAGTCGCGGCAATTTGTTCCGGCCACGCGTCTTTCAATCGGAGGAGACGGTCCGGGAACTGGCCGCGGCGTTGTGGGATTTGGCCAAGCTGCGGCGGGGCGCGCTGTTTGTGTTTCCCCGGCAATTTGAGGTGGAATCGCTGGTGAGCGGGGGCGAGGATGTCGAGGTGCGGCTAAATCGCTCGATGATTTTGTCAATCTTCAACACTTATTCGCCGCGGCATGACGGCGCGGCCATCGTGCGCCAGGGAAAAATCGTTCGGGTCGGCGCGGTGCTGCCGCTGGCGACCGCCGAAGGGGCGGATGTGGAACTGGGCACTCGGCATTTGGCCGCCATCGGCCTGACCCAGCGTTGCGATGCCGCGGTGCTGGTGGTTTCCGAGGAACGCGGCGTGATTTCCTATGTGCGCCAGGGCAATATCCAGCCGTTGATTGCCAACTCGGTTGACGGGTTGCGCGACCGTCTGCTGGAATTGCTGGAGGTGAAATTCCAAAACGACCACCGGCGGCGGTACCGGCTGGTTTCCGGCGCCATATGGTCGGCGGCCCTGCTGCTGGCCATCGCGGGTTCCTACACGACCGAGCGCTATTATCGCAACTCTTTGCAGGACACCAAATCGGTTGGCGCGACGGCCAGCATTGAATTTATCAACGTGCCGCCCGACATGTACATTTCCAACATGCCGGCCAAGCCCATCAATCTCGACCTGCGCATCCCGCAAAAGGCAGGCATTGCCGGGCGCAACCTGAGCGTCCAGCTTGATTTGTCCAAGGGCGCGGCCGGCTCGATGGATTTCACCCTGAACGATAACATGGTGAAGAACCTGCCCGATGGCTCGACGGTTGACCGCTTTGACCCGGCGGTGATCCGGGTCAGGCTGGAACATCAGCGCACCATGGACTTGGCCATCCAGGTTCCCGCCATCCGGGGTTTGCGGCCTCAATTGCGGGTGGCCGAGGCCCGGCTGGTACCGGAGACCGCCAGGGTGGTGATCCGGGATGCATCATGGAAA
Organism: Verrucomicrobiales bacterium; assembly: GCA_031266335.1. Classification (GTDB taxonomy): domain Bacteria; phylum Verrucomicrobiota; class Verrucomicrobiia; order Methylacidiphilales; family JAAUTS01; genus JAIRPN01. The sequence goes on from JAISBF010000218.1 coordinate 21,605, forward strand.
ACCGGCGGCCTGTTGCAGGTGTTTCCGATTGATCTGTCGGGAGTGGACCAGGCGGGGAATTACGAGCGTCAGGTCAAGCTGAATTTGCCATCGTCAATCCAACTGCTCAACGGCGACCCTAACACCTCAGTACAGATAATAATCCGGGTTGAGTCGAAATAGCCGGCGGCCGGTTGCCTTGCCGGCATTGTTCGCAATCGTGGCGCAATTATCCCCGATAATGCCTTGCTTTTGACGGCCCGGCCCAGAATAATTCTTCCGGCTTGGAAAGTTGATCATGCGCAGGAAAAAAATCACGGAGAATACCGTCCCGTCTTTGTTGCACACGGAACCAGTCCGCAGCGCGATGCTGCGCAATTTACGCTATGAGCTGGCGCGCGACCTGACCACCGCTTCGCGGCACGACTGGTGGTTCGCGCTGTCCAAGACCACCCAGGAACGGATTATCGAGCGGATGATCGCCACGCAGTCCGCGCACGCCAAACAACAGGCGCGGCGCGTCTATTACCTCTCGCTGGAATTTCTGATGGGGCGCCTGCTGGGCAATAATCTGTTGAATATCGGCATTTACGATGAGGCGGTGCGCGCCCTGGAGGATGTGGGACACCAGCTGCGCGAAATTCGCGACGAGGAGTATGACATGGCGCTCGGCAACGGCGGACTCGGCCGGCTGGCGGCTTGCTTTCTTGATTCGCTGGCCACGCTGGATTTGCCGGCGATCGGTTACGGCATCAATTACGAATTCGGCCTGTTCCGGCAGGAATTCAAGAACGGCTACCAGGTGGAACGGCCGGATGAATGGATGCAGTTCGGTGACGTGTGGGAAATCGTCCGCTCGGAGAACCGCCAGGAAATCCAGTTGTTCGGCCGGGTGGAAAACGTGTTTGACGAAAAAGGCAATTACCGCGCCAGGTGGGTGGACACCCGCGCCATCATCGGGGTGCCGCACGACACGCCGATTTGCGGCTACGACGGCAGCTCGGTCAACTTCCTGCGGCTGTGGCGGTCCCACGCCAAGGAGGAGTTGGATTTCGAGGCGTTCAACGCGGGCGGTTATGTCGAGGCCCTGCAAAACAAAAACCTGGGCGAGGTCATTTCCAAGGTGCTGTATCCGAACGACAGCACCGAGAACGGCAAGGAGTTGCGCCTGGTACAGCAATATTTCTTCGTGGCCTGCTCCCTGCGCGACATCCTGCGTCGGTTTCACCGCGAGCACGGCAGCCGGATTGAATTGCTGCCGGAGAAAATCGTCATTCAACTGAACGACACCCATCCCGCCGTCGCGGTGGCGGAGTTGATGCGCCTGTTGCTGGACGAGTACGATTTGCCCTGGGCCAGGGCGTGGGAGATGGTGACCGGGATTTTCGCCTACACCAACCACACGCTCATGCCCGAGGCGCTGGAGCGCTGGAGCGTGCCGTTGTTTGGCAAAGTCCTGCCGCGCCACTTGCAGATTATTTTTGAAATCAACAGCCGCTTCCTCAAGGAAGTCGAGGCCAAGTGGCCGGGCGACAACGACCGGAAACGCGAACTGTCGCTGATAGAGGAAGGGCCGGTGCAAATGCTGCGCATGGCCCACCTGGCGGTGGTCGGCAGTTTCTCGGTCAACGGCGTCGCGGAGTTGCACACCAGATTGCTCAAGGAAAAATTATTCAAATCCTTTCACGAGTTTTATCCCGGCAAAATCAACAACGTGACCAACGGCGTCACCCCGCGCCGCTGGTTGCTGTCAATTAACGAACCGCTGAGTAATTTCATCACCGGGAAAATCGGCGATGAATGGATCACCGATCTCGGCAAACTGCGGGAACTGGAAAAGCTGGCCGATGCCCCGGAGGTGTTGCGGCAAATCCTTGACATCAAGCTGGTCAACAAGGCGCACCTGGCGAAAATCATCGGGCGCGACTGCGGCGTAACGGTCAATCCGGAGGCGATTTTTGACGTGCAAATCAAGCGCCTGCACGAATACAAGCGCCAGCATTTGAATTTGTTGTACATTCTCACACTCTACCGGCGGCTGTTGCAAAATCCGGACTATCCGATGAACCCGCGCGTGTTTATTTTCGGCGCCAAGGCGGCCCCCGGCTATCTGGTCGCCAAATGCATCATCAAGGCGATTAATTCCGTCGCCGCGGTTATTAACGCCGACCAGCGCATCAACGGCAAACTGAAGGTGGTGTTCATGCCGAATTACCGCGTTTCGCTCGCCTCACAAATCATTCCCGCCGCCGATGTTTCCGAGCAAATCTCCACTGCCGGCAAGGAGGCGTCCGGCACCGGCAACATGAAACTGGGGTTAAACGGCGCGATAACGATCGGCACGCTGGATGGCGCCAATGTCGAGATTCTGGAGGAAGTCGGCGCGGATAATATTTTCATCTTCGGCCTGAAGGTTGAGGAAGTCGAGGCGCTGCGGGCGCGGGGCTATCAGCCGTATGACTACTATCACGGCAACGCGGAATTGCGCGCCGTGGTGGACTGGCTCGGCTCCCGTCATTTCATTCCGCACGACGCGCATGACGTCCTGGCCCCGCTCATGTACAGCCTGCTGGACGGCGGCGATCCGTTCATGGTGCTGGCCGATTACGCCGCTTACTGCCGCGCGCAGGATGAATTGGACCAGGTGTACGGCGACCGCCTGCGCTGGGCGCGGATGTCCCTGTTGAATACGGCGCGGCTGGGCAAATTCTCCAGTGATCGTTCCATCACGGATTACGCCCGCCAGATCTGGCAGCTGGCCGCGGTTGCAGTGCCCTGAGCGCGGGGCTAACCTTTGGGCTATTGGTGTGTTAATCGTCGCCTTGCCAACTGAATACGAAGCGCGGGACTTGGTCGCGCTGCTCGCCCCCGGTCAACGGGAAACCATCGCCGGAGTGCCGTGTTATCGCGGCGCGCTGGCAGACACTGCCTTGCTAATAATCATCTGCGGCATGGGCCAGGTCATGGCGGCGCGGCGGGTGCGGCAAGTGCTGACCCAAGTGCCGGGCCATACTTTCATCCTGGCCGGTTTTGCCGGCGCCCTGGTTCCCGGCCTGAAGAAAGGGCGGGTACTGGTCGCCGACCGCTACAGCCCGCCGACCGTGCTGGACCGTATTCGTCCGCTGCCGGGTTATGACCTTGCCGCTTTGCACACGGCAAACCAGGTGATTGCGCGACCGGACGAAAAAGCGCTGCTGGCGCGACAAAGCGGCTGTCAATTGGTGGACATGGAAATGTCCGCCGTGGCCGAGGTGGTGAATCGTCACGGGCTGGATATACTGGGCATCCGGGTAATCAGCGACGAGGCCGGTGAAACCGTGCCGGCGGCGCTGGCGCACGGCTACGATCAGCGCGCCGGCCGGACCACCCCGGTCAAAATGGCGCTGCATTTGCTGACCCATCCGTGGCAAATCGCCAAGTTGCAAACATTCATGTCGCCATTGCCGGCGGCGCGCCGCAACCTGACACAGTTCGTAGTCGCCGTAGTGTGCGCATTGGGCGAGCGTTAGGAAGCTGTTGGACACACTTAACTTGACGCGACGCCGTGTAACTTAAAAAAACTAAAAAAAATACTTGCGTCATCTCGCCAGATTCCATATCGTCCCATTCCGTTGCCGCCGACGGGCCACCTGCAATAGCCGGAGACCGTCAGCGACAACAGCTTGAGTATGAGCACCTTCCGACATAACAACCTCGATCCGCGCAACGCGCAACGCGCAACGCGCAACGCGCAACGCGCAACCTTAACTCGTTTTTCTCTGGCGGAGCTGTGTCTTGAAATTGCGTTAACCCCGGCCACTTTCACCGCCCCTACTCTCTCAAATACCGCCCCCATTCCTGCCGAAAAGGCGTTTTCGGCCCTTGGCCTAGCGTCCGCGGCCCGCGGCCTAGCGTCTTCGGCTTGTGGCCTAGCATCGTCGGCCCGTGGCCGAACCTCTTCGGCCTCCGGCCTAACGTCCTCGGCCCGTGGCCTAACGTCTTCGGCCT
>JAISBF010000036.1 GCA_031266335.1 Verrucomicrobiales bacterium
GCGACACCGACAGCGCCATCCTCCCGCTGGCGGTGGGCGAATTAAAAAAACACTGGCAAGGCGTCGCCGTGCTGGCCACCGTCAGCGGCGGCAAAGTCGCCCTCATCGCCAGCGTCGCCTCGGAGTTCACCAAGCAAATCCAAGCCGGCAAAATCATCCAACAAATCGCCCCCATCGTCGGCGGCAAAGGCGGCGGCCGCCCCGACCTCGCCCAGGGTGGCGGCACGAATCCCGCTGACCTTGACCGGGCGCTGGCGGCGGCGCGGGAGTTGCTCGGCTGACCGGACGCCCGCGCATGAGCCGCCAACTCTCGCGTTCATTATGGCTGTGGCCGCTGCTGCTCATCATCAGCGGCGGCGCGGGCGCGCTGGTGGCGGTCGGCCTGCGCTACCAGGCGTGGGCGGCGCGTTTCGACTTGACCAAGGTCTCGCAAATGCCGTCCATCTCGGTCATCTATGACCGCGAGGGCCGGGTCATTCAGCGGCTGTACGAGCAAAACCGCATCCTGGTGGACCGCGCGCAGATTCCCGACCTGCTGTGCAAGGCGGTGGTCGCCAAGGAAGACGAGCGCTTTTTCCAGCACGGCGGCTTCGACCTCATCGCCATCAGCCGCGCGTTGTTGCACAACATCGCCGGCAAGAAAGTTTCCTCGGGCGCCAGCACCATCACGCAGCAACTGGCGCGCAACTCGGCGGAAATGTTCGACCGCACCTACGACCGCAAAATCAAGGAAATCTTCCTGGCCATGCGCATCGAGTCGCGTTTTTCCAAGGAGGAAATCCTGACCTACTACCTGAACCGCATTTTTTTCGGCGGCAACATTTACGGCGTCGGCGCGGCGGCGGACGCTTATTTCGGCAAACAGCCGAAGGACTTGAACCTCCCGGAAAGCGCGCTGCTGGCGGGTATCATCGCCGGGCCGAACAGTTTTTCGCCGTGGCGCAATCCGGTCCGGGCCAAGGCGGCGCGCGCCAAGGTCTTGCAGCGCATGGTCAGCGCCGGGTTCATCACCCAGCAGGCCGCCGACGCCGGCAAGGCCGAGCCGCTGAAGCTGCGGCCGCTCGCCGCCATGCCCGGCTCCTACGTCACCTTCGCGGTGCTCAACCATCTGCCGCCGGCCATCAATCAGGAAACCTTGTATCGCGGCGGCTTGAAAATCCACACCAGCATCGACCTTGATTTGCAACGGGCCGCCGAGCAAAAAATCGAGACGGGGTTGGCCAAAATTGAACAAGGCAAGGGCTACCGGCACGTCACCCGCGCGGCCTATCTGGCCCGCGCCGGCGCTGACAGTGAGGAACCGGCCGCGCCGCCCTACCTGCAGGCGGCGTTCGTGGCCATCCACAACCGCGACGGCGGCGTGCTGGCGATTGTCGGCGGGCGCAATTTCGACGAAAGCCCGTTCAATCGCGCGCTGCTGGCCAGCCGGCAAGTCGGCTCCACGGTCAAGCCGTTCGTGTACGCCAACGCCTTCAACATCCTCGGTTACAGCGCGTTCACCCTGGTTGACCGCAGCGCCTTCGACTTGAAAAATCCCGCTGCTGATGCGGTGCCGGCCGGCCTCGTCCCCGATTTCATCAGCGCGCGCGAGGCCCTGCGCGGCAGCGACAACTACGCCGCCATGCGCACCGGCCTCGCGGCGGGCGTGGACAATTTTTGCTACCTGTTCAAGCAGGCCGCTGACGTTGACGCGCCGCCCTATCCCTCCAGCCTGCTCGGCGCCTGCGATGCCACGCCGCTGCAACTCACCGCGGCCTTCACCATCTTTCCGAATGACGGCATCCTGCGCCAAGTCTGGTTCATCGACCGCATCGAGAATTTCAAGGGCGAAGTGCTGTACCGCCACCAGGCCGGCCAAAAAATGGTGCTGTCGCCGCAAATCGCGTTCCAGATCAGCGACCTGTTGCGCGGCGTGGTGGACGACGGCACCGCGGCGGCGCTGCGCCGCACCTTCAACCTCAAGGGCGACCTGGGCGGCAAAACCGGCACGACCAATGACTACAAGGACGCGTGGTTCGTCGGCTATACCAGCGAAATCACCGCCGGCCTCTGGGTCGGCCTGGACCGCCCGCAAACCATCATGCCCGGCGGCTATGCCAGCCGGCTGGCCGTGCCCGTCTGGGGGGGCATCATGAACAGCGCGCTGTCCCGTTACCCGTCGAAACCCATGCCGCCGCCGCCCGGCCTGACCCTCACCCAATTAAAAACCGAACAGACCGCGTTTTTCTTTTTCAAGTCCACCAGCATCAGCGCGCGCAGCGAATATCTGCGTGACGACCAGCTCAGCAACGGCTTCCTGCCGCGGCTGGACGGCAGCATAACCCTCAACGACGGCGCGTTCACCGTCAGCGGCACCAGCGCCCTGCCGCCAAAAAAGAAATCGTGGTTTGACAGCCTGTTTGAGGATGACGGGGAAGAGGAACCGGGGGAGGCGGTGGACTAATCGGTTAACAAGACTCTGATATTTTGACCGAACCGTCCGGAAGATTTTCAATAACTGCTCCGGAAATTTTAGTCTATCCCGCAAATCAAAACAGGTCTCATTATTTTATTTGGGAATACTAATCCATACCTGCCTATCCACGTCGAATATTGCTTTGGCTATAGTCGGGTCTGTGGAAAAATCTATGTCTTCAGTTTCTAACAATTCCAGGTTGGTAACAGTAAATGTATCCTTATATTGAAAGGTGCCGGGTTTTTCATTTTCCCCTGGATCCGGTCCCGCATATTTGCTTGCCTCGATTACCTGTGGATAAAAAAAGTTTTTCCCGTTTCTTTCCAGCTTCTTTATTTTGATAACCTTTAATTGATACGTCATATATTCTTTCTGGCCGTGTTCAGCCTTGTATCTGCGTAATTCAATTGGAATTTTTGTTGCTTTATCAATAGTGACTTCATCCAGATAGTTGGCGCTTATTTCGATATCTTTGCCGGCAAGGAAAAATCGAGCCACCTGCTCGTCGGACGATATTAACACGGCGTTTTGCCGCACATATTCCCATCCGGCGTCATTTAACAAATCCACGGGAAAAGTTGGATTAGTGTTACAACTGTCGTTTTGCAAATTTACAAAGCCATATGGTAACGCCAGAGGGAAGACTCCTGAGACAATATAGCTTCTTGGCGGTCTTTTTTTCTTGGAAATAAACAGCACGCTTCCATGATACTCGTACCAAGTCCAAAATTCCCCATCATAACTGCTCTTCCCTGAAGTTAGCATTGCCTTCCCTTGTTTATAATAGAAATTCACATCTGACAAAACTTTTTTATCCCAGGCATTAAATGAAATCATTGCTGTTTGATGCATATAATCCGCATCTTCGGGATGATCTGGGCGTATGAGTTCTTTGGAGGCCACCCTATCCAAAGTGGCTGTGTATGAATAACGCTGGATTTTTTGCGCTTGCATTTTTAATGCGTCCAATTCAGCCCCAAAGGTTGCCGGTTGTTGTGCCGTTGTATCGTGGCCAATGGCTAATATTCCCATTACAAGCAACCTTAAAAAAGGATTAAATATACGATTCATATTGAAAAATAATATTAGAAGTAAAAAACAGATCTATATTTGGCTGTTTTTTTAAATATGACTCATCAGAATTTGCGGAGGTATTGAAGAATTGGCAAGTAAAAAATCAGGGTAATGCAGACTGCAATGGTGGCCGGGCGATGGCGTTATCATGGTTTTATCCTTGGGTAATCGAGGCCGGCAAATACGCGGGATAAAACCATGAACCCGTTTTTTAACCACGGATGAACACCGATGGACACGGATCATGTTAATTTACGCGGCACCGCGACTATCCGTGTCCATCGGTGTTCATCCGTGGTTAAAAAATCTTTATTCCTCCGCCTCCGCCTCCGCCGCGTCACGGTCAGCGGACGGCTCGAAGAAGCGGATGAACGCCGGGCCGCTGCCGCTCTCGTAGAAAATCACGTCGCAGTCGCGCAAGGTCCGGCGCTGGGCGATGAGCACGGGAATGACGCTGCCGCCGACTTCCACCGTCAGCGTCGTCACCGCCGGTTGGCCGCTGACGGTGAGTATCCCGCCGCCGGCCACGGTCAGCGGCTCCGGTTTGGTGACGAGTCGCAGCGGCGCGGCCAGCAGGTTGACCAGCCGGTAACGCAGGCCCGTCGCGCCGGGCGGCCGGGCGCAATCGAGCGGCAGCAGTCGCACGTTCGGCGGCGCGGCCTGGCGTTGGTTCCCGCGCGCCGGGGCCGCTGACCGTGAGAAATCGCCGTGCACGATCAGCGCCTGCCGCGTGCCGGGTAAAAAATTCATCGTCAGCGTCCGCTCCCGCCCGCTGCGCGGGTCCTTGATTTGATAGCGCACCGTGCCGCGGTCAGTGGCGGAGCCGGCGGTGTACAACCCTTGCGGAAAACGCGGGTACAACGCGCTGCCGCTGACGGTGACGGCGATTTCCGGCACGCCGGTGGCGTTGATTAAATACACGGCCTGCGCGCCGACGGTCGGCGCCAGCGCCAGCCACGCGGCGAACACTGACAATTTACTGGCAATAAACATAAATGATTTCCGGCCGCCAAACCGCCCGTCCGTCGCCGTCGGTCGCGGGCCGGACGCTGACGATGGCTTCCAGCAGCGAGATGGCGGCCACCGCGCCGTCGGCGGCCAGCGCCTGGCCGATGGCGTACACGCGGTAGTTGCGCGACTGCACGGCGACCAGGTTGCAAAACTTGGCGAACGCCTCCTCGCGGGCGCGGTCCATGACCAGCGGCGGCTCGGCGGCGGCTCCCGCGCCGAGTGGGGGCTGGTAGGCGTCGGCGCGGTCAAGCGCGGGCAGGACGCGGCGCAGGTCGGACAGTTTGTTGAACGGCGCGGTGTGTCGCTCGCTGACGATGGCGTCCGCCAGCCGCGCGGCGTCGAGGCGGCAGGCGCTGCCGCTGACGGTGAGCGCTCCCGCGTCGGCGTTGATGTCGATGCCGTGCAGCAGCGCCGTCAACACCTCGCGCGGCGCGGTGTTGACGTTGACGCGCCCCGCCAGGCGCGGATAGTCACCGTCAGCGGGCGCGTCGTTCACGGTGAAAATGTCCAGCAACTCGATGGCGCGCATCCCGTCCCGGTCCCAGTACGCGAACTCCGGCTGCCCGACGCGCAACGTCCGCCCGCCGCCGCTGACAAAGACACTCGCCGGCGTGCCGCCCGCCGGCGCCCGGCCATCGTCAGCGGCCTGCGCGGGGTCGAAAATATTTCCCAGTTCGCCGACGGAAAGCATCCGGCCCTTGCGCGTGAACAGCGGCGCGTTCGGCGCGTCGCGGTCGGCGATGTAGGGCGAGGCGACTTGCGCGGGGCTGACGTTGAGCGCGCCCGGCGAGTTGCCCACCGGCGGATTGGCGCGGACGAAATCGCGCGCCGCCCAGGTGGTGACGAAATCCTGCGTGTGCGGGAACACGCCGTCGCGCGGGCTGCGCCCGTGCCAGAAAGTGCTGTTGGCGTAGGTGCCGTCGGCGCTGCTGGTGACCGGCCAGTCGTAGTTGCTTAAAAAAGTGGCGCGCGGGTCGCCGACCGTGTTGCGGTTGGCGTAGGTTGGAATGGCATTTACTTGATAGTGAAACTGGTCGCGCGCCAGGGTCTTGGCGTTGCGCACCAGGCCGGCGGTGGCCGCGCCGGGGCCGACCGGCGGGCGGCGGCTCATGTCCGCGCGCGCGCCGTTCCAGAAAAACTCAAACGGCTGGTGGGTGGTCTGGTCGGCGCTGTCGGCGGGCGAGCCGCTCCAGCGCGGGCCGGTGACGGCGGGGGTCGGGCTGGTGAAGGTCTGGCTCGCGGCGGGAAACTCGATGACCTTGAACTCGTTGGGCCTGACCGTTATTTCATCGTCAGCGGCGGCGTCGTAATCGACGAGCGGCGTGACGATGCCGCTGCCGAAGCTGACCCGCTGCCGGTTGGCCAGGCGGAACCGCGCCGTGCCGCTGACGCTGACGGTGTGCGGGTTCCACACTTGTACGAAGACGCGGGTGCGGATGACCGCGCTGTCGCTGCCGCCGGTCCAGAGATATTGCTCGGCCACGCCGACCACCAACGGGAGCAAGCCGCGGCCCGCCGGCTCGCCGCTGACGGCGGTGCAGACCGTGTCCGGGTCGATATAATCGACAATGGACGCGGCCAGACGGCGCAGGTAACGGCGCTGACCGTCGGCGGTTTCGCCGGCCAGACTGGGGTCGCGCCGCTTGAAATCGGGCAGGTTGCGGTCAATGACCGCGGCGATGTTTTCCGCGCGCTGCTCCGGCGACAGGTCGCGGTCAGCGGCCAGATCGTTCAAATTGTACTTGGGCCGGCCCGCCTCAGGCAGTCCGGCGGGGATGACATCCTCAGCGTCAGCGCCGCGCAGGCCGAACCACGGCCGAAGTTGTTCGCGCCGCTGACGGTCGTCCAGCGCCGGGGCGAACGCCAGCGGCGTGGGCGGTAGCGCGGGCAGGGCCAGCAAGGCCTTCATCTCGCCGGCGGTCAGCAGGGTGCCGGCGGTGCCGTCCGCGCACAGCGGGATTTCCGCCGCGCTTTGGCCGTATTGCTCGCGGTCGGCGGCGCGATGCAGCCGCGGGTCGAGCCGCGCCTCTTCGTCGAGGATTTGGTAACCGTACCGCGCCACGGGTTCGCCGTCGTCGGTTAGCTCCAGCAGCTTGACGGTGAAGTCCGCCGCGCCGTCGCCGCTGGCGATGAAGCCGTGGCGGTTCAGGTCGGCGCCGCCGGCGCGCTCGGCGAACAGCGCGGTAATGGCCGCGGCATCGTCAGCGGCGCCGGTTCGCGTCGGCGAGGAAATCAGCGGATGCATTTTTCCGTCGCTGCCGCTGATGACGAGGATGGGCGATAGGCGACAGTCAGCGGGCGGCTCAAGTTGTGCGGTGACGAACACGCGGTCGGCCTGGCCGTCAGCGGCGGTGATGGCCTCGGTCAGGCGCGCCGTCGCTTCCCGCAACGCGGCCTGCGCGGCCCAGTCGGCGCGGATTTTATTGGCGTGCAGCGCGGCGGCGCGCGCCTCGAAACGCGCCAGGGTCAGCGTCAGCACTGCCAGCGCTGTCAGCGCGGCGAGGATGACCAACACCAACACCAGCGCGAAACCGGCGCGGGGAGTTGGGTGGATTCCCGCCGTCACTTTGAACGGAGTGTCAGCGGCGGGTTTGATTTCGTGCCTGGCCGAGACCGACCGGCGCGGACGTTTGGTTACGATTCCGCGACTGCGCCGCGTTGCGCCCAGGATGAGGGGAGAGCGGTTCATATCATTGGCAGGGGACGCTGAAGTTGACCTCCCGCGTTGGCTCTCGCGTCCCCAACTCCAGCGTGAGGTCCAGCCACGCCGGTTTTTCAGTCGGCGGCCAGGGAACGGGCGCGGTGTCGTCGGCGCGGCGCGGGCGGAGCCGGAAAATTTTAATGTTGGTAAGCAGCGGTTCGCCGGCGGCCGGTTTTTCGGTGTGCGGAAACAGTAGCCGCGCGGGGTCGAGCGCGTGGGGCAGGAAGCCGTGCTCACCGTCAGCGGTCTGCCAGGTCGGCGCGCCGGGTTGGAAATAACGGCGCAATTCGCGCGGTCGCCCCGCCGGCACGGCGAGGTAGTAACCGGTGGCGCACAGACCGCTGTGACCGGCGGGCGGATTGCCGGTGAAGAAAAACAGCGCGTCACCGTCAGCGGGCGGCGCGAGGTCGGCGGGCGGCAGGACCGTCGCCGCCGGCGGATTGAGCAGCCACGGCGTGTCGCCGCTGACGATGGCGTGGCGGCAATCGGCGGTTAGCGAGCGCGTCGCGGCGCGCAACTGGCGGCTGGCGGCGAACTGCCGGCGGGTCGCGGCGCCGGCGCGCCCGGCGGTTTGCAGGCAGACGGCGGCGGCGCACACCAGGGCGGTCAGCAGTGTGAGGGATACTAACAGCTCGGTCAGTGTAAAGGCGGCGCGGGAATTGGCGAACATGGCACGAGAGTGTGGCAGGCCAGGCGGGCGCGGGCATCGGTCGGCGCGGCGCCGGGCCATTCGACGGTGATCTGCAGGGCGGCCAGGGCGGGGAACTCGGCGTGTCGGCGGGCGCGAATCGCGGCGACGAAGGCGGCGGGCCGGTCACCGTCGGCGAAGGCCGCCGGCGCGAGGTCGTGAATCACACCGCCGGTCGCGTCCAGCGCGACGAAACTTGCCGTTTCGTCATCCTCGTCGCTGACCGTGAACGCCGTGGCGCGCAAAGTTTCCGCGATAAGACCGGCCATCGCGCGGTGTTCCACCCCGGATTGGATGGCGAACGGCAGCGGCAGCACGGCCAGCAGGCCGGTCAGGGCGACCGTCAGCAAGCCCAGCGCAAACACGGTTTCCAGCAGGCTGAAACCGCCAGTCGCCGGCGGGGAGGATAATGGGGTCATCATCAGCGACACACATTAAAAGGGGAAACCGCCCGGAAGGAAATTCCGAGTTTGTCATTTTTTGTGCGTGGATGTCGCACGGGGTAAACAAGACATTTGGACATGGTTTGCACCACTAAGGCGCGAAGACACGAAGGGTTTTGACAAATGAAGGTTAACCGCGGAGACGCGGCGGCGCGGAGGTTTTTTATTGATGAACCACCAAGACACAAAGACACGAAGGCTATTTTTCAAATAAACCTTCGTGCCTTGGTGTCTTCGTGGTTCGAATTGTTTTTAGAACTGGTGGCGGTA
>JAISBF010000042.1 GCA_031266335.1 Verrucomicrobiales bacterium
GGAGGCTTCGTAGTCGAGGTGGAGTTGGTTGTTGGTGTCGAGTTGCCAGATGAGGCCGGCGCCGAGTTCGGCGCGGGCACCGTCGGTGTTGGCGCGGGTGTGTTGGTAGCCGTTTCTGAGAGTGCCGCCGCTGCTGATGGTTTCTACGCCGCTGATCTTCACGTAGGGTTGGAGTGCGCCGCTGTTGGTGAGGTTGATGGTTCTGCCGAAGAGGGTGCCGATTCTCAGTTGCAGGGCGTCGAGGTCTTGGGCTTTGAGGGCCATGTGGCCGGCGGTGTAATCCTCGGCAAGGATGTGGAGGTAGTTCACTTGGAACTGGGGTTCGATGAACCAAGCATCAGCGAAGGTGAATTTCTTGCCGAGTTCGAGGCTGCCGCCGATGTTCACGTCGCTGTAGTTGGCTTTGAGTTGGGTGTCGCCGTGGGGGGCTTTTAGGTTGTTGTCCACGCTGGCGGCTTTGACGGTGGCATCGATGTAGAAGCCGCTGCTGTGGAGCCAGGTGGCGTAGAAGCCGCCGTAGTAGGAGTTGAGTTCACCGTCAGTGCCGGGGGTGCGGTAGTCGAGGTCACTGCGGCCGTAGCCAGCGTAAACGCCAAGATACAAGTCACTGTCAGCGCTGATGGTGAACTTATGGTCAGTGCCGAGGTCAACACCATAGATGAGTTGTTCGTAGGCTTTGCCGGCGACTTGGCTGCCGATGTTTAGCTGTTGGCCGTAGCTTCTGAGCCAGAGGTTTTCGATGAGGTTATGGAACGCGGGCGTCCCGCCCGCTGGCGGGCGAGACGCCCGCGTTCCATAGCGCAGTTCGCCCATGCGCTTGAGCAAACTGTTTTGCTGCGCGAACCACATGGCTTGTTGGATCGCCACGCTGCTGTTCAAGACCGCACCGGCGGGGCTGGTGCCGTTTTTGATGAAGTGGTCGCCGTCTTTGATGATGGTGTCGATACCCCAGTCGATGGGATCCCATTGCCAGTGTTCGGTGCCGTCGCCACTGACGATGCCGGGGAGGACTTTGTTAGGGTCGGCCTTGCCGTTGCCGGTGGTGTTGATGTGAACTGTGCCATCACCGTCAGCGGTGTCGATGACAGCGATGGAGCCGCCCTCACCGGTATCGCTGTTGACGCTGATGGTGAGGGTGCCGGTGTGGAGCATGTTGTCAAAGATGACTTCGTAATCGCCAATGTTCCACACGCCGTTGTTCTCACCGTAGTTGCCGTGGCTGTCTTTGTTGAAAGTCCACGCGCTGTCACCGCCGGTGATGAGGTTGCCGCCAGCGAAACCGCCGCTGCCAGTGGCGCCGTGGTCAATGGTGATGGTGACGGCCGCGGCGTCGTGTTGCGCGATGTCGCCGAGCAGGGAAGCGCCGGGGCCGCTGACGGTGAGGTCGAGGGTGGCTGCACCGCTGCCGGTGACAGCGCCGGTGATGACGGCGCCGTTGCTGCCGCTGACGGTGAGGATGGCGTTGTCGTTGGCGATGAGGTCGCCGGTGAGGGTGCTGTGGTTCAGGTCGATGGTCAAGGTGGAGAGAATGTTACTTACGATGTCGCCAGCCAGGGTGGAATCGGTGATGGCAACCGCCGCCGCGGGCGCGTTTTTTTCACCGCTAACGATTTCCGTGTTGATGACAATAGGCGCGACCAGGTCGACGCCGGTGATGGTGACGATGGCTGAGGCGTTCATGTCTGCGCCGAAGTTCACGGCACTGTGCCCCGAGACCAAGGAACCGCCATTGATGATCAGGACGGGGCGCTCGCTGGCAGGGCCGCTGAGGTTGATTGCCGCGACATTGTCGGCGATGATGTTCACGTTATTGAGCACGGCGGTGCCGGTGATGGCCAGATGGAACCCGCTGGCGGTATGACTTTTCGGGCCAGTGTGTACAATCACGGTGTCGGTGAGCGTGGCGAAGCTATCTTGACTGCGCACTCCGCGCCCGTCCGAGCCGGTGGCGGTGAAGGCGCCACCGGTGATGGTCAGCGTGGAGTTGTTGTACACCGAAACGGCAAAAGCCGCGTCCCCCGCCGTGGTGATGGTGACTCCGGACAAACTGACGCTGGCGGCGTCGGCCATCACCCCATAACCGCCGAAGCCGGTAGTGGTGATGGTGACCCTGGATAAGTTGGCGTTGGCAAAGGAATTGGCCAGCACCCCATAACCCCGACTCCCGGTAGTGGTGATGGTACCGCCGGTGTTGGTCATGATGGAGGAACCGGTCGCCGCAGCACCGATGCCATTAAGCACCGGCCCGCCGGAGATGGTGGCGTCGCGCAAGTCCAGCCGGCCTTGGTCATAAACGTAGGCGCCATAGTGTCCGTTATCGGCAACGGCGATGCCGCTGAGGGTGAGGCGGGTGCCGCTGTAACAGGTTGCGCTGCCGCTGACTCGCAGGGCGGCTTGGCCAGGGATGGCTTCGTAGGTCTGGTCCGCTTCCGTCACGGTGCCGGAGGTGACGACTTTGTTTGCCGCGAGCACATTCAACGCGGAGGCGCCGAGGGCGCTGAGGATGATGAGTTTTAGTTTGGGGTTCATGTGGGTTCTTTCGGTTGTTTGTGGTTGGTTGAAAATTTGTTAATCCGCAGATGACGCAGAGGTTTTTAAATAATTTAATCTGCGGATTAAGTAGCTAAAGCTGCGGGACAGTGCTCCCCGCGCCGCTGACGCTGGCGGGTAGTGTTCTGCCGGATGAGGAATGAAACAGATAAAACTCTGCGGGAAAATTAACGAGTCGGGGCAGGAGTCATGCTCAGCGCGTGAGCGCGTGAGCGCGTGAGCGCGGCGCACTTGGTCTATGACTTATCTTGCTCATCTTCAGCGGATAACGATATGGAATCTGGCTGTCTTGCGCAAGGTTTTTTTAGTTTTTTTTAACCACGGATGGACACGGATAAACACAGATTATTTATTTTGTTTTTTTAACCACAAGAGTCAGGCGGCAATTACACGCCGCCTCATGTTCCGAACGAAGTGAAGCAAGAGTCAGGCGGCAATTACACGCCGCCTCATGCTCCAAACGAAATGTTTGGAGTGGGGACAAGGTTATATTGGCATTGGTTATTTTGCGGCGGCGTAGAGTTTGCCGATTTCGTCCCAGTTGAGGACATTCCAGATTGCCTTCAGGTAGTCGGGGCGGCGGTTCTGGTATTTCAGGTAGTAGGCGTGTTCCCAGACGTCAATGCCGAATAGCGGTTGGCGGCCGTCCAGCAGCGGGCTGTCCTGGTTCGGGGTGGAGACTACGGCGAGCTTACCGCCGCTGTCCGTGACCAGCCAGACCCAGCCGCTGCCGAAGCGGCCGGCGCCGGATTTTTCCATCGCCTCTTTCAGCGCGTCGAAGCTGCCGAAGGTGGATTTAATATCCTCGGCAAGTTGGCCGCCGGGAGCCTTGGCGCCGCCGGGGGTCAGGATTTTCCAGAACAGGCTGTGGTTGACGTGGCCGCCGCCGTTGTTGCGCACCGCGACGCGGATGGTTTCCGGCACGGCGCTGAGGTTGGCGAGCAAGCGCTCCACCGGCAGCGCCGCGAGGTCGGCATGGGGTGCCAGCGCCTGGTTCAAATTGTTGACATAGGTCGCGTGATGTTTGTCGTGATGGATTGCCATCGTCAGCGCGTCGATGTGCGGTTCCAGCGCGTTGTTAGCATAACCGAGGGGCGGCAGGACATAAGCCATGATTTTCCTTTCGTTGTTGGGAACAACCTAATGCGCCGTCAGCGTCGCGCAAGGGGAAATTTTAACCGCAGAGGCGCGGAGATTTTTTTAAATTAAACCTCCGCGCCTCCGTGTCTCCGCGGTTGTTACAATTTGAGTTTTGCATTTTTTCCCAATCTGCCATTATGCACGGCTTATGCCCGCGCCATTGCTTTATGAAACACACATGCACACGCCGTTGTGCCGGCACGCTGACGGTCTGCCCGGCGAATATGCGGCGCGGGCGGCGCAGCGCGGCTTGAAAGGCATCATCGTCACTTGCCACAGTCCGATGCCGAACGGTTTTTCCGCCCCGGTGCGGATGCGGCCGGAGCAGTTTGACGAGTATCTGGCGCTCATCGCCGCCGCTGAGCGTGAGTGGCGTGGCCGGGTCGAGGTGTTACCGGGGCTGGAGAGCGATTATTTTCCCGGCATGGAAAGGTGGCTGGAACAATTGCACGCCCGCGCGCCGTTCCATTACATCCTCGGCTCGGTGCATCCGCATATCCGGGAATATCTCGACCAATATTTCCGCGGCAACTGGCCGGAGTTTCACCGCCAGTATTATCGCGACCTCGCGGCGGCGGCGGAGACCGGGTTGTTCGATTCGCTCGCGCATCCCGACATCGTGAAAAACCAGGGCGCGGAATACTGGGACGTGCCCGCGTTGCTGCCGGACATCCGCCGCGCGCTCGATCGCATCGCCAAGACCGGCGTGGCGATGGAACTCAACACCTCCGGCCTGTTGAAGACCATCAAGGAAATGAACCCCGCGCCGGCGATTATCCGCGAAATCCAGCAGCGCGGCATCCCGATGACCGTCGGCGCCGACGCCCACGAGCCGTCGCGCGTCGCCGATCATTACGAGGAGGCGCTGACGCTGCTGCAAGAGTGCGGCTTTGCCTCCGTCAGCGTGTTCCTGCACCGGCAGCGGCGGGAGATTCCCATCGCCGACGCGCTGGCCAGCCTGCGCCGCTGACCGTCAGTTCGTTGCCGTTCAACTCCCCACCGTCAGCGGGTGTTGATTCTGTTTGCAATTTTCCGCGCCCGTTCCCATGCTGTGAGCCTTATGAGCAGAAAAGTCACTCTCTTTACCGGCCAATGGGCTGACTTGCCCTTGGAAACCCTGGCGATAAAAGCCAAACAATTCGGCTACGACGGCCTCGAACTCGCCTGCTGGGGCGACCACTTCGAAGTTTCGCGCGCCAACCGAGAATCGTCCTACACCGGCGAAAAACTGGCCCTGCTCAAGGGACACGGCCTCAGCGTCTGGTCAATTTCCAACCACCTGCTCGGCCAGGCGGTGTCCGATAACATCGACGAACGGCACCAAGCCATCCTGCCGCCGCACGTCTGGGGCGACGGCAAGCCGGCGGGCGTCAATGAACGCGCCGCGCAGGAAATGATCGACACCGCCAAGGCGGCGAAAAAACTCGGCGTCCGCGTGGTCAACGGCTTCACCGGCAGCCCGATCTGGCACTTGCTCTATTCCTTCCCGCCGGTGCCGCCGAAGATGATTGACGCCGGCTTCGCCAAATTCGCCAAGCAATGGAAACCGATTCTGGACGAGTTTCAAAAGTTGGGCATCAAATTCGCGTTGGAGGTGCATCCGACCGAAATCGCCTTCGACATCGCCAGCGCCCAGCGCGCGCTGGAGGCGCTGGACTTTCATCCGGCCTTCGGCTTCAACTACGACCCCTCGCACCTCGGTTATCAGGGCGTGGACTACGTGGCGTTCATCCGCAAGTTCCACGACCGCATTTTCCACGCGCACATGAAGGACGTGTACTGGTCGCCAACCCCGACCGAGGCCGGCGTGTTCGGCGGGCACACCAACTTCGGCGACCCGCGCCGCTACTGGGAATTCCGCTCGCTGGGGCGCGGCTCGATCAACTTCGAGGAAATCATCCGCGCGCTGAACGACATCAACTATCAGGGGCCGCTGTCGGTGGAGTGGGAAGACATCCGCATGGACCGCGAGCACGGCGCCACCGAGTCGGCGGCGTTTGTGAAACGGCTGAGCTTCGCGCCGTCGAAAGTGGCCTTCGACGCGGCGTTTGACAAAAGCAACCAATAACCAAACGCTGACAGTGACCATCAATTCAAGGAAAACATCATGAGTAATCGTGTGCTAAAAATCGGCATGATCGGCGGCGGCGGCGGGGCGTTCATCGCGCAGCCGCACCAGCGGGCCATTCACATGGACGGCACCCGGCGCGTCGTCGCGGCGGCACTGCACCCCGACCCAAAGGTGGCGCTGACCGAGGCCGCCAACTGGCCGTACCCCGTTAAGGGCTACGCCTCGTATGACCAGTTGCTGGAGGAACAAACCACCGCCGCTGACGGTGACCGCCTCGACTACATGCTCATCGTCACGCCCAACTTCGTCCACTTCGACCCCGCCATCAAGGCCGTCAAACTCGGCCTCCCGGTGATGTGCGAGAAGCCGCTGTGCATGAGCCTGGACGAGGCCGACCAAATCGTCGCCGCGGTCAGCGAGAAAAAAGTGCCGTTCGGCGTCGCGCACACCTACCTCGGCCACTGGACCACGCTGTTCAGCCGGCACATCATCCGCAGCGGCCTGCTCGGCGACATCCGCTGGGTGGACTCCTCCTACATCCAAGGCTGGCTCGCCACCAAACTTGAGGACGCCGGCAACATGCAGGCGTCATGGCGCACCAACCCGCAAGCCGCGGGCAAGAGCGGTTGCGGTGGCGACATCGGCACCCACGCGCTGATGCAGTTGCGCTTCCTCACCGGCCTTGAGATGGTCAGCGTCAGCGCCCGCCTGGAAAACTTCGTGCCCGGCCGCGCGCTGGACGACCACTTCACCGTCTATGGCAAACTCAGCAACGGCGCGCGCGCCATCATCCGCGCCTCGCAAATCTGCCACGGCCACAAGAACGACCTCGCCATCGAAGTAGTCGGCACCAAAGGCTCGCTAGCCTGGCGCCAGGAGGAACCCGAGGCGGTAACCATTTACCTGCCCGGCCAGCCCGACCGCAAGTACTGGCGCGGCGCGGTGTCGGCCAACGACGGCTTCCTCGGCGACCTGCCCGCGTGGCTGATGGCCGAGCCGAAAATCCCCAGCGGCCACAACGAGGCGTTCCACGACGCCTACGCGCGGCTGCATCGCTTCTTCGAGGCGGACGTGCGCGCGTACTGGGAGAAAAAACCGTTCAAGAACGACGGCAGCACCTACGCCAACGTGCGCGACGGCCGTATCGGCATGGCCTTCATCGACGCCAGCGTCGCCTCCTCCGCCCGGGACGGCGCCTGGGTGGATGTGCGGGTATGAACCGCTGAAGTACTTCGGGCCTTGGCGTCTTCGTGGCGCCCGTTGTTTGATTTTTTACAGGGAGATCACGGAGTTCATGAAGATTTTAAGCAAATAATCTCAATGTTCTCCATGCACTCCCTGTAAAAAATCCTTTGCGTTCTTTGCCCCTCACGGCCGCGGCTGACTGTCAGCGGCGAAGGGCTGCCAATCGGACTCATCCCGGAGTAATTTTCGCGCCAGGCCGGTCACGCTGGTCACCGGACCGCGGCTAAAATCAACCGGCGTATTCACCGTCACCCAGTCCATGTAATCGCCAACCAACGACATGTATTGCCACACCTCGCGCTCCTGTTGCTCCGTCGCCGCGACGCACGCCAGGAATTCGGCCTGCCGGCCCGTCAGCCAAACTTCCAGGCACAACCGGTAAAACTCGATGATTTTCATCCACGCCGGGTGCGCTTGCAATTGCAGATCCGACAAGGCCCCGATTCTGGCGCGCACCGGCTCAACGGCGGCCAGTTGCCCCGGCGCCGGCAGATCCCTGATGGCAAAAACTTTGGCGGCCGCCGTCTTTCCCGGCGCCGCCGGCCGCAACGCCACGCTGATTTGTTTGTATTGCTCAAGCAACGCCACCGTTTGCTCCCAGTCACCAGTTTTGCCCGGCGCCGGGTCGGCGCTGGTTTGCCACCAACTTTCATTGCGCGGGGCCGGGTCCAGGAACGAGCGGTCTTGCGCGTAATCGCCCGAACTCAGCCACAACACCAGCGCCTGTTTGGCGGCGGTTTCCACCGTCCCCGCCCGGACCAGCCAGTAAACCAGGGCCTGCCGCCAGTGGGATTCCAACACATCGTCAGTGAAGCCGTTCCACGCCTGCACCTGGGCCAAAGTCGGCAGCCGCCGCAGTTGCCGGTAATGCCGCGCGATTTTGGCGTAGGTGGCGTGGCGCGATTTCATCATGAGCTGCGTCAGCCCCTCGCGCAGCCAAAACGGCGGTTCCACCAGGCCGCCGTCCTTGACCGTCATGTGTTGCGACCACACCAGGGCCTGCAAATAACAGGCCATGCAGGAACGGTAAAATTCCTCCCGCAGGATGGCCTGCCGGCCGGCGTCACGACCGTCGGCCAGCGCGCCGCGCGCCAGGATGGTGAACACCCGCGAACCGTCGGGTTGCAAGTCAACCTTGCGCGGGAACGAGGCAAACGAGTCGTATGGCGGCGGCAACGGCGCGCGCTCCCAGGAAAGTTTCAGGGCGAACCCCGGAATGGCGGTCAGGCCCATGGTTTGCAGGAAGGTTTGGTAGGCTTGTTCCGCCAGGGTCAGCATGGCGGCGTTCACCAGCGAATCGGCGCTGCGCGCGCTGATGGGGTAATCGTCGCTGCGGTCATTGTACATGCGCACCAACTGCGGCTTGGCGACCGCCGCGGCGTCTTCCTGCGCGGTCACCGGCAGCGGCGGCGCCGCCAGCGTCACCGCCAGCGCCGCCGACCATATGGTGATTTTCGGGTTCATGCGGTCAGCGACTGCAACCCTAAGGCCGCGCCCCTGAAACTGCAAACATAATGACTTGCCCGCGGGAAAGGCTTGCGCGATAATTTTTCCGTGGACATCAAGACTTACTGGCAGCAACGGCAGCAAACTTTCGAAACCGCCCTCCAACGCGCCATTCCCCGCGCCAGTTTGCAGCCGCCCACCCTGCACCGGGCCATGCGTTACAGCCTGTTTGCCGGCGGCAAGCGGCTCCGCCCCATCCTGTGCCTGGCGGCCGCGGAATCGGTCGGCGGCAAGGCGTCGCACGCCATGCCGCTCGCCTGCGCGCTGGAATGCATCCATACTTATTCGCTGATTCACGACGACCTGCCGTGCATGGACGACGACGACTTGCGCCGCGGCCTGCCCACCGCGCACAAAGTTTTCGGCGAAGGCATCGCGGTATTGGCCGGCGACGCCTTGCTCACCTACGCGTTTCAACTGGCCGCGCAGACCAAGCCGACCGGGCGTTATGCCGCCGCCGATTATCTCGCCGAACTGGCCAACGGCAGCGGCCACCAGGGCATGATCGCCGGCCAGGTCGTTGACCTGGAGGGCGAGGGCCGCCAGGTTTCCCCCAAGCAATTGAAATACATTCACGCCAAGAAAACCGCCGCGCTCATCGTCAGCGCCATCCGTCTCGGCGCCATGTCCGGCAACGCCACTGACCGGCAACTGGCGGCGCTGACCAAGTTCGGCAACGCACTGGGGCTGGCCTTCCAGGTGATTGACGACATCCTCGACCTCACCCAGACCAGCGCGCAACTCGGCAAAAGCGCGGGCAAGGATTTGCAGGCGCGGAAGGCCACCTACCCGGCCATCCTCGGCATGGCCAGGGCGCAAGCCGAGGCCGCGCGCCTGACCAGGCTGGCGCAAACCACCATTCGCGCCCTCGGCCCCAAGGCCGCGCCGTTGCAAGCCATCGCCGAGTATCTGCTCGCGCGCCAGCACTGAGCGCGGTCACGGTCAGCGGAACAGTTTCCCGATTTCAGCGACGGCCCGCCGGTTCGCCCCCGGCTCGCCGAGTTGCTGAACCACCGCGCGCAACGCTGTCTTCATCTTCGCCGCCAGCTCGCGGTTGACGAGCAACCGCCGCGCCGCCGTTGCCAGGGCGTCGGGATTGGCGGCGCCTTGCAAAAATTCGGGCACGATTTTTTTGCCGGCGATCAGGTTGACAATGCTGATGGCGTCAAGCGTCACCAGCCGCCGGCCGATGAAGAAGGTCAGCGGGTTGGCGCGATACAGCACCAGCATCGGCAGATTCGCCAGCGCGCATTCCAGCGTGGCGGTGCCGGAGGCCACGAGCGCCAAATCCGCCTGGCTCAGATGCGTGAGCTGGTAGCCGCTGTAGATTTCCAGATTCAACAATTCCGCCCGCTGACGGCGAATGAGGTCCTCGGCCAGCGCGCGACTGTCAGCGTCGTTGACCAGCAGTTGAAAACTCACGCCGGGCACCATCGGCGCCAGCCGGCGGCAGGTGTCCAGCAGCAACGGCAGGTGCGCGGTGATTTCCTTGCGGCGGCTGCCGGGCATCAGTACCACCCGCTGACCGTCACGCGACTCGACCGGCGCCGCCGGCAATTGCCGCCAGCGGTCCAGCGCCGGATGACCGATCCAGACGGTGTTGAGCGCGGGCGCGCGCGCGGCAAACCAGTCCTGTTCGAACGGGAAAATCACCAGCAGCAAATCGAGCAGCCGCTCCATTTTCGCGGCGCGGCCCGCCTTCCACGCCCACGCTTGCGGCGCGATGTAGTAGATGATTTTGGTGTCGGGCAACAGCGCCCGCGCCCGCGCCGCCAGGCGCAAATTGAAACCGGGAAAATCCACCAGGATGATGGCGTCGGGCCGCTGACGTTGCAAGTCGTCGAGCACGCGGCGGAACAACCCGCGGAATTTGCGCAGATTGAGCAGCACGTCGGTAAGGCCGACCACCGCGTGTTTCGCCAGGTCAAACAACTGCCGCTGACCGGCGGCCTTCAACTGCGGCCCGCCGACGCCGAGAAACACGCCGTCCGGCCACGCCTTTTTCAATTCGCGCAGCAACTCCGCCGCGTGCCGGTCGCCGCTCGCCTCGCCGGCGATGAGATAGAAAGTGGGAACCGAGTTTGCCATTCGTCAGACCAGTTTTTGCGCCCGAATTTGCGCGATGATTTCCGCGGCGAGGCGCAGCGCGGCGGTCGCGTGGTCGCCGCTGACAATGGGCGCGCCGTGCGTGGCGACACAGTTGGTGAACGACGCCAGTTGCCGCTGCAACGGCTCGTCCTTGCTCACCGGGATTTTGTCGCGGACAATCTTGCCGTTGGCGCGCCGGTAAATTTCCCCTTCCTGTTTCATGTAGTCGAGCGACAGGTAGGCGTCGTCCTGGAACACGCGGATTTTGCGCAGTTTTTCCGGGCTGATGCGGCTGGTGGTGAGATTGGCGACACAGCCGTTGGCGAAACGGAGGCGGACGTTGGCGATGTCCTCCGCCGCGCTGAGCACCGGCACGCCGACCGCGTCGAGCGACACGACCGGCGAGCGGACGATGTGCATGATGATTTCGAGGTCGTGAATCATCACGTCGAGCACCACGCTGACATCGGTGCTGCGCTCAGGATACGGCGACAACCGGTGCGCCTCGATGAAACGCGGGCGCGTGAGCCGTTCCTCCAGCGCCGTCAGCACGGGGTTGAACCGCTCGATGTGGCCGACTTGCAAAATCAAATCCCGCGCGCGCGCCAGCTCGACCAGTTGCACCGCCTCGTCCGTCGTGCTGGTGATGGGCTTTTCCATGAGGATGTGCTTGCCCGCCTCAAGCAATTTTTTGCCCAGCTCGAAATGCGCCGTCGTCGCGGCGCTGACGCTGGCGGCGTCAACCGCGGCGAGCAGTTCCTCCAGCGTGGCGAAAGCGCGGCAGCCGTGCTTCGCGGCGACCTTGCGCGCGCGCTCACCGTCAGCGTCATACACCCCGGCAAATTCCACCTGCGCCAGGCCGGCGTAAATCCGCGCGTGGTGCTGCCCCATGCTGCCGACCCCGATTACTCCGACTTTGATCTTGCTCATAATTTTTGCGCGTCGCGGCGGTTGAGGTTCATTCCTTCGCGAAAATCGTCACTCCCAGCTCCGCTGCCAGTGACGTGATTTCATCCCACCCCAGCAACAGCGTCCGGCCGGCCTCGACCACCACGGCGGAAATTTTTGCCTCGGCGCAAATCCGCGCGGTGTCGGGGCCGATGACCGGCACATCGAAACGCGGGTCCTGCCCCGGCTTGGACACCTTCACCAGCAGCGCCCCGCCGCCGCCAAGCTCGCCGCCGCGCCGGATGGTCGCGTTGGTGCCGTCGTGCCCCTCGACCGCCAGTACGGTGCCCTTTTTCACCACGACGGACTGGCCGATGTCCAGCCGGCTGATTTCCTTGGCAATGCCCCAGCCGAAATCCGCGTCGCGCAACTGGCGCTTGGACAACTTCGGCCCCGCGACCAGACCCGCCGGCGGCAAAAATTTTTCCATGAATGTCGTGGCCGGCAGCAATCGCACACCGGCCTGCTCCAGCGCCCCCGCCACCGCGCCGAACAGTGACTCGGCATTGCGCTCCCGCAACGCCGCCAGCAGCAGCAGCGCCTTGAAATCCGGGCGAAAATCGAACAACCGGCCGGGCGTGATTTGCCCCGCCATGATGGCCTGGTCAACGGCAGCGTCCTGGAAAAAGGCCAGCAATTTGCCGAGTTGCCCGACCTTCATCCAGCAGTGCCCGTCAGCCCTCGCCGTCAGCGCCGGGTCGGTCTCCCCCGTAAACGCCGCGATGACGATTTGGCCCGCGAACTTGCGGCGCGCCTCGTCCAGCAACAGGCTGGGATAAAGACCTTTCCCGGCGATGATTCCCAAAACCGACATTGAGTAACAGGTTAGAAGCCGCGCGCGAGTTAGCAATGCGGATTTTTCACCGCCGGGGCGCAAGCTCACTCCAATTCCGCCTTGCGCTGCATCAAAGTCCGCAAGCCCTGCGCGGGCGGTTTGCGGCAGTACAAAATTTGATACAACTCGCTGACGATGGGCGCGTTGATTTTTTGTCCTTGCGCCAACTCGTGCAACGCTTTCACGGTCGGGACGCCCTCGGCGGTGCCGGCGAGGTTGCGGAGAATTTCCGGCAACTCGCGGCCCCGGCCCAGCGCCTCGCCGACTTTGTGGTTGCGGCTTTCGGGACTGTAGGCGGTCAGCAGCAGGTCGCCCATGCCGCTGAGGCCGTAGATGGTTGCCGCGCGCGCCCCCTTGGCGGCGGCGATGCGGGCCATCTCCGCCAGCGCGCGCGTCATCAACGCGGCCATGGTGTTCTCGCCGAGGCGCAAGCCCTGGCAAATGCCGCCTGCCAGCGCGTACACGTTTTTCAACGCGCCGCCAAGCTCGACGCCGGTCAAATCGGTGCTGCGGTAGGCGCGGAAGACTTTGCCGTGCACGATTTTTTGCATCGTCACGGCCAGCGGCTCGCTGGCGGCGGCCACCACCACCACCGTCGGCACGCCGGCCTGCACTTCCGCGGCGAGGCTGGGGCCGCTGACGGCGCCGACATCGTCCTTGCGCCACACTTCGCGGACGATTTCACTGACGAGTTGGTGCGTGGACAGTTCGATGCCTTTGATGAGGCTGAACACGGGCGCTGACGGTGACGGGTACAAGTTCAGCACTTTCCGCACGGCCTGGCACGGGACGGCGAGAATCACGCAATCGCCGGGACCGTCAGCGGGCCACGCGGTGTCGCCGATGTCGAGGAAGCGCACCGCGTGGCCGTTGAGCCGCAGCGCCTTGCCGAATGCCGAACCCCAGGCGCCGGCGCCGATGATGGTGATGTTTTTCATTTCTTGGCGAACCGGTTTTCCGTGCCGGCCAGCAGCCGTTTGATGTTGGCGCGGTGCGTCCAAATCACCATGAAGCACAGGAACAGCGCGAGGCCGGTGTACCATTGGAGGTCGGCGCGCGGCGCGTCCTGCCAGCGCAGCGAGGCGAACGCGGCCACCGGCAGCGCCACCGCCGC